>PWSY01000068.1 GCA_003563055.1 Anaerolineaceae bacterium | reverse complement strand
AGAGATCATAAGCCTGGTTGAAACCGGTGGGAACGGATATCGCCTGTTGTGAGCCATCTTCTGAAAACAGCACCCAAATACGCTGATTGCCACTGATGAACTCAAAGCCCAGAATCCCGTCAGAAAGCGTCAAGTCCTTGAGGTAGGTGAAGTCTTCCAGCGTGTGGGCCATGACTTTGTAAGCTTCATAGGCAGGCAGGGGGGGATTATCTCGGTCTAATAAGCCGCTCTTATTCCAGCCATAGGATTCTAAATGGTACCAGCTGGTTCCAAGGATTCCTTCGGACTGGTTGCGGGTGTATAGCCAGACAACATAATCTGCTTTGGCGGCCTCGAAATCGGGGTCGTAATCTGGTAGCTGTGTATCCCAGGTATAGAGTGCGACTTCGGTCAGCATCACAGGTTTTTGAGGAACATTGAATTTATCCATCATATCCCGCAGGTAACCGAGTTTACCCTCTACCTGCCCTCCGCTGTTTGACCACATCAGCTCATCACGCTCAGATTGGATGGCGGTTTTGGCAGGATCATAGGTGGTATAAGCATGGAAATTGGCGACATCAAAATAGTTGCCGCCACCCTCGGCTAATATTCCCTCAAAGAAGTTGACACGGTTTAATAGATAAATGTTTGGGTCGCCCCATAACAAAAGGCCGCCCAACACAACCAGGGCATCCGGATTGGCTTGTTTAACCTGGGGATAAACAGCTTTGAGCACCTGGGCATAAAAACCGCCGCCACCCAGCGGGTCGCTCCCGGGATCACCCTTTTTACCGGGGTCTCCCCAGCAGCCATAAGGATTATTTTCACCGCCCGGCACTGGGATATCATCCGGTTCGTTCCAGATTTCGTAAAAAGTCACATTATAGGGCGGTTGGCTGTAACGCTGGACGACCTCGGAAACAAAATCGGCAAATTGGTTGATATTGCCTTCACGCATGGGCCCGCAAAAATAGTCATGATCTCGCGCCCACGCAGGCGTGCTGCGGATGGTCAGAACCACATCCATCCCCGCCTCGCGCATGGCGAGTAAATCCTGGTCGACTCGTGCGGCATGATCCGATTCCCAATTTGACGTGGGCCCCTCTTTCTGAATCTCGGACCACAGCAGCCCATTATAATGGGCCCAGTGAGCATTGGCTTGCCTGGCAAGCGTTGCATGTTGGCCTCTAAATAAGGCAACCCCAAATGGCATGGGCGATATTGTAGGTGCAGCGGTCTTAGGATTAAGTAACAAAGGAAGAAAATTATGGTATTGTGACTTTTCCTGTGCCAATGTTAGTCCAACTTGAAGGGTGGATAACAACAGCAATAGGATAATCGTAAGAAAAGATACTTTTTGCAGTTTCATGAATTGGACTCCTCATTAATGAAAATAAACTAGATCACCTGAGAGACAAAGGTAAATAAACGATGGATTTTTTATCAAGCTTATTTAATAGTATAGCATATTTATCCCTGCGAAAAAGGATAATTGAAGTCACAGCTCAGTTTGGAAAAGATTCCAGAGGGCAATTAGTGTGGTTATTGAATTAACAAAAATATTAGCCCGTCCAATGGTTTTTCTTTTGGCTTAATTTTTAAACCTTTGTCAGGATTAGGAATAATGAGTTGATCCTTCACGCAAAGGGGATAAAGGATTGGGACATGATATCCACGATGCCCTTATCCGTCAGACGAACCCGGGGGACCACCGGCAGCGCCAGCGTCAGCAGGGTTAATGGGAATGCCTTGGGCAAACCCAGTAGCGGCAATACGGCATTGAATTGATTGACCTGCTCCGTGATCTCAGTGACTTTGAGGTCGCTCATCAACCCGGAGATTGGTAGGGGTACTGTTCCGAGAACCTGACCATCTTTAACCGCTGCCAGACCGCCGCCGAAGCTGTGAATCACCTGTGTGACATGGTACATCTCCTCAGGGGTCTTCCCGATGATGGTTAAGTTATGGCTGTCATGGCTGACGGTTGTGGCAATGGCGCCTTTATTAAGGTGATAGCCTGTGATGGCGGCCAGGGCGGGCGGTTGGTTCTGCCCATGTCTGCCGCACACGGCTGCCAATGCTACACCATCTGGCAGTGGAAAGCGAATAAACCCGTCTTCAGTTGGCAGTGTAATTTTATCGATGTAGGTGTCAATGTGATTGTGGATGTTGATCGCATTGACAGTCACGGTATCCTGGCCGTTAACAGATGGCCGGAAGCTGTCGATCGTCAGTAGCTTTGGAAGCCGGACGGTGTTGTCTAACAGGGGTGGGACGGGTTCTGAGATTGGATCCAGCAGTTTGCCATCTTGTACACGCAGTTTACCATGAGTGATCACATGGCGAGCCTTGACCGTGTGCAGGTCATCCAGCAGGACAATGTCCGCCAGCCAGCCTGGAGCGATGGCCCCCAGACCCCGCAGACCGTAATGTTCTGCCACATTGATGCTGGCCATCTGATAAACGGTGATTGGGTCGATGCCCGCCTCGATAAGCTTGCCCATGCCATGGTTTAAATGCCCGCTTTGAATCAATTGGTCAGGCATGATATCATCCGTGCAAAAACCAAACATACGCCGATCGGGGAGGGCCCTGATCGCGTTCGCCGTATCTTCTGTAGCATCACCAAAGGATGAGAGTCTGGCATAGACCATCATACCTGAACGCACTTTTTCAACCATATTATCCTTGCTGAAGGATTCATGATCCGATGATCTGGGTCCGGCTGCTGCCAGGTAGGTTTGCAATAACAAGCCCTCCACACCAGGCGCATGTCCTTCAATAGGTAAATTGGCTTTGTGGCCGGTTTCTACAATCGGGGTGATATTGCCGGTTTGATTCGCAAGACCAACAAAATCCATCGCTTCAGCAATGGCGATGGTGCGCGGCCACTGGCGCATTGCAGTGACTTCTTTTTCGGTAAAAATGGCCCCCGTTGTCTCTAAATGGGGCACAGCGGGCACACAACTGGGGATGGTTAAATAATATCGGATCGGTAAATGTTGGCTTGCTTCCAGCATGTATCGAACGCCATCCAGCCCCAAAACATTGCCAATTTCATGGGGGTCGGTGCAGACCGTTGTCGTTCCCATTGGAAGAATGACTTCTGCCCAGTTGGCAGGGGTACACATGGTGGATTCATTGTGAACATGGCCGTCGATGAACCCGGGTGCGGCCCATAGACCTTCTCCATTGATGGTCTGGACGGCGTTGATACTGTGCTGGCCGGCTGGGCTGACCAATGCAATGCGCCCGTCATGAATGCCAATATCGGCTGGATAGATTTCCGCGGTGAGGACGTTGATCAGTTGAACATTTACAATACCGATGTCAAATGGCACATCTCCCCGGGTGCTGGCGGTCAATGCTTTTCGGGACTCCACTGGTTACCTTCCTTCGTAATTCGATTGGTCAGATGCATAACGGGAACAAAATCAATCAATCGACGGCCTAATGCGCCAATTTATCGGATTTTGTTGGGATAAGTTTTATCATAGGTCCATTAAGGTGTCAAATTGACCAGTTGTCTTTAGCATTCAATCTATTGGCCCAAGATTTGGACAATAGTTGCCCTTTAATGCAGCAATTGGTGTATTCTTGTCTCTGGATAATTGATGGTGAACCGGTATCTACGATCCTGTCATCTAAGTGATATAATATTTTTCATGAATCAATCCTATTGCATTGCTTTTTTCCAAAAACAGACGCCATGTATTCACATCCTCGCTGAGGGTGTTGAAGGGGGCGAGCTGAAGACAGCCGAACGTCCTCTCAGCATGATCAGCCAGGCAGCACGCCAGGCCGT
>PWSY01000256.1 GCA_003563055.1 Anaerolineaceae bacterium | reverse complement strand
TCAAGTGCTTCATTCAACATCTCCTGCGGTGGTTTCGGGATGAATCCGGTGTCGATGAGCGATTGGGTGCTGGCCCGGGCGTGCTCGATGTCTTTTTTGGCCAGGTCGTAGGCTTCCTGCCAGGTCATCTCCCTGCGTGCCACGCCGTCTTTGATGGCCTGCATGGCCACGGCGGCGGCTTCGTATGGGAATACTTCCGATTCACTCATCTTGGCGATGATGTCTTCGGTATGGATGCCCCTTTTCTCTGAGAAGGTGGCAATGGCTTCTGCCGCAGCAATGGCCATGTTGTCGGTAATCTTCCTGGCTCGTACTATCAGGGCGCCTTTCAGGATGCCGGGAAAGCCAATGGAGTTGTTCACCTGGTTGGGGAAGTCGCCCCGGCCGGTGGCCACGATGTGTGCGCCGGCTTCTTTGGCGGCATAGGGATAGATTTCCGGAACAGGGTTCGCGCATACGAATACGATGGATTTGTCGCCCATTACCTCGATCCACTCTTTTTTCACCACATCGGGGCCAGGCTTCGACAATGCAATCAGCACATCGGCACCCTTCATGGCTTCTTCCATGGTCTCTACCTTATCCGGATTGGTGATCTGGCAGAGTTCCCACTTGCGATAAAAACGCTTGTCTTCTTCGATGTCTTTCCGGCCTGTGTGCAATGCACCCTTGGAATCGAACATGATTGACTTGGCAGGATCAGCACCTGCGGAGTTTACGATGCGTGCAATGGTGGCATTGGACGCCCCGGCACCGAAGTAAACGATCTTAACATCTTCTATTTTTTTGTCAACCAGCTTGATGGCATTGATCAGCCCGGCAAGGGTTACACATGCGGTACCCTGGGCATCATCGTGCCAGACCGGAATGTCGCATTCTTCACGGAGCACGTCCAGTACCCGGTAACAGTTGGGCTGGGCAATGTCTTCGAGGTTGATGGCACCAAAGCTGTATTGCGACATCTTGACAAAATCGATGATCTTTTCGGGATCATTCTTGCCGTCGGGGCCTTTGCTGTCAACGCAGATGGCGATTCCGTCCACGCCGCCCAGGTACTTCATCAAAAAGGCCTTGCCCTCCATAACGCCCATTCCGCCGGGCGGGGTGCAGTCGCCATCGCCGAGTACGCGGGTGGAGTCGCTGACCACGGCCACCAGGTTGCCCCGGTTCGACAGCTCGTAAGATGTGTCGTTGTCTTCACGGATTGTAGTGGAGATCTTCGACACCCCGGGTGTGTACCAGGCATTGAACCAGTTGAATCCCATCACGGGCGCTTTGGGGAGGGTTTGCATTTTCCCGTTGTAGAAACGGTGTGCCCGTACGGCCAGTTCTTTGTAAAACAGCGTCTTGGCCTTGGCTTTCTGCTCTTGGGTAAATGATTCGGGAAGAAGTTCTTCCAGATTGTCCAGGGTGAGATTTAGGTCTTTCATGATGGTTTTATTTTGGTTTGAAGCTTAGGTTGGGTTCGATTCGATTCAAAGATATAAAATTTACCCTTTGCGGGATAATTTTTTGACACTTTGATGTCATGCCACTTTGTTGTTCCCGGCCGGCCTGAAACCTCAAAATAAAGCAGTCGCGTGTTGTTAGTGCTGTTCGATGATCTGGAACAATTCGTCCAGTTGCGGCGTGAGGATGATCTCGGTGCGCCGGTTTTTGCGTCTTGCTTCCGGGGTGTCGGCCGGGTCAACGGGATGGTATTCGCCCCGACCGGCAGCGATCAGGCGCTGGGGGTCGATGTCGCCGTGTTTGAGCAAAATGCGTACAATGGCCGTGGCCCGCAATACACTGAGCTCCCAGTTGTCTTTGATGGGGCCGCCGGGCCGGAAGGGCACATCGTCGGTATGTCCTTCGATCATGATGTTGATGTCGGGGTTTTGGGCAAGCACCTTTGCCAGCTCACTCAGGGCCTGTTCACCCTGGCGGTCGACCTGTGTGCTGCCGGTGGCGAACAGCAGGCTTTCTTCCATCGAAACATACACCTTTCCGCTGCGGATTTCGACCGACAGGCCATCATCCAGAAATCCGAGCAGGGCATTGCTCAGGGTATGTCGCAGGTTCTGCACAATGGAGTCCTGGCGGTGTAAAATGGTTTCCAGTTCGTTTACGCGCCTTTCCTTTTCATCCATCTCACGCATGGCAAGGGTGAGCTCATCTTCGCGGCGCTGCAGGTCTTCCTGTGTTGCTTGCAGGCGGGCCATAATCAGACGTGTTTCTTCGGTCTGTCCTTCAAGGACCTTTTCGGTCTGGTCTGTATAATCGTCGTACATGCGCTGCACACGGCGAAGCTGCTCGCCCAGACGCACGGTGTCGCCTCTGAGCCTGGATACCTCATGTGTCAGATCAAACAATTCATCCGACAACCTGGCATTGTCTTCGCGAACCACTTCGAGTTGTTCGGTCAACTCCCGGTTCTCGGCAAGCTGCCGGTCATGCCGTGCCTCCAGGTCTTCAAACTGCCGCTTCGGCACACACGACACCACACCACCAAAAACGACTAAAATTATCACTAAACGAATAAATCTCATGACTAATTACTAATTACTAACTACTAATTACTTCTTACTACAATCCGCCGCGTATTCACCTTCCCACCAAACTTCGCTCTGACAAAATACACTCCTTCCGGAAGATGTTCCACAGAAACAGTATGCTGCATCACGCCCGGTTTTTCGAAAAAGACCGTCCGTCCCAACAAGTCAATCATACTGACTTCACTGATATTGTCTGCCGCTTCAATATACAGGCTGTGGCTTGCCGGATTGGGATATACGCGGATCTGGCCGGGTGCCGGTGCATCGTGCCCGTCGCCGCTTAGCGGCACCCCATGTGCAGGGAAGGCCTCGGTGGAATAGAGCCGGTACTCTCCGGGTTGCAGCGTTATGGGTGCATTGATATCTGATACCTCAAGCTCTTTGCCACTGAAGAACTCATGCCAGGTGCCTGTCTGCTGGAAATTCGGATTGATCTCCCCCGGAAATACATCGAAATTACCCAGCACGGCGACCTGGTTGGATGAGTGGTTCAGGTGGATGCGTTTCATGGCACCATCGAGGCTGAGCTCATAATCATCGGTGCGGAACACCTCGTGTTCCTGCTTGAGGTTGGCCAGCATGGAATACACATCGTACACCCGCTTTCTGCGCCAATCGTTGTAGTAATCCCAGCGAACGGGCTTGGGATCGGTGCGGCAGCCTTCGTCGATGGTGCCGTCCTGGCAGTGATTGATGGAATAGTCGTATCCCAGCTCACCGAACTGCCAGATCATTTTCGGCCCGGGTATGGGGAAGTAGAAGGCGGCCACCAGTTCGGCCCTGCGCAGCGCGGTGGTCTCATCCTTGATGTCGTGCTGGGGGTTGTTGGAGTTGCCCCAGGTGATGTTCTTGTACATGATGCGTTCTTCGTCGTGGCTTTCCATATAACCCACCAGGTGGGGATCATCCCAGTTTCTTTCCTGATAAGAAACCCACTCAAAATTACTGCCCGGCAGCCATCCCATGGCGGCTTCCTGGTAAGCATAGGTGATGTTGCCCCAGAGCATCATGCCATAGTCCGACAACTCCTGTTCTTCGTCGTTGGCTGCAAAATGTTCAAGGATCACATAGGCATCGGGATTCACTTCCCACACCTCATCAGCGATGCGCTTTAAATTGGCGATGCGCGCGGCGTCGTAGTTCCAGCCCTGGTTGCCGCTTTGCTGATTGGTAAACCCTTTGGTAAAGTCGAAGCGGTAGCCGTCGATGTTGAACTCAGTGACCCAGTACTGGACGATGCGCTTAAACAACTCCC
>PWSY01000087.1 GCA_003563055.1 Anaerolineaceae bacterium | reverse complement strand
TGCGCCCGATTCGTACCGCAACCTGTACCGACTTGCGGGCATCTCCGCCGTTGCCATGGACGATGGCATTGTTAAGAAATTCGCGCAGCAGTAAATCCACCGCAAACAGGTGCTCATGCTGGCCGTGGTCTTGCAGCAAAGTACGCGCTTGGTGACAGATCGGCTCCACTGCGCTTAAAACCGCTGGGATGGTGGCATGCAATGTTCTAGCAGTTTTGGTGGCGATCATCAGACCCCTGCAATGCCTCTTGATCCAAAGAGAACAAATACTGCTTGTCAAACTGGCGCAGATTATGACCGGTGGATTTCATTTCCTAACGATACTTCCGCATGATGTTTTTTTGAACAAGGAACGCCACAAATGTTCTTTATCAGGTGGCGCACCAATTTTTACAATTTCAACGAAACCTTTGGAAACAGAATTTTCAACGTTCTCAGTTATAGGCCCTGCATAAAAAGTAGATTCATTGAGTTCTATGATTGGTGCAGTGAGCCTTTCATAGATATCACCATACCCGAATGCAATAATATTTACCTGATCAGAATGTTGTGCAATGTATTTTGATAAATCCAAAGCTGTGGTAGATGAAATATATTGAGCGAGGAGATCTTGAAGAACCCAGAAGGTTTTTCCATTCCAAGCAAGACCAACTTGCGATTTTACAATTAATTGGCTCACCATTCGTGCCCATACTTGGCGATAGTTAATTCCTGGGCCGTTATGCGTTTCTGGGGAAACGACAGCATCTTCACAAGCCATAGCAATCTGAGTTCGCTTTTTTTTGTTTCCCCCTGATGTGCTTGATGTCATTATTTCAACAATTATGACTGGTTCGGAAGGAAAATCATCAATCCAAATTTCTCCGTTTCTGGATGCTAAAGTATATTGATTGTCTTCAGCAATTTTTTGAGTTGCACGAAGTCCTTTCCCAATCAGTTCGGCTGCTTTAGAAAGTCTTTTTTGGGTTGAACTTGCTATAATATAATCAAATGTATAATCAAAAGATTTTGCTTCATCATCGCTGTTGCTTGTTTCCACCTTAATTTTGACTTCAGACCATGCCCGATAGAGTTTTCCTTGTTCAAGATTTGCATACTGGATTAATTGCTCTCGAATATGAGTTTGATAATTTGCTTTTTGCCCTTTAAGCGACAATAAGCGACGGGGACAAACAATCCACGGTTGTTCGGATTCTCGTAAACGTAATGAGCAAACACCTGATTGAACGATTTTCTTTCCCGGGAAAAATTTTTTTAATCTTGGGTTATTGCTGATGTCCAGTGCTGAAAGATAACGATTCCCACCCCCATCACACTCAGCATCCATAAAAGGACACCATGCTTTTTCTCTATTGGCAGATGCTTCTTCACTCCAGCAATCAAGACGATATCCATACAGTTCAAATATTTTGCTCATCTAAGAGACCTTTGATTTGAAGTGCCATTACCTTAGCCAAGGGAGGGGGGACAGAGTTAGCGATTTGCCTATGCTGATCTAAGTTCGGAACTGATCCAGTTCTAGATCGAATGGGTCCCTTTAATAAGTAGCTATCAGGATAACCATGTATCCGCATATATTCTCTAGGGGTTAAGTACCGATTTTCGGTAGGGTGATAGAATATTTCCCCACACCTCAATGTATTTGATGGGCGTTTTCGGTGCAAGCGTAAATATTTTGTTGTATCTTTCGATGATAAACCACAGCGGAGTTCTTCCCCGAGATGGGTTTGAGCTGCCAAATAAGAACCTTCAGGGACTTGAGCAATGCGCTCACGATCTCGTTGTGGAGTGACATCAACATGACTGTCCAGTCTGTCGTAAACAGTTTTGCCTTTAATTTTTGGATCAGGCTCTGAAAGTCCATTTAGAACTTCACCTATTCCAATATATGGCTTGTACGAAAACAACCCATTGCACTTTTCAATGGGCGCATGTGTTCTTTCTATAAAATAAAATCCGTTGTGTCCTCTAGTTGCTATAACAAACAGCCGTTCTCTTAATTGAGGAACACCATAATCGGCTGCCATAATTACGCGCCATTTCGGTATATACTTTATGGCTTCCAGATCTTTTATAAATTTTTCAAACACTTCTCCACGCTTATTGTTTTTGCCTTTTGAGGAAAGTAATCCTTTAACTTGCTCAATAAAAATAACTTTAGGCTGGATTGCTTCCGCAAATCTAATTATTTCAAAAAGAAGCAAACCTCGTTCATCTTCTAAACCAAGTTGTTTACCTGCTAAAGAAAAAGATTGGCAAGGCGGGCCACCAAAAAGCAAATCTAGCTCGCCTTTTTTTAGGGCTAAATCGTTTAACAATTGCTCTGGTGCAAGCGATCGTATGTCCGCATGAATGATTTTCGTTTTATATTTATGACGTTTTGCATTAGTCGATAAAGTTGCGCAACAGTGTTGATCGAGCTCAATCTCTGCAAGAATATTGAAGCCTGCATCTCGTACACCTATGTCCATACCGCCTGCACCTGAAAAAAGGCTGATGGCTTGTCTTTTTTGCTTATTAAAATGCTGGCTCCGTGAGCATACTGGTTGGTATGCATCACTTGGTATTGGCTACACATCAAAGGCAAAACATCAGTGGGTGTGTTGCACACGTTCACACCTCAATGCCCAGCAAGACGATATCGTCAGTGGGTTGGTGATCGCCGCAGATCGCAGTCACCATATTGTTAACGCTGGCGGCTAAGGGTTGCTGAGCCGTGTGCTGACAGGCGTGTAGGACTTGCGTGCAGCCGTGGGTACGGTTGCCGTGCATTTCCACCAGCCCATCGGTGTACAGATACAGACGATCACCGGGCTGGATCGGGAGTTCCATGACACCGAAGCTGGCATCGGAAAAAACTCCCAGAATATCACCGGCCTGTTCTAATAACTGCGCTTCGCCGGTCGCGGCGCTGAGTAGAATGGCCGATGGATGGCCAGCATTAACCAGCGTCAATCGTTTGGTTTTACGCTCAAGTCGGGCGTAAAGAGCAGTAAAATAAGCACTCTCCGGCAATACCCGCCGTAAGGAATCATTGATGGAACGGCAGGTGTGCTGCGGCATATCAACCGCTGAGATGCATTCATTGAGCAAGGTTTTGAACGCAGCAGTCCATAATGACGTACCCAGATCATGGCCGCTGGCATCAGCAACAATATAATCGGCCACACACTCACCTAAGGGCACCACTGTATAAAAATCCCCACCGGCCTGCTGAGCTTGGCGGATACAGACTTCAAAACGGGCTTCAGGATGATCGGTCGCTTGGGGCATCAGCGTTTGTTGAGCAGCGGCCAGCCGAGCAATGTGTTCCGCATGCAGCTCGATCAATTCCTGTTGCGCTGCGTGCAGACGCAGATGAGTGCGCACCCGCGCCAAGACTTCTGGGCCAGATAGGGGCTTAGTAATATAGTCCACCCCCCCTGCGGCAAATCCTCGGGTTTTGGTGGTGATGTCATTATCCCCGGAGATAAACAAAATTGGCACTGAAGAAATGGCGGTCAGTTTCTGACACAGATCCAGCCCATTACCGTCCGGCAGATGCACATCCAGCAGAATTAGGGTCACGGGCTGAGCATGGAACAGGGCTTCTCCTTCAGCCAGATTGCCTGCCCGCAGGGTCTGCAATCCTGCGCTGCGCAATAGGTGCTCTAAGATAAGCACGGTGGTCAAATCATCATCGACGATTAATACCAGCGGTACTTGGGGTTCAGTGCGTTGATGTTTCATGAGAGAGGGGTCATGTCAATCGATCAGCTTGAGTTGGCGCATATCGTTCAGTAATTTAGCTTTATGGATGGGTTTAGCCAGATAGCCATCA
>PWSY01000066.1 GCA_003563055.1 Anaerolineaceae bacterium | reverse complement strand
TACCGGAAAAGCACGCTATCCTGCGGATTTTGACTTCCCGAATCAGCTCTATATGAAGGTGTTGTTTGCGCATAGACCGCATGCCATTGTTAAGGGGATCGATGTCAGCGCCGCAGAAGCGCTGGATGGCGTCCTTGCCGTGCTCACCGCCAAAGATGTGGTCAAAGATAATATTTACGGTCATATCATTCCCGACCAACCCATTTTATGTGGTCCTGGCACGAATAATCCCTATGGCGACAGGGTGCGTTTTATTGGCGATCACCTTGCATTGGTGATCGCTGAATCAGAGGAAATCGCCGCCAAGGCGCGTGACCTGGTGCAGGTTGTCTATCAAGACCTGCCAGTGGTGGGTTCCATCGAAGAAGCCTTAGATGAAAATGCGCCAATATTGCACCCGGACAAAGGCTCTGATAATGTTTTTTGTACCTATAGGATTCAACTGGGCGATGTTGAAAAGGCTTTTGAAGCATGTGATGTGATTGTCGAAGGGGAGTATCAAACGCCTGTTCAGGAACATGCCTTTTTACAACCCGAAGCAGGTGTGGCCTATTATGATGAAGAGGGCCGCATCACCATCGTGGTTGCCGGGCAAGACCCACATCATGATCGCGAACAGATTGCCCGTGCACTGGATATGCCTGAAGAGCAAATCCGGGTGATCTATCCGGCGATTGGCGGCGCATTTGGCGGCCGCGAAGATGCTTCGGTTCAGATCATCCTGGGTCTGGCAGCCTTGCGATTGCACCAGCGCGGTATTGATCGCCCTATCAAAATTGTCTGGAGCCGTGAAGAGTCCATCATTGGACATGGCAAACGTCATGCTTACAAGTTAAAGGCGAAATGGGGGGCAACTTCCGATGGCCTGATCAAAGCAGCCAAGGTGGATGTGTATGGTGATGGCGGTGCCTACGCCTATACCTCAACCCTGGTTTTGGGGAACACCACATTAATGTGTCCTGGTCCCTATGAGATCCCAAATGTGTCGATTGAGGCCCATGTAGTGCACACCAATAATGTCCCTGGGGCGGCTTTTCGCGGGTTTGGCGGCCCCCAGGGTGCTTTTGTAGCAGAAACACAGGTCAATCGATTGGCAGATGCGCTGGGGATGGACAGGGTGGCGTTTCGATTAAAGAATCTGATTAAGGAAGAGTCATTATTATCCGTCCGAACCCCAATCCCAAAAGGGGTAAGCATCAAGCAGGTTGTAACAGAGCTGGCAAAAACATCTGGCTGGAGGGTCACAAATACCGGGTGGAAAAAACCATCTGTGACTCCGATGAATGTTGGGGTTATTAAGAGGGGACGGGGTATTGCCTGTGGCTTTAAAAATGTGGGCTATTCCTCAGGCGGTGAAGAATTCTGTACGGCTGTCGTCGAGCTGCATGGTGGAGCTCAGATCGAAAAAGCAATTCTCTACCATGGCGGCGCTGAAGTTGGTCAGGGTTCGCACACGGTGTTTAAGCAGATCGCGGCGGATGGCTTGGGGATATCTGTGGAAAAGGTTGCACTGGTTGCCTCTGATACAGCCACTTCCCAGTATGCGGGGAGTGTGTCCGCATCCAGGATGACGTTTATGGGCGGGAATGCCATCAGAGGTGCCGTCGTTGAAGCGCTTGAAAAATGGCGTCAGGAAGACCGTCCAGCAAAGGCGGCTTATATTTATCGACCGCCTGTTACCACACCCTACGCCCCCCAGACAGGGGAATCAATGCCGAATTTTGCCTATGGGTATGTGGCTGAAGTGGTTGACCTGGAAGTCGATACAGAAACAGGCGAGATCTGCATTTTGAAAGTTATTTGCGCCAATGATGTGGGTAAAGCCATCAACCCCCAGCAAATCCAGGGTCAGATGGATGGGGCCATTGTTCAAGCTGCAGGGTATGTGCTCATGGAAAATTATGTCCAGAAAGATGGGTATGTGTTATCCGACAAGCTCTCGACCTATCTTATTCCAACAGTTCTGGATGTTCCGGAAGTGGTTGAATCACTCATCCTGGAATATCCGGATCCTATCGGGCCTTATGGGGCGCGGGGGATGGGCGAAATGCCCTTTATGCCTTTAGCCCCTGCCATCATCGACGCCATGCATGATGCAATAGGTGTTTGGTTCCATGAATTCCCGCTCACACCTGAGCGTGTATTGAGAGGGTTGGGGAAACTATAAAAATTGCGGTCAAAAGGGTTTGAGACAAAGAAAAGGCTGTGGGAACAATGACACAAGGTATTGACAAAACCTGAAAAATTGTTTATAGTATAAGTGTTCAGAACACATGATGTCTGGAACAATAAATCAATGACAAATACACAGAGAATTTTGCCCATTCATAGGAGAGATCTCACTTCAGGGATTATCGATCAAATCTTGGGGATGATCGGCGATGGGCAATGGGCGCCTGGAGAACGACTACCTTCTCAAAGGATGCTGGCTGAACAAATGGATGTCAGCATGGCCTCGCTTCGTGAAGCCTTGCACTCCCTGAAAGCGATGGGTATTCTGGAAATGCGCCATGGTATTGGCACCTTTGTGTCCAAACACACCAAAGATCCCTATGATAAAATCATCGAATTGAGTTTAAGCCTGGGCGGTATGGATGTCGAAATGTTTTTTGAGGCACGGGGGATTATCGAGACCGGCCTTGCTTACCTTGCTGCGCAACATGCAACAGAGACACAAATAGAGGCTCTGTTTAAGATTCTTGAGGATCAGCTAGTAGTATTCGATACGCAAGACAATGATTATTTCCACGATCTTGATTTGGCATTTCATCAACTTATTGCAGAAATGGCCAATAATAAATTCCTGTCACAAATCAACGACGCTCTCTTTAAAAACCTGGACCAGTTGTTAAGGGTAATGCCATTGACCAAAGAGGGCTGGCGTCTTCACGAGAATGTGGCTGAAGCCATTCGCAGTCGGTCACCTGACCAGGCTTATGAGGCTATGCGGAGGCTGATTGGTGCGTCTTCGGCTAATTATCTCCCGTATATGAAAAAATCGCTCAAACAACAACCAGAAGCCATATACTAATCGGATCAATTATTTTAACAGTCCATAATACTTTAGTAGATAGGATGCCCTTTGAAAAAAATTTTGGTGAACAAGCCGATCCATACGGATGCCATTGATCGATTAATGCAGGAATTTGATGTGGTTAAAGGTTTTGATGCCACACCTGATGAGATTTTTGAGCTGTTACCGGATATCAATGGTGTCATCTTATGTGCGGGAATGAAAATGTTTGCAGAGGAAATGGCCATTGCAAAAAACCTCCAGGTGATTGGACGGCATGGTGCTGGCCTGGATATTGTTGATCTGGAGGAAGCCACTAGGCGAAACATCCCAGTTGTGTACACCCCTTATGGACCGACGGAATCCACAGCAGAACATGCTTTCATGTTGATGATGGCCACGGCTCGCCAGGTGACCTATTTGGATCGGCAGACACGTCAGGGCAACTTTAACATCCGGGACCGGGTGGTTGGGTTCGAGTTTTTTGACTCAAACATTGGCGTGGTTGGGTTCGGTAATATTGGTAGACGATTTGCTGAAATGTGCCGAGATGCCCTTCAAATGAATGTGTTTGTTTTTGATCCTTATGTCGAAAATAAGGTGATTGAGGAATGGGGTGCCGAACCTTGTGAAAACCTGCTGGAATTAATGGGCTTAGCCGATATTGTTTCTCTGCACATCCCCTCGACACAGGACACACGCTGTTTGATTGATGCAGAAGCGCTGCAAGCATTAGGTCCGGATGGGTACTTGGTCAACACCTCACGCGGCGCGGTGGTCGATGAAGCTGCGCTGATAAGCGCATTGCAAAAGGGAGAGATTGCCGGCGCTGGTCTTGATGTTTTTGAACCTGAGCCCCCTGCAAAGGATAATCCCTTGTTCAACCTGGACAACGTGGTCCTAACCCCTCATTTAGCCAGTTTTACCAGCCAGGGTCGTCGAAGAATGGGGCTGATGGTCGTTGAAGACGTGATCAAAGTGCTCAATGGACAGACGCCAAAGTATTTAGCAAATGTAGCAATCAATCAGAAATAACACGGAACTGAAAGGAAAAAATGGACCCCAACCCTTTACGATTAAAACTTGAGAACGGCGAAACGATCTATGGCACCATGGCGCAAGATTCGCGTTCCCCCTCCATATCCTTACTGATGGAGCAAGCTGGCTGTGATTTCATGTTTTTTGACATGGAACACGGTCCCAATGACCTGGGTGTTGTCGCAGACATGATCAAAGTAGCCCGAATGACCAAAGTAGTGCCCTTGGTTCGGGTCCCCAATGACCCCTACCACCTGATGGCGCGGATTCTAGATGCCGGTGCGATGGGCATCATGATCCCGCGCATTGAAACACGTCAGCAGGTGGAAGCCATTATTGAGAACACACATTTCCCCCCTATTGGTGTACGAGGGTGTTCTGTCAATAAGGGGCATAATAATTTCTTACCTCAAAATGTTTGGGAATTTACTGAACAGGCTAACCGCGAGACAATGATCATTTTGCAGATCGAACGGAAAAAAGCCATTGAAAATATTGAAGAGCTGGTGTCTGTGGAAGGTGTGGATGCGGTCGTTTTAGGCCCGAATGATCTTTGTCTG
The DNA here is from genome assembly GCA_003563055.1 of Anaerolineaceae bacterium. Taxonomy (GTDB): domain Bacteria; phylum Chloroflexota; class Anaerolineae; order Anaerolineales; family Anaerolineaceae; genus Brevifilum. The sequence continues at coordinate 9,562 of PWSY01000066.1, read as the reverse complement.
AGCATGGGTGTTCGTGAAAAAGATCCTCTTTCTGCACTTGAGCCTGAAATCCAGGCTGTGCTGGATGCTGCGAAGAAATTTAATGTGCCCTGTGGGATCCATATTGGCAACCTGGATTGGTTGATGGAGTGGCAGCGGCGTGGCATGCAAATCATCGCTTATTCAAATGATATCTCTTTCCTGGTGAATGGTGCCAAAGCAGGCCTTGGAAAACTAAGAGAGGCGAACAGACAATAAATCAAACGATGAGTAATCATACCGACCAAATTTATTATTCGATAACTGGTGAGCAGTAAAGTGAATCTGAAGTGAAAAATGAAAGGAGGTGCTACTGGAAATTTCTTAGTTTTTAGATTGTGTAAAATAGTCACCTAGAAGATTAAAAGGAGAAAATAGAATGAAAAAGTTACAAATCTTGATCATTGGGTTAATGATCGTCACACTGGCCCTTGCAGGTTGTACGCCCCCTGCAGAGGAACCGGTTGTTGAAGAACCCGTTGTGGAAGAACCCGTTGTGGAAGAACCTGAAGTCGAGGAACCTGAGGTTGAAGAACCAGAAGTTGAGGAACCTGAGGTTGAGGAACCAGAAGTCGAAGAGCCTGAAGTTGAGGAACCTGAGGTTGAAGAACCTGAACCGATGAACATCGCTCTTGTTCCTGCTGGTCGAATCGGCATGGAAGGCTTCATGTTCCTGGCTGGCCAGGGATATAAACAGGCCGCGGCTGATTTTGGTTTTGAAGAACGAGTCCTTGAAAGCGAAGAAGCTGAGGAATGGGAACGCAATGTAAGAACGGTTTCTCAGGATGGTTATGACCTTGTTGTGGGTGTTGGCGCAACCATGCTTGATGCTGTGGCAAACGTTGCCCCTGACTTCCCTGACATCATGTATGCCCTGGTAGACGGTTATCCGGGTGGGGACAATACTGCCGGGTTAATCGCTCAGGAACAGGAAGGTTCATTCCTTGCTGGTGCTCTGGCTGCGATGATGACCACGGAAACCTCTTTAGAGAACATCAATGAAGAAAAGATCATTGGATTCATTGGTGGTATGGAAGTGCCGAGTGTTGTACGCTGGCTCAGCGGATTCCAGCAAGGCGCAGCTTATATTGACCCCGACGTGCAGGTTCAAGTGGCCTATGTAGGGTCCTTCCGTGACCCGGCCAGGGCTAAAGAATTAGCGTTGGCGATGTTTGAAGAACAGGGCGTTGACATCATCATGTCCGTGAGTGGATCGTCTGGTGACGTTGGGGTGTTTGAGGCAGTTGCCGAGACGGGGTTCTACGGCATTGGTGCAGATGTTGACTGGGATGATGAAGTGCCCGGCCAGATTTTAACTTCTGTGCTGAAGCGTACAGATGTGGCGGTATATGATATTATCGCCCGTTTCATTGAAGGTGAGTTTGTAACGGGTGAGGTCATGTACGGTGTTGCATCTGGTGTGATGGATATCACAGATATGGCTAACATGGGCGACGCGATCCCTCAATCGGTGCGTGACACCATCGATGAAATTAAAGAAGGGATTACAGCTGGAGAAATTGTTGTAGAGCGTCCTCAATAGAGACACGGATATTTCATTAGGGCCTTTTTCCGCCTCATATAATTCAAGGGTTTGATGGAAAAAGGCCCTTATTTATGAATGTGTACAGATGAATAATCGATCGGTGAGTGATATGCCTGAAGCTTTATCAGTGAAAAGTATTACCAAGACATTTCCGAATGTTGTTGCCAATGATAATGTGAGCCTCTTTGTTAAGAAGGGAACCATCAGAGCGATTGTTGGGGAGAATGGCGCTGGAAAGACAACCCTGATGAATATCCTCTACGGGCTTTATCAGCCTGATTCTGGCCAAATATTTATAAAAGGTGAAGAAGTCAAGCTTTCTAACCCGAGAGATGCTATTGCCAGGGGCGTTGGGATGGTGCACCAACATTTTAAACTGGTGCCATCCTATACCCTGGCACAGAATATCGCCCTGGGTGTTGAGCCGAAGAAAGGCATTTTCGTCAATCAAGATCGATTAAATCAGAGCGTTCAAGCGATTGCTCAAAAATATGGCTTCGAAATCAACGAAAAAGAAGTCACCCTGGATGTTTCGGTTGGCGAACAACAACGGGCTGAAATTCTGAAGGCCCTGTATCGTGGTGTGGATATATTAATCCTGGATGAGCCCACAGCCGTCTTGACGGATATGGAAACGAAAGAATTGTTCGTCATGCTTCGAAATTTAGTTGAGCAGGGCATTACGATTTTGTTCATCAGTCACAAGTTACGAGAAGTTTTGGAGATCTCGGACGATATTTCTGTGATGCGGAATGGCAAGTTGATTGGAACAGTCAACCGAGACGAAACCGATGAGTGCCAGCTGGCAGAGATGATGGTCGGCCGTGAAACGCTTGGAGGACGCATGCGAAAGGGGGCTGAAATTGGCGACTGTATTTTACATGTTGAAGGCCTGAGTGTGCTTGACAACCGTGATCTCTCAGCTGTCAAAGATGTGGATTTAGAACTTTTTGCTGGAGAAATACTAGGTGGTGCTGGTGTTGATGGTAACGGCCAGGAGGAATTTGTGGAGGCAATTCTAGGGCTCAGACCGATTGTTTCTGGAAAAATTAGGATTGATGGTCAAGAAATTCAAGACCTTACAACCAGAGAAATTCGAGAAGCGGGCGTAGCCTACATTCCATCAGATCGGTATCGTTCAGGGGTTGCTGTTGATGCTGTGGTTTGGGAGAATATGATCTCCGGAGAATATTATTCCCCGCCTTTGTCGAAGGGAATGTCCCTGGTTTTGCCAGAAATTCAGGATTTATCAAAAAAACTAATTGATAGTTTTCAGGTCATGACCCCCGGTCCGAATGCGAAAACTGGGACGTTGTCAGGGGGCAACATCCAAAGGGTTATTGCGGGTCGAGAGCTAGGGTTAGAAAAAGCCAAGGTTGTCATTGCATCCCAACCTACAAGGGGTATTGATATTGCAGGCGCTGAAGCCATTCGAAAGATGTTGATTAATTATGCTAATCGGGGTGCGGCTGTTTTTCTCATCTCAGCGGATCTGGATGAAGTCTTGGCGCTGAGTGACCGGATTGTTGTTTTTTACGAAGGAAAAGTATTTGATGCCGGGTATTATGATGAAGGCATCCGACAACGTGTTGGTAAACTCATGACCTCGGGAGAGGATTGCATCGATGAAATCAGGTAGTGAGAAGAAGAAGCGATTGGCATCCTGGAAGGAAAATTTTGCAGATGTTGGTGCTCAGCTCTTTAATTACTTGTTTATATTATTAGCATCCCTGTTAATTGGCGCCATCGTGATTTTGCTTTCAGGCAAAGATCCCATTGCGGCTTATGTGGCATTATTTGATGGCGCTTTTGGCAGTGGTCTTAAATTTGCAGATACATTGGACAGGACCACGATCATGATTTTGGCTGGGATTGCTGGCAGCATTGCATTTAGAACCAATATCATTAACCTTGGGTTGGAGGGGCAACTCTATATTGGGGCATTTGCAGCTGCATGGGTTGGGTTCACTTTTCATGGTCTACCCAGCTATGTGCATATTCCATTGTGCATTTTAGCCGGTGTCCTGGGTGGTGCTTTATGGACTGTGCCGGTTATTTACCTTAAGCTTAGCTGGAATATCCCTGTGCTGGTGCCTACATTGATGATGAATTACATCGCAATCCGGTTTACCGAGTATTTAATTGCGTTTCCATTCAGAGATCCTGGCGCGCCAATGGCCGGTTCGCCGCGACTGGCACAATCGGCCCGCTTACCAAGGCTGATTCAAGGATCGACCATTAATATTGGTTTTATTCTCGCAATTTTGATTGCCATTATTGCCTTTTGGTTCCTGTTTAAAACCAAAACTGGTTATGAGATGCGCATGGTGGGCTTAAATAAAGATTTTGCTGCTGCCGCAGGCATTCCCGTCAACCGCAGTTACATTCTTGCCTTGACTTTAAGTGGCGGCACTATTGGGTTGGGCGGGGCCATGATGATCATGGGCTTTTTTGGCAGGTTCCTGGGGGGGTTTTCACCAGGTTATGGGTGGGACGGCTTTATGATTGCCATTATTGCACAGAACCACCCGATTGGTGTTTTGCCAGCGGCCTTATTCTATGGGGGGTTGGCAAACGGCGCTATGGCAATGCAATCCGCGACCGGGGTACCGCAAGCTGTGGTTGCGATGGTAAAAGGCACACTGGTCCTGTCTGTGACAGTTAAGGTGTTCATTGAGGGTATGAGAAAGCGACTTCAACAATGGGTAATATAGATATTCGTAGTGTTCTCACTTTAGCGCTGATTGCCTCATCTTTCCGGATGGCTACGCCGATAATTTTTGCGACCATGGGTGGGATTTTTTCTAGCCATACGGGTATCTTCAATGTTGCCATGGAAGGGTTTTTATTAATTGGTGCATTCTTCGCGGTTTACGGCAGTGTTCAAACAGGCAGTCCACTGGGTGGGATGCTGTTTGCGATCGTATCCTGTTTGTTGGCCAGCCTTATTTTTGCCATTCTTCACCTGGAATTGAAAGCAAACCCCATCATCGTTGGTTTGGGGATGAATATCTTTGCAATAGGGATGACAAATTATTTACTGACAGCATTATTGGATTCTACTGGTGTTTATAAATCAAACTTAATTATTGGTTTTACACAAATCCAGATTCCAGTAATCGAAACTGTACCGGTTTTAGGTGATCTGGTTAGCGGTCATTTCCCACTCGTTTATATCGCGTTCTTAACAGTTTATGTGGTTTACCTTATCCTCTATAAAACCCCCTTTGGATTTCATTTACGCTCAGTTGGTGAGAAAATTGATGCAGCAGAATCAATAGGCGTTAATCCAAAGAAGATGAAATATTACGGGCTGTTGGTCAGCGGGTTGTTATGCGCTTTTGGCGGTACTTTCCTCTCTTTATCCTACCTAAATCTATTTGGCGAAGGCATGGTGGCGGGCCGTGGCTGGCTGGCACTGGCGGCGATTAATTTTGGGGGCATGCGGCCAGTTCCCAGTATGATTGGTTGTTTGATTTTTGGTTTTATGGATGCGCTTGCTGTCCGCCTGCAGCAGTTTGGCTTGCCTTCCCAAGTGGTCTTGATGCTGCCTTACGCTACGACGATTATCGTGTTATTGGTTTCAGCCATAATCGCCAGGAAAAAACGAATGGCAGGTATTGGCAAGCAAGATGATGTCGATGTGTCTGTGGCAACTTCCTCTAAAAAAGTTGAGGTTTAAAGACACATCAGGATTTCTTGAAGATTAGAGCAGGAGATTGTATGAAAGTTCTCATTTTAGGCGCAGGGGGTTGGGGGGCTCTGGTTGGCGCATACCTGGCGCAAGCGGGTGCTGAGGTCGTACTGCTGTTCAGAAGGCAGGCCCATGTCGATGAAATTAAAAAGAATGGCAACAGGCTCATTATTGAAAAGCAGGAAGGGAGCTTAATGGTCCCTGTGACCGCAACTACAGATCCGGGTGAGATTGATGACGCAGATCTGATGATCGTTGCTGTTAAGAACCATGATACTGTCAGCGCTTTGGAAACTGTTGCGCATGTGCAGTTAAAAGCCGTTGCTTCGGTTCAAAATGGGTTGGGGCATGACGAAAAGCTTCGGGGGGTATTCCCAAACGCGGAGGTTCTGCGGATTGTCAGCGCTGTCGCGGGATCGCTGATCAATTATGGCAGGGTGCGAAGGGGAGATGATGGTTATCCATCATGGGTAGGCAATCCGACCCAGGGGCTCACGCCTATGGTGGTTGAGGTGGCTAAATTATTCAACAAGGCTGGTTTGTCTTGTGAACCGGTCAGCAATATCGAGGATGTTGAGTGGTGCAAGCTCCTTTGGTGGACGCCATCTTCCATCACGGCTGTGCTGGCCCGCCTTCCCCAAACCCAGGTGATGCAGTCACCCCATTTTGCGCATTTATTGGTGATGATCACACGGGATATGCTCAAAACAGCGCAGGTCATTGGGGTGGCCGTTCGCGATTACCCGACCATTGATGTCCTGTATCGATGTAAGGGGCCGGTAGAAGAGAGCGTCCGCAATGTGATCCGAAAGGGCGAAGAATGGGAAGCGCAGGGAGGCGCAGGATATAAACAGGCCATGCTGCTGGATATTGAGCGTGAACGGAAAACGGAGATTACGGATACGGGCGCGTATATCTGGCAATTAGCATTGCAAAGGCAATTGGATGTGCCCTACCTGGAAATGGGCTGTCGGGTGGTGCTTGGTTTGGAAGAGCGGTTTGAGTGATAGTTGATTCCCATTTGCACTTATGGGTGCAGAATCCTGAGAAATATCCTTGGGACCCGATAGGTGGGTATATCCCTGAAAATGAAGCGCCACTATCACAGTTCTTAGATGTCATGAAAGCTAATGGTGTGGATGGCGCTGTATTGGTTCAACCCACACCCTACGGATGGGATAACACTTATCTTATAGAATGCAAGCAAAAAGACCCTGAGCGATTTAAAGCTGTCGTGCTTGTCGATCCCCTTGCTGAGAAGGGATCACGACAATTACATAAGCTTAAGAAGCTCGGTGCAGATGGGGTCAGGATAAATCTGCATCTCCAGCCTCTTGAAAAGTGGGCCTGTGCGTGTTTTTATCAGTTCTGGGACACCTGTACAGATCTTCGGCTCCCGGTTTGTTTGCAGTTGACTCCGGAACACCTTGGATTTGTACAGCATTTAGCAGGAAAACATCACATCCCAATTATCCTCGATCACATGGGTCGGCCTGAACCTGGCGCTGGCATTGACGATAAGGATATCCGACGATTATTGACTTTACTAGAAATGCCAAACATTTTCATTAAGCTTTCGGGCCTTTACTATTATTCACAGGAGAAAGCGCCATTTCAGGATACATGGACTCTCTTGCGAGAAACCAAAGAGAAATTCGGCGCACAGAATTGTATGTGGGGTTCAGATTTCCCATTTATTGAAGAACACTGGTCCTACGAGGCGTATCTTGATTTGGTCAGGAACAGATTAGGCTTTTCTGATGATGATCTATTGTGGATTCTTGGAAAGACATCAAAAAGTATTTGGTGGCATGAAAGATAATACAAGAAAAATCTTTTTGACAAACATCAATTTATCTAAAACGAATGTGTTCTGCCTTATCATGAAGAAATGATAACTACTTAGGAAGTCCTGCTGCTGAAGGTTGGGGGTTTGGTTTGGCGGCTTCGCCGCCAAACCAAACCCCCAAATTCTATTGTGGACTGAGTAATTACAAGAAATGTATTGTTACAAGGTTGTAAGTAAAAGGATTGTTAAAGATAATGTTAACTACAAACAAGGGGTCAAGCCGGAAAATTCTTTAATAAAATTAAAATAATTAAGAGATTTCAGAAATCCAATAAAAAACCCTTGACAAATTCGATAGACTCATACTATACTACACGTGTCGACAACACGTGTAGATAAAAACCTTGCATCAAAAGAGGTCTTATTTAATCTCCCATTAACTTATTCTTAATTTCGCTTTTTATATGATGCCAATCATGGATTGCCTATAACACATTAATTGCCAGATGGCAGAAACGGAGGATTTATTGTGCCAGAATTAGAATCCAGTTTTTCAAACGTAGTGGTAACTGAACCGCAAGGGGTTGTTTTGGATAACAAAACACCTGCATTGATTTGTAAAGATGTGGGAAAAGTATATCCAAATGGCACGAAGGCTTTGGAAGAAACTGATTTGGTATTGAATAAGGGCGACTTCTTAACCATCGTCGGCCCTTCCGGTTGTGGAAAATCTACATTTCTGCGCCTGATTGCAGGACTGTTGACCCCCACATCAGGGACGATTGAAACCCCTGGTTTGCCAGAAACAAAAGGAAATATGGGCTTTGTTTTTCAGGATGCGCATCTGCTTCCTTGGCGAACAGCACAGAGAAATGTTGAATTATTGCTGGAAGTCGTTGGTACCCCTAAAGCTGAACGGGCTCAGATCGCTGTCGAAACACTCGAAAAAGTAGGCTTAAAGGGGTTTGAAAAGGCCTATCCGCGAGAGCTTTCTGGTGGGATGCGCATGCGGGTGAGCCTTGCCCGTACGCTGGTGCTTAGACCACCATTCTTTCTAATGGATGAGCCCTTTGCTGCGGTGGATGAAATGACCCGTCATACACTCAATGAAGATTTTCTTAGACTTCAAAATAGTGAAGGTTTTTCCACCATTTTTGTGACACACTCGGTTAGCGAGGCGGTATTCCTGTCGAATCGAGTCGTGGTGATGACCTGTCGGCCGGGTCGGTTTATGAAAGAGGTCTCGATACCTTTCAGTAGAAATCGTTCCAATGAACTACGTTCAACACCAGAATTTGCAGAAATTTGTGGTGCGGTTAGCAAATATTTATGGGAGGGAGCATGAACAAGATAAAAAATATATTGACAAATTTTGGGCCGCCATTATTATTGCTGATTGTTTTTGTTGCAGCATGGTGGATTGGCATTTTGATTTTTGATCCGCCAGCATTTGTTGTGCCTAGTCCTGCGAGGACGGTGAATGCAGCTATCTCGAATAGTGAAAGGCTTCAGATTGGTTTGCGTAATACCTTCATCGAATCTGTGGTGGGGATTACCGCAGCTGTTGTCCTGGGTGTTCTGGGTGCGGTTATTATGAGCTCGTCAAAGCACATTGAGCGAGCTTTATTCCCCTGGGCTGTTGCTTTGCAGACAACGCCTTCCGTGGCGATAGCGCCGTTGATTGTTTTATGGGTAGGCCCTGGCATCATTAGTGTGATGTTAATTGCCTTCATTGTTGCTGTGTTTCCAATCCTGGCAAACACATTAATGGGCCTGGCATCCACAGATCGGGCCTTAATCGATTTGTTGCGGATGCAAGGAGCCAGCAAATCGACTATATTTTGGAAAATCAAGATACCCAGCGCACTGCCGTACTTTTTCACCGGGTTGAGAATTTCCGCGGGGTTGGGTGTGATTGGCGCCATTGTGGGCGAGATGACAGTAGGTCGGGGTGGTTCAGAAGCTGGGCTGGGTTACTATGTGATGTTCAGTTCCACGCAATTACGAACAGACTTTTTGTTCAGCACGATTTTACTATCCACCATGCTTGGTTTGTCTTTTTTCTTTGTCGCTTATTTGCTGAGCTGGTTAGCATTACGGAAATGGCATGAATCTGCCCTTGCACCGGCTGAATAGAAAAATTGCTTTCTTGCAGAAGGGAGGGATGCCTATGGCATGAGACGAATTTGGAGTTGCAGTTTGGTTTTGCAAAAAAGATACACGATCTATTTCGAATAAAAAATTTATGATGAGGAGATGTAAAAATGAGAAAGTTAATGGTTATCACTTCTGTGATAATGATTGCAGTATTCGTTCTTTCTGCCTGCAGTCCGGCTGAACCCCCAACAGTTGAAGAACCGGTTGTGGAAGAGCCCGTCGTTGAAGAGCCAGTCGTTGAAGAACCCGTATCAGAAGAGCCAGAGCCAGAACCGGCGGAAGAAAAGACCGTTCTGCCAGAAATGACCACTGTGAGCATCCTCACAGACTGGTGGCATTCAACGGATTATGCTGCCCT
>PWSY01000194.1 GCA_003563055.1 Anaerolineaceae bacterium | reverse complement strand
GGTTGTTTCTAACAGTATTTTATTGCAAATTGACTCCGTAATCTTAAGGATTCTTTTTTCAAGAAACTGCTCATCTTGGGCCTGACCGCTTATGTGGTTATCCAATCAAAAACAGAAATACAGCTATAGTTGCTATAATACAAGCAAAGCACAGCGGTCAATGATCGCTGTTAGGTAAAAGGGACAGGTATTGACAGCATATCGTCTATATGGAAGTGATTGATTATGAACAATGAGACTCTCACCAGGGAGATGGTGGCAGGTGATTGCGTGGAGATGGCTGGGGCATTTACCGCCCAGGGATGGCAAAAGCCGGTAAGCCAATTTCGCCATTACTGGCAGGAGGTTGTGGAAGATAAGCGGGTCGTACTGGTTGCCGAGTATGGGGGCCTATTCGCTGGTTACCTGACCATCCTCTGGATTTCAGATTACCCGCTATTTAATGAACGGGGCATCCCGGAAATTGTTGACTTTAATGTTTTGATTAAGTTTCAACGCTTAAAAATTGGCACAGGGCTGATGGATGAAGCTGAAAGAAGGATTGCTCAGAAATCCCCACTGGCCGGCCTGGGTGTTTGTCTGCACCTGGATTATGGTGCTGCCCAGGTTTTATATACCAGGCGGGGTTATGTGCCCGACGGGCGTGGGGTTTATTACCAGAACCATTATCCAAAATTTGGTGAGCATGTCATAATCAATGATGACCTGTATTTGTACCTGGTCAAGCGGTTAAGATAAGTCATGTTGAATTCATTCTTGACTAAACCAAAACAGGTAATATAATTCAATAGCTGTTGAACTATAATTGAGGATTGGTATGATTAAAACGACCTTTACTAATGAACAGGTTGTTGAACTGGCAAAACTGCTAAAAGTGATTGCTGAGCCCAAGCGTTTGCTGCTGCTGGAAGAAATTATCCGGGGAGTCCAGTGTAATTGCGATCTGGGTGAATCCCTGGGCATGGCACCGAACTTAATTTCTCACCATCTGGGCATTTTACGTACCGCTGGACTGGTGACGATCACGCGAGACCCGGAGGATTCGCGATGGGTCTATTACGCCATCAACGCCCAAGTGATGGAAGACCTGAGAAGGACCCTGGATCAATTTTTTTCAACCCAACGCGCCCAACCACGACGGATATCCTGCGGACCGCAGTCTGAGGACAAGGTGGATAAAGACCTGATCCCAAAATAATGGATGATTAACCACAACTTAAATGGAGGTTTAAGCTAGATGGACACAAACAAAAAAGAAAATAAGCTGAAATTCACTCAATTTACCCCGCAAAGCCAGCCCGATATCGAATTCTTTGACCCACCCATGTGCTGCCCGACCGGATTGTGTGGCCCAACACTGGACCAGACACTGCTGGACACCAGTGAAATGATTGAAGCCCTGCAGGATGAGGGAATCCAAGTGGAACGCTACCAGATGTCCTCGCATCCCCAGGCATTTCTGAGCAGTCCAGAGGTGATGGCGCGGGTGCGTGAAAAACAAATGGCAGCTCTCCCCCTCGTGGTGGTCCATGGAAAAATCATCGCTGAGGGCTATTACCCAAATATCCGAGAAATAAAAGAAAACCTCAATGGCAGTAAATAATATGACCACACAGTATCTTTTCTTTTCGGGTAAAGGTGGCGTTGGCAAGACATCCATGGCCTGCACCCATGCCGTGAGGATGGCAGAAGAGGGCCAGAAAACGTTGATTGTCACCACCGACCCGGCATCCAACCTGGCCGATGTCTTTGAACAGGAGATTGGGCACAGGGTCACCCAAATTACCAGCCTGCCTAATTTGTGGGCGATGGAAATCGACTCAGATCAGGCTACCCAGGAATATATCGACCGGGCCATGGACCCCATCCGGGCCGCGTTCCCTCCCCAAATGGTGGAAGTGATGGAAGAGCAAATGAGCGGTCCCTGCACCGCTGAAGTGGCGGCCTTTGACCGTTTTACGGATTTCTTGGACACACCCGATGAACCATCTTTAGCATTTGATGTGGTCATATTTGATACTGCCCCCACCGGCCACACCATCCGTCTGTTGGAATTGCCTGCAGAATGGAGCCAATCCATCGATGAAGCCAGCGCGGGCAGTGGGCAGACCTGTTTGGGGCCAGCCGCAGCTATCCAGGACTCAAAATTCAAATACGAACGAGCCCTGGCAGCCATGCGTGATTCAAAGCAGACAACCTTTATCTTTGTTCTGCACCCGGAACAAATTTCGATTAATGAAACCCGCCGAGCGATTAAAGAATTGAGCAAACTAGAAATTGACAGCTATCGCCTGATCATCAATGGTATCATCCCACCAGAAGGCGCTAAGAATCCCCTCTTTGCAGCTCGGGCCGAGATGCAGGCCCATTACCTGTCCCAAATTACAACAAACTTTTCCTACCCAACCGACCGGATGACCCTTCTACCCGGTGAAATAAAGGGGGTGGAACGGCTGCGGCAGGTGGCTAAAATTTTCTTTGATGGCATGCCAGCCAAAACTATCACCCACATCCAACCGAAAACCGCCATCAATGTACAAGAGATCACACCGCTGGACCAAATTCGAGCACGCATTTCACCCAACGGCCACCACCGGACGGTGTTCTTTGCTGGCAAAGGCGGCGTCGGTAAGACCATCGCATCCTGCATCACAGCGGTCTGGTTGGCTCGTCAAGGGAACAAGACCCTGTTGCTGACGACCGATCCTGCTGCTCACATCGGAGATGTGCTGGACAGCCCGGTCAGCGACGAAATAAGGCCAGTAAACGGACTGCCAAATTTATGGGCTGTCAAGATTGACCCGAAAGCGGCTGCAGAAACCTATAAAAAAAGGATTTTGGATGATGCCCGACTGCGTGGTCGGCCTGAAAAAGCGATTTTGGTGATGGAAGAGGAACTTAACTCACCCTGCACCGAGGAGATGGCCGCCTTTGATAAGTTTATTGAGTATGCGTCCGAAGGAGAATGGGAGTCGGTCATCTTTGATACCGCCCCCACCGGGCATACCCTGCGCCTGTTAGAGCTACCAGTGGAATGGAGCAAGCAGATCGATATTAAGGTCTTTTCTTCCGTGGACGCGACGGCGGCAGATGACGTCGCAAAGCAACGATTTAGCAAAGTGATCGAGATGATGCGTGATCCTGAGAAAAGCACCTTTGCTTTTGTGATGTACCCCGAGGCAACCCCGATCATAGAAGCCTGGCGGGCAGCCGAGGAATTGAGCACCGTGGGCATCAACCCGGGGTTGGTGGTCGCCAATATGGTCATCCCACAGGAACAGGTCGACACGGATTTCACCCAGGCTCGTCGCGCCATGCAAGAGAAATACCTGCTGGAGATCGCCGAACGATTTCAGTTACCCCTAGCCCAGATTCCGCTGTTGCCCAGTGAGATCAAAGGCCTGGATATGCTGTCGGATTTGGGAGAGCAAATCTTTCAAGATGAATCACCCAGGGCATGAAAGGTGGAACGGAAAAAACCATGAGAGAGGTCCAACCCATGAAAGAGGATAAGATAACCGAAAATGCAAGGGCTTATAACGCTGTTAAGACCCAACGCAGTATTCTAACCATTGAACAGGCTTATATGGATCTTGCCCCGCAAACGCAGCTGTCCGGATGTTGTGGATGATTGAAGACCCGGTAACTGTCGCCATCGTTGGCGCGCCGATTGCCTGTGAAGAGGGCTTCAAAGATACCTGGCGAGAGGTGGCCGCCTGGGCAGGTGACCAGCTCAAGGGCTGTTTTGGTGACCGGGTAAGTGTTGAATATTTTGATTTGTTTGATCCACAATGCCCGGCTTTACCCGAAAATGCTGAACTGCCAGTGGT
>PWSY01000204.1 GCA_003563055.1 Anaerolineaceae bacterium | reverse complement strand
CCCTTTAACCTTGCCTATCTTTCGATAACTGTGCTATAATCTACCCCGTCAAATAACATAGCCCCAACAATGCAATTATCCCCTCACCCCTGGAATACGCCGGCCGGGGGTGTTTTCTTTCCCTCAAAATTCATGCAAATCCTGGAGCGAAGCGGAGTGGGACCATTCACCACTCACCATTCACCATTCACTATTCACCATTCATCCAATCTCTGAAGCGAAGCGGAGTGGGACTATCCAACACACTTGACATTCGTTCAATTCTGGACTACCATCTTATTGATAAATATTTTCAATAAGGATTGCCGATGGATTTACAGGAAAAACTAAACCAGAAAGGACTGCGCATGACCCGCCCGCGTCGGGTGGTTCTTTCCATCCTGGAAGCAGCATCTGTTCCCCTTTCGGCCGGGACCATCTATCAAAAAGCCCTCGAGCGGAAGGAAAGAATCGGCCTGGTGACCGTCTACCGCACCCTGGAGCTGCTGGATGAGTTCGGTATGGTGCGTCGAGCACACAGCCAGGATGAATGTCACGGTTATCTGCTGGCTTCCCCGGGGCACCACCATAACCTGGTCTGTCACACCTGTATGAAAACTGTGGAATTTCCCGGGTCTGAAGACCTTTCAGGGATCGTCCAGCGCGTCCAACGCCAAACCGGATACCAGGTCAATGACCACCTTTTAGAACTGTACGGGCTTTGCCCATCCTGTCAGGAGTCCTGAATTTCAACTTTTTTGTAACTACTCAGGTAACCCTGCTATTGAAGAGAGGGGGGTGTGGTGTGGCGGCGGAGCCGCCACACCACACCCCCCGAATCACTTGCTGACTGAGCAGTTACCTTTTTTAAAAGTCTATTAATGATAAAGTTTTTCAATAAGGAGAATTCATGAAAAAAAGAACCATTCTATTTGTCACCATTTTATTTGCCCTTTCGCTTATGGCAGGTGCCTGCGCACCCCAACCGGCGGGAGAAGCGCCTGACTCTGTGGTCGACCAGCCTTTGCAGGTCACCGTCAGCATCCTGCCCCAGGCGTATTTTGTCGAACGGATCGCTGGTGAACTGGTCGCCGTAAACGTCATGGTCGGCCCGGGTGATGATGCCCATACCTATGAGCCCAAGCCAGATCAGATGATCGCCCTGAGCGAATCAACCCTCTTTTTCAGCATCGGGATCGAATATGAAGAATCCTGGCTGCCGAGGTTCGAAGAAGCCAACCCGGAAATGGAGATCGTCGACAGCGGTGAAGGTATTGAACGCATCATGGAAACCATCCCCCATACCCACGACCATGATGATGAACACGGACACCATGACGACCACGACCATCACGACGAGGATGATCACGGACACCATGACGACCACGACCACCATGACGAGGATGATCACGGGCATCACGACGACCACGACCACCATGACGAGGATGATCACGGGCATCACGACGACCACGACCACCACGACGATGATGATCACGGGTATCACGACGACCACGACCACCACGACGATGATGATCACGGGCATCACCATCATCATGAGCTTGGTCTCGACCCCCATGTCTGGCTGACACCTGCCAACGGAAAAATCATTGCCACGAACATCTATAACGCACTTATCGCTGCCAGCCCTGAAAACGAGGCGGTTTTCACTACCAATTACGAAGCGCTGATCGCAGACATTGATGCCCTGGACGCACGTATCACCGAAACCCTTTCAGGCACAACCCAGCGAAACTTCATGGTCTACCATCCAGCCTGGGGATATTTCGCAGACGCTTATGGACTGACCCAGCTGCCAATTAAGGTCGGCGGCACAGACCCCAGCGCCAGTGAACTGGCAGCCTTAATTGACCAGGCGTTGGAAGAGGACATTCGTGTCATTTTCGTTCAACCGCAATTCAGCGAAGCCAATGCCAGGGCTGTTGCCCAGGAAATCGGCGGTGAGATCTTAAAAATTGATCCACTGGCCTGGGATTGGCTGGATAATCTCGAAACTGTCGCCGATGCATTCGCTCACGCTTTGGGTAATTGATCCCAAAAACAGTATAATGATGCTAATTTGGTATTTCAACATAAACCAGGCATAAGAAGCCTTCCCCATCCCTGTAGCTTACATCAGGGATGGGGAACCTCAACCAAAAAAGGTAAATGCCTTTTAATTAGCTGTGGATGGCATGGAAAAACAAGGTCACATTCTTAAACTTCAGATGGTTAGGGGCACACCTCACATAATTGGTGACCGACTCCTTACACCAATATCTCAGCGGATCAGCCTTGGGCTGCCCAATTGGTTGAGCCCGGATGAAGGCTTTGTTCTAATTAACCAAAAGCCAAAAGCCTTGATCATTGAAAAAGACGGGCATGCCCAAGAACGCCCCATTTACGATATTCAATCGTTGATCATAATTGGGCTGTGGATATTCACAGCGTTTGCAATCATTATGATCAGTCGAAACAGACCTAAGGAGAATCACCAGTGAGCGAGATCAAAAACGAATTATTCCTTGAAGCTGTCAAAACCCCGGCCGAAGGGCTGGCTTTATTGGGTAAATTAACCGATGCCGCCTCACCCGAAGCCGTATTTGGCCAGCCAATCCAACAGGGTGACACCACAGTTATCACCGCAAATTCTGTCTCTGTCGGGCTTGGGTTTGGGCTGGGCGGCAGTGTCCAGCAGAAAAATAAGGCCGATCAGGCGGATTATAATGAGGTCGATGGCGGGGGCGGCGGCGGGGGCTCAACCAGAGCCCGCCCGGTGGCTGTCATCAAAATTACGCCGGATGAGGTCAGCGTACAACCCATCATTGACATCACTGCCATTTGCCTGGCTTTTTTTAGCGCCTTTGGGGCAATTTTTCTTGCCATTTTAAAGACAAAAAAGCTCGCCAAATAACCCATCCGATCATGCCCTATTCCCATTCCAGTCAACCACCCCTTGTGGAAATCAGCCACCTCTATGCCGGCTACAACGAAGAAACCGTCCTTCATGATATCAACCTAACTGTCTATCAGGACGATTTTATCGGGTTAATTGGCCCAAATGGTGGTGGGAAAACCACGCTGCTTAAAACCATCCTGGGACTTTTACCACTCAAAAAGGGTACAGTGAAGGTCATGGGCGATTCACCCCGGCAAGGGCGCAGCCACATCGGGTATGTGCCTCAGATAGCGATTTATGACTCGGATTTTCCCATCAGCGTGCTGGATATGGTGAGGATGGGCCGCCTTGGGCCAAAACGGCTCTTCAAACCTTATAATGATGATGATGATACCGTTGCACAGGAACGGTTGGCATGGGTCGGCATGCTCAAACACAAGAACCGCTCACTGAGAGAGCTCTCCGGCGGTCAGCGCCAACGGGTTTATATCGCCCGGGCCCTGGCAACCCAACCGGACCTACTCCTGTTGGATGAGCCCACCAATAGTGTTGATACTGAAGCCCAGCAGCACATCTATGAGCTGCTCAATGAGATCAACCAGCACGGTGTCACTATCCTGCTGGTCTCGCATGATCTGAACACCATATCAAGCCATGTCAAAACGATCGCCTGCCTCAACCGGGAGTTGCATTACCACGGCGAAAAAGAAATCACCCCCGAGATGCTCCAGGCAGCCTATGGCTGCCCTGTGGAACTGATCGCGCACGGCATCCCACATCGGGTTCTGGCAACCCATAAGGGGGATGAATGAGCGCACTGCTGAGTTATAGCTTTATGCGCAACGCGTTGATGGCCGGCATGCTGGTCAGCCTGGCCTGCGGCATGATTGGCACCCTGGTGGTTCTCAAACGGATGGTGTTCATTTCTGGTGGCGTGGCCCACACCGCGTATGGCGGGGTTGGCCTGGCCTTTTACCTGGG
>PWSY01000247.1 GCA_003563055.1 Anaerolineaceae bacterium | reverse complement strand
AATGCTGATAACCAGGATGGCAGCGAATAAGATGATGGGGAGTAATGCGGAATTCTTTTTTTTGTTCATTTTATACCTTTATTCGATCATGTTTATTTTTTGTGTACTTATTTAAATCGACGTAAGCGGATGCTGTTTGTGACGACAAAAATACTGCTGAAGGACATAGCCCCTGCAGCTAACATCGGGTTGAGAAGCCCCAGGGCCGCCGCGGGAATCAATACGGTATTGTAGAAAAATGCCCAAAACAGGTTTTGTTTGATTGTCCGTAATGTTTTGCGAGACAGTGCAATCGCTTTTGGCGCGCCACGTAAGTCCCCGCTGATCAAAACGACTGGGGCTGAGGCCATGGCTATATCGGTGCCGGTTCCAATGGCGATGCCAATATCTGCCTGGGCCAATGCCGGGGCATCGTTGATGCCGTCGCCCACCATGGCGACAGTTTGTCCTTCGGCTTGAAGCTTTTTAATCTCACCAGCTTTATCGCCAGGCAAAACTTCTGCAAGGACCTGATTGATTCCCACCTGTTCGGCAATAGCTTTAGCTGTTCGATGATTATCCCCTGTCATCATTACAACGTCCAGCCCAATCGATTTTAATTGGCTTATGGCTTCTGATGAGCCCTCTTTGATGGTGTCAGCCACACCGATGACGCCAGCCAGTTGATTGTCAACCGCCACCAGGATGGCCGTATTGGCTGCTTCTTCCATGTTTACGAGTTTGTCTTCGATTGGAGAAATGTCAATCTTGTATGATTCCATCAAGCGCCTGTTGCCTACGAGAATATCATGACCGTCCACCTCAGCGTTAACCCCATGCCCGGCGATGGCAGAAAACCCCAGAGGTTCGCTGAGCGACAGATCTCTTGCATTTGCCTCGGCCGAGATCGCTTCACCCAGGGGATGCTCGCTGCCTTTTTCGACGGAGGCTACCAGACGGATGATCTCATCTTCGCTATGTGTGTGATCGTTTAACAGGATTTCTGTCACGGCAGGTTGGCCCCGGGTGATCGTCCCTGTTTTATCGAGCACGATGGTGTTTATTTTACCCGCACGTTCAAGACTTTCGCTTTTTTTAATCAATATGCCTAATTCGGCACCTTTTCCTGTGCCAGCCATCACAGCGGTTGGTGTTGCCAGGCCCATGGCGCATGGACAGGCGATCACCAGTACAGCCACAGTATTGATCAATGCCCGGGTGAACAGCCCGACAGTAGCGCCTACACTTAGGGGGATGAAGAAATACCACGTGATGAAGGTGACAGCCGCAATCAAGATCACTACTGGTACAAAAATAGCTGAGATCTTGTCTGCCAGGTTCTGGATCGGTGCTTTGCTTGCCTGGGCTTCTTCTACCAGTTTGATGATTTGCGCCAGGGCTGTTTCTTTGCCGATTTTGGTCGCTTCAAATTTCATCAAACCCAGTTTATTGATCGTGCCGCCGATCACTTCATCGCCCGCAGTTTTCTTCACCGGGAGCGATTCACCAGTAAGCATAGACTCGTCCACACTGGATCGTCCATCAACGACCACGCCGTCGACCGGAATTTTCTCACCTGGGTGCACCAGCACCAGGTCGCCCACTTCCACCTGGTCTACAGAGACTTCGATTTCAATCCCATCGCGCACCACATTGGCTTTGCGAGGACGCAGGTCCATTAATTTTCGAATGGCATCACTGGCACCACCTTTGGCTTTAGCTTCTAAAAATTTTCCTAACCTCACCAGGGTGATGATCACGGCGGCTGTTTCAAAATAAGAATGTCCTGGGATAAAACCAAGCGCAATCGGAACAGAGTAGAAATAAGCGGCAGATGTCCCCAGGGCGACCAGGACATCCATGTTGGCAGACCCATTTCGGATGGATTTGTAGCCATTAGAATAATATTGCCAACCCACATAGAATTGGACAGGTGTTGCCATGGCCCATAAAACATAGTCCACCCAGGGGGCATGTGCGATGGCGGCTGGAAGCATCATCATGTCACGGCCCATTGAGAGGATGAAAAGGGGTACTGTGAAGATCAGCCCAATGATCAACATGCGCTGCTGTTGGGAAATTTCCTCCTTTCGTGCTTTTGCCTCTGCATCCTCCATCTGTATGTCGGTCTCGAGCATATCGAAACCCGCCGAGCGAATTGCCCGCCGTAATTCATTTTGACTGATGATGGTTGGAATATATTTTATGAAGGCTTTTTCACTTGCCAGGTTAACATATGCTTCAATCACACCTTCTTCGGCATAGAGTGCTTTTTCAAGGCGAGAAACATCAGCGATGTCAGCCAGGTTTTTTATGCCCAATGCAGCTTCGCCTAGGGCAATGTCATAACCGGCTCGTTTAACGCGGTCGAGAAATTCGCCGAGGGATGCTCTTTCAGGGTCGTAGCTGACTGCGGCGCGTTCTGAAGACAGGTTGACATTTGCGGTATCGACTCCATCCACTTTTTTGAGATTTCGTTCGACCGTTGCCACACAATTGGCACAGGTCATTCCAAGGATGGGTAACATGAGGTGTTTTTGATCAGCCATGTGATTATTCCTCTGCAGGGTAGTTAATTGCTGCCAGGGTATCCTTTAATGTTTGTTCTGTGGTCGGTTCTGTGAATGTGACCGACACCACACGGGTTTGTTCATCTGCGTCAACTTTCGAGACGCCTTCCAATTCTGACAGTTCCATTTTTATGGTGTGGGTGCAATGTTTGCATGTTATGTTGGGGATAGAATAAGTTACGGTTTTCATGATTAGCTCCTTGTTTAATTAAACTTTGTTTGCGGTTTGGAACACTTCTGTAATTTCATTGAGAACCCGCTGTCGTTCTTCAGGGTCATCACCCTGGATTGCATTTAATAAGCAGGTGTTCAGATGGCCGTCCAGTATCCTTGCACTGATCTTATTAAGTGCGGACTGGACTGCCTGGATCTGGCGAATCACATCGATACAGTATTGATCGTTTTCAAGCATCCGTTGAATGCCCCGAATGTGACCTTCAATCGTTTTTAATCGCTGAATATTTTCTGTGTGTTCGTGTTCCATAAGGTCCTCCACACCCCGCCCCCATGGGGGAGGGGTCGATTAACTATACAAATATTACTATATTAGTCCTATTATGTCAAATTAAATCCTACCCCTGACTTTGTTGAATGATAGGGGGAATGATGACAGCGATTTCTTGGGTGATAAACCAGTATAATTGACGCTGACTTATCTTTGAGAGGCGCTTTATGACACAGAAACAAATCGGTTTAATTTTAATGGTGCTGGCTGCGGTATGTCTTGCTTTGACAACCATATTGATGAAATTAGTCCCCGAATTAACACCCATGCAACCAGGGCATGTGGCTGTTTGGCGGTTTTTAATTGCGGCACCCATGTTGTGGTTGGTATATGTTTTCTGGCAGTCGCCATCAACCATTGTGCCAAAACGGCCCTGGTGGTTTTTGGGTTTGGGATTGGTGTTTTCGGTTGCCAATTTTAGCGCATTGTTTGCGCTGGATCGCCTTTCGTCATCGATTTATGTCATTATCGTTTATATATATCCTTCCCTGGTTGTGGTGTATGCATTGGTTGGCGGCAAAGCAGTCCCAAGACTTTATTGGTTTGGTTTACCTTTAACCTTTATTGGTTTGGTGTTGATTACCTATGAATTTGGTATGGCATTCTCGATAGATTTTCTTGGGTTCGTGATCACCTTGATCAATGCGATTGCAATGGCTGTCTACCTTGTTCTGAGTGAAAAGGTATTTTTTAAAGTTCAGGATCGCACTCTGGGGACAAATTGGGTGATGCTTGGGGCTTTAACTACGGGGTTAATCATGATCCCGCTGGTGGGTTTCAGCACACCAGATACACGCATGGGTTGGATTTT
>PWSY01000240.1 GCA_003563055.1 Anaerolineaceae bacterium | reverse complement strand
CCTCTCGATATTGGTACGAGAATCCTCACCAAATGCACCATCGAGGTTAACAACATGCAGCCACTTTGCACCCTGGTCAATAAACTGCTTCGCAACATGCGCAGGTGAATCAGCGTATATTGTGCTCTGGTTACGCAGGCCTTGCTTCAGCCTCACAACGCTGCCGTGTTGTAAATCTATAGCCGGATACACAGTAAATTCAGTCATACACATTCCTCAATAAAATTTCTTAAGATCCTAAGGCCAACCTCTTGGCTTTTCTCAGGATGAAACTGAACCCCATAAAGGCTGCCACTTTGAATGGCTGATGCGAATTGACCCCCATAATCTGTTAATGCAATGTTGGCAGCTTCATCAGCGGGCTCACAGAAATAACCATGGTTGAAATAGACATAGGCTTCGTTCTTTAAGCCTTTGAACAGAGGTGAATTTTTTTGAAAAGCGAGCTGGTTCCAGCCTGTATGAGGTATTTTTTGCTCGATGTCTGCAAAAGGTTTTACCCTCCCCCTGATATACCCAAGACCTTTGCAGGTTCCCATTTCATCGCTCTCATCAAAGAATAACTGCATACCCAAACAAATACCAAGTAAGGGTGTTTTATTTGCGACCAGCTGGTTGAGAATCGGAATTAACCCTGCCTTTTGCAAGCCAACCAGGCCATTTTTAAAGGCACCCACACCAGGTAGAATAATTTTTCCAGCTCGTAATAACACCTCAGCTTCGGATGTTTGGATTACATCTTCCCCAACCTCCTCCAGGGCTTTCTTGACCGAACGAAGATTGGCAGCGCCATAATCAATCAATGCAATAGTCATAATACACCTTTAGAGCTTGGAATACGATCAGGCCTGCGTGGATCGATCTGGATTGCCTTACGCAAACCTCTCGCTAATGCTTTAAAAAGGGCTTCTGCCTTGTGATGGTCATCCCTGCCATATCGGATATGGGCATGAAGGTTGGCTTTAAGGCCGATACTAAATGAATAGAAAAAATGCTCCAAGAGCGTGACAGGAATATTATTGATCATCGCACCCGTCCAGTTGCCTGTAAAAACAAAGTATGGGCGGCCAGACAGGTCAATAATCACTTCACATAATGCTTCGTCCATTGGGACGTTTGCGTACCCCACACGAAGAATGCCTTTTCTGTCACCCAGGGCCTGATCAAATGCTTGGCCCAGGGAAATAGCCACATCTTCGATTGTATGATGGCAGTCAATTTCCAGGTTACCAACAGCTTTAATCTCCAGGTCAAACAGCCCATGATGAGCAATCTGGGTGAGCATGTGGTCGAAGAAAGGGACTCCAGTATGGATATCACTTGTGCCAATGCCATCGAGGTTAACTTTAACCGAGATATTTGTCTCCCCGGTCTTTCGTGAAATGATTGTTTGTCTCATACTTTTATCTCCTTGAGTGCTTCCAATAGGCGATCGATATCAGAGGGTGTACCGATGCTGATGCGAATATGATCTTGAAGGCCAGGTTTGTTAAAATAACGGATCATGATACCCTGTTCAAGCAATTTGTTTTTTACCTGGACGGCTTCCAGCCCACTCACCCGACATAAAATAAAATTAGCCTGACTGGGGTAAGGTGAGAGCCAATCCAGGGTTTGCAGGGCATTGAATAAGCGATCACGCTCCTTTATGATCCAATCCCGTTGCTGATTTAATTGATCCAGGCTTTCCAGCGCGCCAATCCCTGCTTCAGAGGCTGCTGTCGAGACGTTATAAGGTGGCTTTATTTTCATCAGCGCGTTTTGAAGGTATTTTGGGAAAATGCCATACCCAAGGCGCAATCCAGCCAAACCGCCCCATTTGCTGAAGGTTCTGAGAACAATCAGATTATCTCGTACGGTTGCCATCTTTGCCATGTCTATTGTTGATGACGCGAAGTGAATGTAGGCTTCATCAAGAATCACCAAAATGGGCAGTTCCAATATTTCGCATAGCAATTCATACGGTGCAACACTCCCATCGGGGTTATTTGGGTTTGCTAAGAAAATCGCTTTTGCACCCTGGTTTACTGCCGCTCTGATGTTATCAATGTCCAGAGAAAAATCTGCATGGCGGGTAATTTCTACATGGGTGAGGTTGTGTATTTGTGAAACAGATCGATAAAATCCAAAAGTAGGGGGGCAGTCCATTAATCTGTCACCTGGTTTCAAGGTGAGACGAACGACAAGATCAATTAATTCATCGGCACCTGCGCCTATGATTATATTATCCTGTGAGATATTGATAACGTCAGATAACATCAAACGGAGTTGTCTACACTCGGGGTCCGGGTATATGTGACCTGTAGCCAGGTTTGCCAAACGCCAGCGTGCCCTGGGTGGCATACCATAAGGATTTTCATTGGCATCGAGCTTAATTATTTTACAAATGGGAATATTTAAATGCCTGGCGACAGCATCCGGTGGAATGACCGGTTCGTAAGGTTGTAATGCTTTAATGTGCTCAAGAACAAAACGATCTGTCATTATTATGTCCTAATTCTCCCAGCATTTTGCGATAAGCTTCTGGTTCTTCCTCAAAAATATATTTTACTGGCGAAACAACCACACCCGAGCCGCCAATTGCACGTAATTCGCGGATGGCCTGCGGCAGTTGAGACTTTTCTATAATCAGGTGGGCCGCATACCAGTTTTCACCCTTGTGGGTGATAACCCGTGATATTGTTGGGCCCTGTAAACCTCGAATGACCCGCTTGCCGAGGATTAATTCTGCTACTGCTTCAGGTGTGTCCCCGCGGATGTTGGCATAAATGGCGATATTATTCTTGGCTCGTAGATGTGCCACAATAAATTCCAGTAATTGTTGGGCAATGTTCATGACATCCTTAGAAGACAGCAAGTTATTACGATTGCCTATCAGACAGGCCTGAGAGTCCAGGATTAGGCCGTCTGAAAGCACTTTAAGCCGATTATCACGCAGTGTGGTGCCACTCGAAACTAAATCGGTGATGATATCAGCATAACCAATTAATGGGGCAATTTCTAAAGCCCCTTCTGCTGCAATAAAGTCCACATTGGAGATATGATGCTGGTCAAAAAAGCTTTTGGATAATTTTGGAAATTGGGTTGCCACCCGAAGCGGTCTTTGGGCTGCAGCAGCAAATTGACCGAGGTCTTTCATATTATGGACGGTGTGGTGTGACTCCGGTATGATAACACACAACCGGCATTCTCCATAGCCCAGCTTTTCATGCATGATCAAGATGGCGCCTTTTTCATCTTGTTTTTCACTAACAACATCCAATCCGGTGATCCCAAAATCAACGATTCCATCCCTGACACTGATGGCAATATCAGTTGCCCGTTGAAAAAGGATTTTTACGCCGGGCATGGATGGAATCTCGGCCTCATATTGACGTGGATTTGGTTTTTTAACGGCCAAACCAGATTTTTCAAATAAATCCAATGTGTCATCAGCAAGGCGCCCTTTGCTGGGAAGGGAAATCCTGATTTTTCGCTGACTGTTCTGATTAGTTTTCATTTTTTGCTCCTGTTAATGAAAAAGTGCCTCCCGATCGGGAAGCACTTTGGCTGGACTGGTTTTTTTATCACGCCATCCGTTTAAAGCACACCTGACCGGAACCTTTGACCGGGTATAGGATGGTGGGCATGATGTGTGGTGCACATTGTGTTTTTAATCACCCAAAGATTTTATCATAATTTGTGGGATTGTACAATAAGGATTGGCTGATAACCAGGGCAATCGCAAAGTCACAAATTTACTACAATCAGCGTTCCACAAGCTTTAAACACCCCCTCACCTAACCTCTCCCCCTGAAGGTGGAGAGGGATACCTCCCTTCTCCCGCTGGGAGAAGGGCCGGGGATGAGGGCTGTTACCTCACAATTTAAGATAATTCAGCTTTTTCTCGCACTTTGCGATTGCCCTGGGCTGATAACCTAAGAGAACTTTACGCCAAACCAGATTAAAAGGGGTGTATAATCTTTATTCATTGGTTGTTCACCCGATTTATTCTAACAATATGAAAATTAGATCTTTTGAATTCAACTTAAGGGAACTGGCAGGGGCCATGGGGGATTATGGCGTTCTAATTCCATTAGCGGTGGGGTATTTCGCCGTGATCGGCCTTAATCCCTCCGGTTTTTTTGTAATGATGGGATTGGCCTGCATTGTAACTGGATTAGTCTTTAAACTTCCCATGCCCATTCAGCCGATGAAAGTGTTGGCGGTGATGTCCATTGCCCAGGTGTGGACGCCATCCATGGTGTACGCTTCAGCATTTGCAGAAGGCGTGATCTGGTTGTTCTTTGGCTTGACGAATTTGGTGGGTTGGTTAGCCAAGATTACGCCCAAAACGGTTGTGTGGGGGATCCAAATCACATTGGGCATCATGCTGGCGATCCAGGCGGTTAACATGATCTCGACAGCCTGGGTGTTAGGAATCGCGTGTATCCTCATCATTTTGATACTCAAGAAGTTTCCATATATTCCCTCTCCGTTGATATTACTCTTGCTTGGCCTGGTAATTGTGGCGTTAAATGGTGGATTACAAGAGATCAGGCCGCCTTCATTTAATTTACCGACGATGACCAGTTTCCGTCTTGAAGAAGTCTGGGAGACCCTGGTGTTGGCCGGATTTGCACAGATACCCCTCACAGTCACCAACGCAACCATTTCTGTCGCAGCACTGATCAAGACTTATTGGCCCGATAAGCCAGTCAGCGAAAAACAGCTATCTTTGAGCCATGGCATCATGAATTTGCTCGTACCCTTTTGGGGCGGTATCCCCATGTGTCATGGGGCAGGGGGGTTGGCCGGACAATATTATTATGGCGCCCGTACAGGAGGCACAAAAATCATTGAGGGCCTAATTTATATCTCCCTGGGCTTGTTCTTCGCAGCGTCTTTCGCAGGATTTTTCTCTGTTTTTCCATTAGCCATTCTCGGTGCAATGCTTTTTTTGGTAGGTATTGAACTGGTTAAATTTGGACGTCATCTAAAAGTGGACATAGGCCTGGTGCCGGTTGGGTTAACTATAGCCATTTCATTGCTGACCAATTTAGCAATTGGCTTCATGTCAGGACTGGCTTCCTATCATCTAATACGTTTATTGACGAGAGACAAACCACAAGCAATGGGCGATTAAGGATAGGTAATCCTCAGGCCATAACAAGAAATCTATCTGAAAAATTTGTTAATTGGACATCCGGCGCTCATGTTTGCCCAAATTTAACAGCTTAATACAGGATATTATTTTCCCCATAATTGCTGTTTTGCTTTTCCAATACTTTCATTTAAGGCTTCGTCAATCCTGCTCTGGGCCAGTTGATGGGTGAGTGTGGGGTCTGTGATGATCCATTCGTTTACAAAGAATTTACGAACCTTAGAGAATATTTCCTTCTCATTGAAATTCAATTTTTTCAATTGTGCATGGGCATATAGATCACGTAGCAAAGCCGCCCTGGAGGGTAAACTACCCTTAAGCCAGCGTTCGTGGATGATTTTTTTCCGTGATTTGTGATGTTTTGCTATGGGTCTGGGCGTTTGGGCAAGAACTTTTAGAGCATTTTCGAAATCTTTTTTGGACCGTATGGGCTTGATGTGATCAGCATCTTCTTCCTCAATCGGGATCCAGTAATCCATTTCCTGGGTGCTTACTTTATAGAAGGTCTGCTTATCACCATCCATAACCTTTTTTACCAGGCCTTTGATTTTACCAATGCCGTGGTGGTAATGCGCGACCCAATCGCCTATATCAAATCTGGTATTTTTTCTCGCGACCATCATACTCCTTATGTGACAGACAGGAGATGTGTATTATGTTTCCTTTTGACATTCCTGTCAGGGACCGTGAATGGAATGATTGTGTTGAAAATGAACAAGTTAGCGCTGTGTGGTTAGACAACCCGCTCATTTCTGCAACGAATATAAAATATAAGCGTAACTACTCAGTCCACAAGGGAATTTGGGGGTTTGGTGTGGCGGTGAAACCGCCACACCAAACCCCCATCCTTTGGCAGCAGGGCTGCCTGAGTAGTTATATATAAGCTATATAATAACTCTACCAGATTTTGGCTGATTTGATAAGTTGAACGAAGTTTTTACCGAACCTAAGTTATGTTCATAAACTGACAAGAGGGATGGGACCTGGACGTTTTATGAATATGCACTCAGCTCAACTTTGATGATCGTACTCATCGGGATACTGGTTGGCATTTGTACCTGGGTTCGATAATCTTGATGTTTTTTCTCAAAGCCACTGATCCGAATTTTACAAAGCTGATCTCCAATGGTATTGATCGAAGAAGTAATTTCTTCACCCATAGTTAAGGTATGTCCGATATCAAATATCACCCCCAGATTATCACAATCAAGTTCATCAATCATGTCCATGGCCTGAATGGACGTGTTGATTAAATCTGTTTTATATTCATTGCCTGGTGTAATCGCGATTAAGACATCATAGTGGGCCGCAAAATCGCAGATGCTGAATAAGCTCTCTGCCAGTCGGCTCCAACCATCATCTAAGTTCTGGTCGTTGAGTGTGTGTCCTGGCTCAGCAAGTATTGTCGTTGCCCCCAGACGAACAGCAGTTTCGATGAACGGTTTGTTACGCAATGCTCATCGGAACACCAGGCCGCAAGCTGGGGTCAAAAAGCCTTTTTCAGTTGTGGGCATATTTCTCTATTACTTTAAACTTGCTGTACATGACACTTAGCAGCCAAAACAGACCTCTACGCAGTTGGGCAATTTCCAGTATACTCATGGGCATGATTACCATTAAGGGATCTGTTGAGAGGATCACCTATTACAACCAGGAAAATGGGTACACCGTCCTCAGGCTGAAACCAGAGTCTGCGGGGAGAAAAAGATTGCCAGGGATTAATCTCGATGGTCTATTGACAGTAATTGGAAATTTTCCTGAGCTTTCAGCGGGTGAGCATATCAGTATCGAGGGTGAGTATCATACGCATCCAAAACATGGCTTGCAGTTCAAAGCATCCCGTTGTGATCAGCTTCTTCCTGTCACCACAACTGGCATTGAGCGTTACCTCGGTTCGGGTTTGATCAAGGGAATTGGCCCTGAGTTATCCAAACGGATTGTCAATCACTATAAAGAAAAAACACTTGAAGTTATTGAACAACAACCTGAAAAGCTTCAAAACATTCCGGGGATTGGGCCCGATCGCTCTGCAAAAATCATCCAGGCCTGGGAGGAACAAAAGCAGGTCAAGCAAATCATGCTTTTTCTTCATGGTCATAAAGTAAGCACCAATTTGGCTGTTAAGATATACAAAGCTTACGGCGATGATGCCATCCATGTTGTCAAACATAATCCATACCAGCTGGAACAGGATATTTATGGTGTTGGTTTCAAGACAGCGGACCGAATTGCCAAGGATTTGGGCTTGCCCGCAGACCATCCATCCCGGATAGAAGCCGGGATTGTTTATGCCATGAATGAAATGGTCAATAATGGCCATGTCTACGCACCCGAAAATGAACTATCCGTGCGAGCCGTTGAATTACTAGGCGTAGACTCGACGCTGGTTAAGTCCGGTTTAGAGAGGTTAGCCAATATTGATCGGGTTAAGAAAACAGTTTCGTCTGGGGATACAAAATCGAATTCCGATCCAACATTGGGTATAGCAGATGGGGTACCTGTTTATGGTGAGCCCATCGTCTACCTGACCCCTTTTTTTCACAGTGAAAAAGGTGTTGCTGCCAGAATCATCGCTTTATTAACCCATCCACAGCCTTCACGCCAGGGACAATTCGTTTTAGAGGATAGCGGCCTTTCCAAGGAGCAAAAAGAAGCCCTTGAAATGGCATTTGTCAGCCCGGTAAGTGTGATAACGGGTGGCCCAGGGACAGGAAAAACAACCTGTTTGAAGGCGCTGATTCACCTCTTAGAAACCTCTAACACAGCTTACGCACTTGCATCGCCGACCGGCCGGGCCGCGAAACGTCTTTCTGAAGCGACGGGGCGACCTGCCAGTACGATTCATCGGCTCTTGGGCTTTTCACCCATGAAGGGATTCCAGCATCATGAAAAACATCCCCTCAAGATTGATTTTTTGATTGTTGATGAAGCTTCAATGTTGGACTTAATCCTAACATATAACTTGCTGAGGGCCCTGAGACCAGGCACCCGGGTTTTATTCGTTGGTGATGTGGATCAATTACCGGCGGTTGGCGCGGGTGATGTCCTCAGGGATATCATCAACTGCGGTGAAATACCTGTCACCCGATTGACCATAATTTTCCGTCAGGGTGAATCTTCCCATATAATAACCAACGCCCATCGGATAAACCAGGGCCAGATGCCTTTGTTTTCAAAATCTGAATATGGCGATTGCTTCCTTTTCCCCGCAGAAGATGCTGAATCAGCAGCTGCCTGGGTGGTGGATTTGGTCTCGGAGCGAATTCCCGAGAAGTTCAAACTGGACCCCATCCAAGAAATACAGGTGCTGACACCCTTGTATCGAGGTGGGGCAGGGGTAGATTCATTAAATGAAAAACTTCAGGAAAGGCTTAATCCACCGGTTGTAGAAAGGCTGTCCCAAAAACTTTACGGGCGGACTTTCAGAGTTGGTGATAAAGTCATGCAAATCCGCAATAATTATGATAAAGATGTCTATAATGGCGATATCGGGTTGGTACAAGCGATTGACCCACTGGCGCAAACGCTAAACGTGGCCATCGATGGGCATCATCTGGTCGACTATGATTTCTCAGAAGCGGACGAATTGGTCCTGGCCGATGCTATTTCGGTGCATAAATCCCAGGGTTCAGAGTTTCCCGCCGTTGTGATGCCTGTGCTCACGCAGCATTACATTATGCTGCAACGGAATCTGGTTTATACCGGCGTCACCCGGGCGAAAGAACTGTGCGTATTAATTGGTAACGCCAAAGCTATTCGTATAGCTGTTAACAACAACCAGGTTGCAACACGGTATTCAAACCTTGCCTATCGTATCCGTGATCGGGCATAATCAATGCACCAAGTATCATTGGGATAAAAAATGACAAAATCAGTTGATGATAGACAACCAATTCACAGTAAAAAGATTACTGCAGAGTCAGTTTTGGACATCTGCAGCATGATCCAAACACCCCCTGAAGGTCAACATATGGCTGTTGCTGATAATGCAGTTGTAATTGCCCAGGTGCATTTTTCTGATAACAGCTGGATGCGGGCAATTGAAGGATGGGTTTAGTGATCATGATCATATACAAAAGTTCAGCTCGATATGATGGATATTTTAACCTGGCTGGAGCACTTTGGAGGAGAGGTTGATGGCATACCAAAGTATTTTATTTAGGCCAGGGGCAGAAGTCGAACTTGGCCAGAGACAGACACCTGGATGCCTGGAAGACCTCAATTTAGACCAGGTCATTGATGCAGTTATCGTTCGTAAAAAAGCATATCAAATTAAACAGGTTTTCTATCATCCATTAACCGACAAAGAGTCGATACAATATCGGCAGGAGGTTTTTCTTGATCTTGAGAACAAAGCCTTAATGACAATTCTTGACGCATTTGCTGAAAGGATGGTCGATGCCCGCCATTATAAACGCTTGTCTGAGGACTTGTTTTATGACCAGCAGAAACAGGGGTGGTTTTATGAGGCCGTATCTACATACTGGGATGCTGTTAGTGATCTGGCCAGCGACTTATCTAAAATTACATTGCGATCTCGCGGGTTATTAAATTTTCGAAGATACATTTTAAACCTTGTTCAAACCACAAAATATAAGGCATTGAAGTCTGAGGTGCGTTCGCTCAGGCAAAAATTACAGGGCATTCATTATAATATCATCATCAAGGATAATTGGGTCAGGGTTCGCAAATATGACGCTGAGCTGGATTACACCAAAATGGTTGAGAAGGTTTTCAGGAAATTCAAACAAAGGGAGGGCAAAAATTATCGTTTTGATCTGTTTAAAGCCACGGGCATGAACCCTGTTGAAGCACAGATTTTGGATTGTGTAGTCAAGTTATATCCTGAAGTATTTGATGAACTCAATCAGTTCTGTAAAAAATACAATGATTACGAGGATATGACGATCTGTAAATTTGATACTGAGATCCAGTTCTACCTGGCTTACACTGAATTTATGAATAACATCAAAGAAGCCGGTCTGCCATTCTGCTACCCACAATTAAATTCTAAAAATAAAATAATCCATGCCAATCATACCTATGATGTTGCCTTAGCCAATAAATACCGATATGAAGCACTGCCAGTGATCTGCAATAACTTTTATCTCAAAGATCAAGAGCGCATCCTGATTATTTCGGGGCCGAACCAGGGGGGGAAGACAACCTTCGCGCGAATGTTTGGGCAGGTGCACTACCTGGCCAGCCTGGGATGCCCTGTGCCCGGTAAAGACGCTGAGTTGTTTTTATTTGATCATCTTTTCACACATTTTGAAGAAGAAGAAGATTTGAAAAATCTTCGGGGCAAATTAAAAGATGACCTTGTCAGACTGCACGAAATCTTTGGGCAAGCGACACAAAACAGCATCGTCATAATGAATGAGATATTCACATCGACCACGCTGGAAGACGCAATTTTCTTGGGTAAGGAGATCATTGAAAAGATTATCCGTTTGGACGCATTATGTGTTTGTGTCACATTTATCGATGAGCTGTCAACACATAGCGACCAGACAGTCAGCATGGTGAGTACAATCGAACCGGAAAACCCGTCTTTACGAACATTTAAGATTATTCGCAAGCCAGCCGACGGACAAGCCCATGCGATGGTCATCGCCAAGAGACATGATCTGACCTATGACCTGATCAAGGAGCGCATCGATTCATGAAGCCTTATCTTATGTTCAGGGATGCAGATTTTAACCCAGAACAACCACTGCCTCCCAACGCAGAGGATCTCATCCAGGATTTGGCCTTAGAACAGCTAATCGATCATATGGCTAAGGGCGACTTATTTTTAGCAGATGTTGCCAACGTCGCAATCTTGACCGGTGTTGACAAGATCGACTTAATCCTTTACCGCCAGGAGATATTAATAGACTGTTTAGAACACCCAGACGTTATCCGGGCACTTTACCAGCTTCCAATCGAGTCAAAAAACAATAAGCACCGCCGCTGGTTGGGCATTTATTCACAAACACCCAGGGGCGTATTGAATAGCGCCGTCCAAATGATGATGATGTTTGTTTATTTACTAAAAAAACTGAGAAAGATCGCCGACAAGCATGCTCACAAATTTAATTCGGAGGGTTTCAAAAGGTTCTTTTTAATGGTCAAAACAGAGCTGAATGATGAATACCTTAAAGAGGTAGCGAATCATCTGAATGAACTCCAATTTAAAACCGGTGTTTGGATCAGTGTCACAATTGGAGAAGGTATCGAAAGTAAGGACTATACCTTGCGATTACCTAAAAAAGAGCATAAAAACGCGATTCGGAATATTTTCAATCTGATCACTAAAAAAACACCCCTGTATTCATTTATGGTTGACGCCCGCGATGATAGTGGGACGCGGGCGTTAGCAGATTTAAAGGATAGAGGATTGAATTACGCTGCGGATGCCCTGGCTCAGGCCGCTAACCATGTGGATGAATTTTTTGATACCTTAAGAAATGAACTGGCCTTTTATATTGGGTGCTTGAATCTTTACGAAGAATTACAAAAACTCAACCTGCCCATGGCCATGCCAGAACCCTGTTTACCGACCAGCAATATCCTCAAATTTCAGGGACTTTGTGACGCCTGCCTTGCATTAACTGCTGGGACAGCGGTCGTTTCCAATGACCTGAACGCAGACAATAAAGACCTGGTCATTATCACCGGTGCCAATCAGGGAGGTAAATCAACTTTTTTGAGGAGTGTGGGCCAGGCACAATTGATGATGCAGGCGGGTATGTTTGTGGCAGCCAAGCAATTCCAGGCGAATCTCTGTCCCTGTCTGTTTACGCACTTCAGGCGTAAAGAGGATGTATCCATGAAAAGTGGTAAATTGGATGAAGAATTGGCCCGCATGAGCGAGATTATTGATGTGATAAGGCCCCATTCGATGATTCTCTTTAACGAATCTTTTTCTGCCACGAATGAAAGAGAAGGCTCTGAAATTGCCAAGCAGATTACCAAGGCATTGCTTGACAAAGGGATCAAAGTATTTCATGTCACCCACATGTACGAGCTTGCCCTGTCTTTTTATCAAGCGGACTTAAAGACCGCGCTGTTCTTGCGAGCGCAAAGAGAACCAGATGGCACCCGCACCTTCAAAATAACCACAGGTGAACCAAGACAGACCAGCTTTGGCAAAGATATCTACCTGGAGGTGTTCACGGATACCGGCCAAAAAGGTGTGGACTGAGATCCAGTAATAATTATGCTCAGTTACCCAACAATTATGGTGCTGGAATGCCCTGGTCAGACTCATCGGTCATTTTATCATCAAAATTCTGGAAGAACGCTTCCAGGTATTCCTTTTGCTTTTCATGCCCGCTTCTGAGAATCTCAGCATAATAGGATTGGTTAAATGGCAGCTCCAATTCTGAGCGCATCATCCCAACCAGGGGAACCAGCAGTTGATCCAGCCGGGCCACCTCTGCAAGACAATCCTTTACCAAGGCCATTTGGAGCGGTAATAGTTGTTCCCAGACGGAGTCATGTTCACTTTTTAAGTCAGAAAGCTTTTGCTCGACGAATGCCAGTTGTTTTCGGCATTTTTCTAACGCCGCTTCGTTGTGGTTATTCCCCCATTCTCCATGTAATTTCTCCTTAAGAGTCGCTTGCTCTTGCTTGGCCATCTCAATTTGTTGTTCCAGTTCATCGGCATGATGATGCAGGGCTTTAAAATTCTCCCGCTTAGCGCTCAAGCGCAGAAAGGTTCCGGTCAATTCTTGGTTGAACGTTGCCATGGCTTTGATGGTCTCGTTTTTGCCAACGATGGTGACTTTGCCGATTTTGGGAGAGAGGTCCGTGTAGGAACGCATCAGTGCATCGGATGAGACATCGAGTTCGCTAAACCGGCCCACCGCCACCAGCCCCGCAGATATTGCTTCCATGGCTTGCATGTAGACATCCCGGCGCAAATTTAAGTCACGGGCTTTGTTGGCCAGCTTTTGTTCGTGTTCGTGCTGCAATCTGAGTCGTTTGGTGTTGGACGCGTTGGTTAATACCACGCCGATAATGGTTAATAAGGAACCAATGATGATCCCGTACAGCGCGGAGGGTAAACTTTCAAAAAAGGACACGATGCCCATGGTCAACCTTTCAATACTGGGGTGGTAAGCGTGAATGGCATTAAGCAGAATAAATTTCGATTAAGTTGGTGTGTGATAATTTCTCCACGATATCATAAAGCAGCCATACGGGGACCTCGATCCGCTCCGCTATGGCAACCAGGTCATTATCGCCATCACAATAGGCGAGGAAGTTCATCATGTCCCTGACAAGGGCGCGGCTCTGGCGGGTGCTGGTGGTGGGGTAGAGGCTGCGCTTACTCAACTGCGGTTCGCATAGCATTGTGACTCTGTAAATCTCATTTTTCTCCAGTGCGGTCAGGCAGTGTTGATAGGCTTGAAAACTATCCAATAATCCCTTGGGTGAAATAAACCCCAGGTTGTCGTGGGATGTATGGTATTCGGGGTATTCGCCATGTTTTGAGCGCATGATGGAGGCCACCGGCAGGTCAACACCCGGGCTGCAGTACTGACGCTCGTCACTGCCCCGGTCCAGGTATCGATAACGCACAAACCCAGGATCGGTGTGGGTGAGGATATGACAGGCAACCCGATCCGCGAGGGTATCACCATAACGAGAAGGTAAATAGGAGAATGGGCCTTCATCACCGACACAGGTCACATTAAATCCGGCGATGATATTCTTTTTCATCG
Source organism: Anaerolineaceae bacterium (assembly GCA_003563055.1). Taxonomy (GTDB): domain Bacteria; phylum Chloroflexota; class Anaerolineae; order Anaerolineales; family Anaerolineaceae; genus Brevifilum. The sequence continues at coordinate 462 of PWSY01000240.1, read as the reverse complement.
CTGTCAGGTGCCGGCTGAGGTAAAGGATCGAGCCGATCGTCTCGGGGATGAAAATAATCCGATAGGTATATTTTCGTTTGGGCAGGGTGGAAAGCCATTTTGCCAGAAAAGTGGTCACCACAGGCCCGGACAGCTCATTATTTGCTGTCGAAGGATGACACACATAGGTTGAGAGAAAAATCTCCTGTTCGGTTTGCCCTGGAAGGATCAGCTCCGCATAGGTGAGGTGGCCTGCTTCCAATTGGCTGTCGATCACGGCATGGTAGGTGCCCGGTTGTAAGCATTTCCGAAGGCTGTCCCGCAGGCAGAACCCCCAGGTTTCGTGATAATAGGAGGTGATGTAGGGAATGGCATCCGGCTGTTCTGGCAGACTGTAAAGATGCGGCTGCAAGTCTTCTAAGGAGATCGCACGGTTGACCGGGACTGAATAACCGACCACATGTAAATTCGAGTCTTTGAAAT
>PWSY01000081.1 GCA_003563055.1 Anaerolineaceae bacterium | reverse complement strand
CTTGTGTACACGCCGTTGAACGGTATGTTGACCAGGGGATGGATTTCATTCAGGCTATTCGGCGGGCTTATGCTGACTTGAAGGGTGATTATGCCTTTGTGATTGGTCGCATCAATGATGATAAGTTGTATGCGATTAAAAAAGGATCGGGGTTGGTTGTGGGGATTGGGGATGGCTTTACCTGTGTGTCCTCAGATTTGCCCTCGATCCTGCCCCTGACCCGCGAGGTGATTCGCCTGGAAGATGGTGAGATCATCACTTTATGGTCGGATCGGGTGGAATTGCGCTCCGTCCAGGATGGTGAGCTGATTGAACGGGCTCCGGAGATGATTACTAAAACGATGCGCGCTGTTCAGAAAGACGGCTACCCCCACTTTATGCTCAAGGAAATTCATGAACAACCCCAGGTGGCTCGTGAATTGCTCAAGCGTTTGGAAAACACACCTGAGGTTGAGGCGGTAATAAGCCGTATCGATGAGGCCCGGCATGTGTTTTTCATTGGCTGCGGAACCAGTTACCATGCTTGCCTGGCGGGTTCCATCTATTTTTCGCAAAAGGCTGGCCGGGCGGTGATACCGGTGCTGGCGCCGCAGTTTGCGCCGCAGTACCTGTCTGCGGTGGACAGCCGGGATGTGGGTGTCTTTGTAAGCCAATCTGGTGAGACCAAGGATGTGTTGAACGCATTGGAAGCAGCGCAAGCTCGGGATATGACCTGTTTTAGCCTGGCGAATGTGATCGGTTCAACCTTAACCCGTAAGACAGCAGCCTGGCTGCCGTTGACCTGCGGTTACGAGATCAGTGTGCCCGCGACCAAAACCTTCACCAACCAGGTGATCACTTTCCTTTACCTGGCAGCACGCCTGGGTGGGCAGGATCTGGGTGATTTTGATGCATTGCCAGGATTGATGGAAGCGACGATCAAACAATCAGCTCCGGAAATGGAGAAGCTGGCAGTGGAACTCAATGCCTGGGATGACCTTTACTGCCTGGGTTATGGTGCCACCTACCCGATGGCACTGGAGGGCGCGTTAAAGCTTAAGGAGATTACCTATGCCCATTGCGAGGGCATGTTATCGACTGAATTTAAACATGGGCCACTCTCGGCGGTGACCGATGGTTTCCCGGTCCTCTTTGTCGCGGGCCCGGAAGATGTGCCGTTGATCATCAGCGGGATGAATGAGGTCACCTGTCGGGGCGGTCGGGCGGTTGCAATTGGGCAGGAAAACGATGGTCTGCGAGCCAACGCCAGCGACATGCTCACCCTCCCGGAGGCAAACCCCGTCATGACCTCACTGTTGGCGGTACTACCCCTGCAATTATTATCCTATTATATGTCCGTGGCCCGGGGTCACGACCCGGATTTTCCTCGCAATCTGAGCAAAACGCTGACAGTGGATTAGCGAGTGAATGGACAGTGGGATTTCTGCAATCGATAAAGGTTGGGGTCAGCGAGATTCTAAGGATGTTTTAGGAGCACACAGGCTGCCTGTCGACCCTTAACAGCTTTATCTTGTAAAGAAATTGTCAGGAATCCTTTTATTTCAACAACGATGGAAGAAGAAAATGGCGAGGTCTTTCGATGTCAGACTCAGACATAAAGCAGGGCTACCGGATTAAGGATATTGAGCCATCCCAGCGCCCCAGGGAGCGGCTGGAGAAGGAAGGCGAAGCTGTCCTCAATGATGCAGAATTATTGGCGATTTTATTGCGGATGGGTATGAAGGGATTGAGTGCCGTGCAGATGGGGCAGCATCTCTTGTATCGCCTGGGTGGGTTGGAGGGATTACAACGGGCGACTTTTGATGAAATGTGTGCTATTGACGGCATTGGGCCGGCTAAAGCTGCGCAAATCAAAGCCGCCATTGAACTAGGCCGGCGCCTGGCAAGGCGGAAACCTGAAGAACGTGTGATCATCACCAGTCCCCAGGATGTGGCGGATCAGGTGCAGTACAAAATGGTCAGCCTCGAGCAAGAGGAATTATGGGTGCTGCTGCTGGACACCCGCAATCATCACCTGCGGACAGAACACCTTTATCGTGGATCGCTCAATTCATCTTCGGTGCGGATTGCCGAAATCTTCAAAGCGGGAATCCGGCATAATGCGGCTGCGTTGATCATAGTTCACAACCATCCCAGCGGTGACCCTTCCCCCAGCCCCGAGGATGTCCACCTGACCCGCATGTTGATTGAAGCCGGGCGGATGCTGGAGCTCCCGGTTTTGGATCATGTTGTCGTGGGCGTACATGGCCTCTCGTCGATAAAGGCACTCAGCCCTGAGCTTTGGTAATTCGGTATACAAAGGAAAAAACCGGTTCCAACAATTCTTTTGCTATGGTCCAGGTTTGGATTTCGTGAGGGTTATTTTTTCTTCTGAGCCCTGCTCACGAGCATATCCATGAGGGGGTAGGTCAGGTTACCCAATAGATTGGTCAATCGATAGAAGAATTTACCTTCAAATCCCGGGATGATAACATAACGGCCTTTGTGGACACCTTTTAAAACTGATTGGGCGACCTGGTCTGCAGAGAGGACTTTTGCATTACCAGCAATCGCTTTTGTCTCGGCTGGTTTTAGTGGCTCCTCAAAGTCAAGCTGGGGGGTTTGTGTGTCAGGTGGGAAAACGATCGAGACCTGGATGCCCAGGGGTTTCATCTCAGCCCGGAGCACATCTGTCAGCCCACGGACCGCATATTTTGAAGCGCCATATCCAGAATAGCCAAAGACGCCCAGGAACCCGGCCTGGGAGGATATGTTGACGATGGTGCCTGAACCACGCTCGATCATCATGGGAACCAGGCATTTCAAGACGTGGAGGGTGCCGAAGTAATTTACATCCATAATCCAGTGAAACACCTCGACATCCAGGTCTTGAAAGTAACCCGGGTAGGTGACCCCTGCAGAATTGATCACCAGGTCTGGAGTGCCCCGCTCGTTTGTCCACTGGGTTAATAATGGGTGCAAGCCTTCATAGTCAGCAACGTCACAGGAAAGGATATCGATAATCTGTTTATCGTGGATGCGATGCAGCGCCAGCTCTGCTTTTGCGTTTTGGAGCTTTGTCTGATCACGGGCGAGCAAGCACAGGTCATGCCCTGCCTGGATCAGCCTGTGGGCAAGTGCCAGGCCGATGCCGCTGGAACCACCCGTGATCAATGCAAATCGGTTTGTTTTCATGTCTACTGAGACCCACAGCTGCCGCATGATCCACCAGCGCAACTGCCACAAGCACTGCTCCCCCCGATGGTGCGACCGCTGCTGGTCGCGTTGAATAAAGAAATCTTGCGGATGATGTTATCACTGTTGCACTGTGAACAGGTGAGCCCGGAATCAGCATCTTTGTAACTGCGGATCAACTCGAAAGCAGTCTGACAATCCTGGCAAAGGTATTCATAGATGGGCATAGGCGATCCATTTCCAGTTAGGATGAGTAGAACGGCTCTATTCTATCGCACAGCAGCTGATGGGTCAATTCCAGTGGTTTGATCAGGCATAATTATCCAATAAAGCCGGTGTGGTTACCGGCTCTGTGTTCCTGATGTTATGGCGCTGTGAAAGGGGTGTTATGCGTACCTTTCCTGTATAGCGGGAATCAAATATTCATTAAATGAGCGGTCACAATCATAATCCGGTGCCCAATCCCAATCTCTGCGAGCAATTGAATCGTCCAGCCGCTCAGGCCAGGTGTCCACAATTTTTTGCCGACATTCATCCACAGCAAAATGAATGTTCGCACTTGGGAAAGCCTTTTCCACGATGTCAAAGATGTTTTGGGCTGATGAGCTGAAACTGGTGACATTATAGACCAGCTGAGACAGGCGATTCTGCGGCACGGCTTCAAGCATAACCAGTGCTTTGACAGCGTCAGGCATGACCATAAAAGGGATCG
>PWSY01000155.1 GCA_003563055.1 Anaerolineaceae bacterium | reverse complement strand
TAGGCTTCACGGCCAGTAAAAGATTGATGGCGGCCAGCTCCCAGGCGGTTAACGGGTCAAGCTTATCTTGATTTGTTTTCCCACAGGCCATGGGCCTCATCCTTTGTCCATCCCTGGGTGAGCAGTTCCAGGGGTATTTGAGCCCAATTCGATTGGATTCTCTTAAACGTGTCTTCCCAGGGCATCAAACCACTGGTAGCATCGGTGGTCTCTACGCTGCAAGCGCCAGCAGCCGAGGCGATAATTAGGGCCGTTTCAGGGTCAGTTCCCTGCAATATACTGGCCAGGAAGCCAGCAATGGCAGCGTCGCCGGCGCCAGTGGTGCCCCGCACATTGACATCAAAAGCCGGTGCCCATAATGTCCGATGATGCCAATTATCACCCAATCCCGCCATACCCCGCCCAACATGTTTCCATTTTTCAGGTGGGGCGGTTCGCAGATAAAGCCCCCTGTGGCCGATTTTGATCAAGACCACCTTGGCACCCAAGACCAGGGCGCGTTTGCTCAACGTATCCAGCAATTCAACCGTGACTGCCTCCAGAAAAGGCACCTCTTTATTGCTGCACATTTGGTCAAAAGTGTCCCGGGCAAGCAAAAATGTCATCTCTTCCACACTGGGGAGGAACAAATCCACATAAGGTAAACTGTTGGCCAGGATTTCGGGCCAATCCACTTTTCCACCAGGTCTGGTTGGGTCAGGAAGTGAAAAATCGAGCGAAGTGGTGAGACCGGCACGCCGCGCCCGCTGAAGAATTGAAACCAGTTCGGCGCCCTCACCCCTGAAGATTGAACGCATCAAAGATGGGTAGCCAAAATGGAAGATATCTGCGGACCGAAGTTTTTTTCGGGGAAGATCTGAGGCATAAAATGTATCATTTGCACCGTGATAGTGAAGAAAGGTGCGGTCAAATCCGGGTGGGTTTAGTATGACGGTAAACGATGTCCCCACAGAGAGATCGGTCACCAGGTCATCTGCCAACTGTGGCGTTTCACGGTTGATGATCTCTCGAATGGACTTGCCAAAAATATCATTTCCCACTTTACCAATTAAACAGGTCGGAACGCCTAATTTTTGCAATGCGATCCCGGTATTGGGAACGGCACCGCCTGTACTCAAGGTGACGCCGTCGGTCTGGATCAACCGTCCGGGTTGGAGGAGGGTTTGAAAATGTCCATTTGGGACTGATGATAGGTCTGGTGCCATGTCCAGGCAGATGTGCCCGGCGACAATCGCTTTCTTTGAAATCATCCTCAAGCCTCCACAGTGAATAGATATCATTAATCCTACCATAAGCACTTAAGATAAGGCTGTCAGCTGTTTGCCAGATCATCCGGATGGCATACTACGTTATGGATTAAGATAAAATTGGATTCTGCTTTTTGATAAGGTACACATCATACTATAATGACGTCACAATAACGCTCAGGAAAGGTGTAATCCGATGAAATCTTGGCAGAAAATAATCCTTGGGATAGGCCTATCGCTGTTTTCAGCAATCTTGTTAACGGCGGCCTTTCCACCCTACGAATTATGGCCCCTTGCCTTTATTGCCCTGGTGCCAATGATCGTGGCACAATATTGGCTCTTTCCCAAATCTTGGTCTGGTCTCGCCAATGCCTTAGGCGTGGGTGGGTTTTTCCTGTTTTACATGTCTCTGGGTGGGTTGATCCCATTCCTGGTCTGGCTGCCAATTCCTGTGGCCATCGTGGCAGGGATCGTTGGCTGGCGGGAACGGGTCTTTAATGAAAAGACGCACCTCAGGTTTTTCTGGCTGTTAGGGCCAATCATCTGGGTCGGCATCGAGATGATCCGCGGCTTGGTACCATTTTTTGGCACCTGGGGTTTCCCGGCTTACACGCTTTACAATCAGCCCTGGCTGATACAACCGGTTTCTGTGTTTTCAATTTACGGATTGGACCTTTTGATACTGGTAATTAACTATGCCATTGCGTTGGGAGTCTTGGGTGCGCTTGAGAAGTTTAACCAGCAGGATGGGACCAGGCGTTTTGACCACCTGCCCATTCGACGGATCAGTAATATCGTGGGGTTGATCACATTGGGCTGGATCATCCTCAGCCTGTTTATGTTTCAACCAGATGAGGGCGCCGTGCGTGTTGCCGCCATCCATCCTTCAGTGCAGGTGCAGGACGAAGAAGATGCCAGCTCCTTGGCGGTGTTATTTGAAGCCAGCCGGATGGCTGCCAAACGCGGTGCCAGACTAATTGTTTGGAACGAGGCTGCCCTGCCCTTTGACCCACAGACCACTCACACACAGGCTCTACAAAACCTGGCTGCTGAGACAGAGGCTTACCTATCCATTGGCTATGCCTTTATGACGGATGCGGGCCTTCGGAATGAGTCGACCCTTCTTTCACCGGCAGGCGAATTCCTGGGGGTGTACGGCAAGGATCATCCTGTGCTGCTCAGCGGGGAAACAAGCATCACCGGAGGTGCCAGTTATGATCCCTTCATGACTGAGATTGGCGCAATCGGCACCGTTATTTGCTATGATATCGAGTTCACCGATACAACCCGAAAGGTCTCTCAAGCTGGCGCTGAGGTGATCGCTGTGCCCTCCCTCGACTGGCCAGAACTGGCCTCTGTTCACTATACCCACATGGTCTTCCGGGCGGTAGAGAACGGTGTCAGCATGATCAAGGCGGATATCGGCTTCGATTCCGCCATTGTGGATACCCACGGACGGATATTAAGCAAAGTTGTCACACCAAAGGCTGGCGTCATGGCTATTCTTGTTGCCGATGTACCCCTCCGAGGCGGTGAAACGCTGGCCATGCAATGGGGTGATTGGATGGGCTGGATCGCATTGATCGGGTTAGGCCTGTTTCACGCATCCGATCTTGCCCTGGCAATCCGTAAACCCGGGGATGAAACCGAGGGCTAAATCCTCAGGCACATCCAGCGCGTGGGTTGCGCTTGTTTCAGTATTAAACAGGCCTCAGGAGATCAGGATAAACCTTGGTTCAAAGAAAAATATCCATGTAAGCACTGCGAAAATGATTGCCAGCATTAGGTAGAGCACCCCCGTGGCATGGTCTTTTATTTCATAGGATTGTTCTACCGTTCTCAATTCTGGTAAGACAGATTGAAAAAGGGCCAAACCTGCCCGGGTGTCAGCCCGGATGAGCACCTCTTTGAAGCGCTCAGTTAGCCACAGCACCTCTTTATGGCCGGCTTTTTCCATTGACAGGATACGGGCATCCCTGATACGCTCCCACAGGAACTTTTTTTCACCATGCCCGACACTTGTCTCATAACCCTGTTGATCAAATGCAGATTTCAGGGCGATTTCAATCGCATCAAGTGTCATGCCGTAGACCAAAATGCCACGAAAATACAAGACAAAGCCCACCAGTAAAGCAAAATCTGCAATCACAATCAATAATAGACGCCAATCGCCTGCGGTGGCAACCTCGTTGTTGAAGAGATTCTCTACGATCACCAGGGTGTTGGCCAATAACAAGGGGAAAAATACCGCCAGGTACCAGCGCTGATTGAGGATACTGATTGGGGCGAGCAGGATTTTAAGCCCAATGCCAAGTAACGCAAGAATGGGGAGGATAAATAAAATTAACTGGACGGCCTGAAAGATGTGTGTCAATCTGTGAACCCTTTGAGAAGATTTGTGCCCGTTTGGTAAGGGGAGTCTACCATTGAACCATAATTTTGGTTCTGGTCGATACCGGGCAAGGACTCTGCTGTCAGTCTGAATTGGCGCTGCAGGCGCGAAACATTTGATGATTACTGGTAGCGATGCCACCATGAGCGCCCCATCCCCAAGGCGGGTAAAGGGTGGCAATATCGATCAGGAGCAGATTAAATGCTGCGCTCTGTAATGAACTGGTACATCCTGAAATCACATATGGGATGGAAACCCACAGTCTCGTAAATATGGTTGGAGGTTGGGTTGGACAGGTCAGTAAACAGGTTTACAAACTGGAATCCATCATCTAGCAACTTCTGGCTGAGATGGGCGACCAAAGCGCTTGCATAACCATGTTGTCGATGTTCTGGCGGTGTGTAGACCCCGCTGATGGTGATAGAGTGGGCAATTGGGCGGGTTTTCAATGCCATCGAGACGATTTCTCTATCCTGGTCCCACACAAAGACCTGGCCTTCGCTCAGCAACCTCTCGGTGCGGTCAAAATCCGGGTCACGACCTTCAGCCAAAGCTTCTGCCTCAAAGGCCTGAAACCAAGCTGACACCTGGTGTGTTTCCTCAGCAAATGCCTGACGAAATTTGCCCGACGGCAGTGGGGGCATGGATACCGACCGCAATTCATACACACGCTGGTGCATGGCAATTTCACTGGGCTGTCTGACCAGTCTCTTCCAAACGCTCACAAAATGTTCAACGATGTTCACCGGACCAATTATCCCGGGCACATCAAATTTCTGTGATTGCAGATGGTCGATTAAAACAGGCACACCTGCTTGAAAATCCTCCCATCCGGCCAGGATGACATTATGTGGGGGTGTCATGACCGCCGCCAATTGCAATACGCCCTTTTCATCTATAAGCGTGGCAAAAAAAGGGTTCTCATAAGCGTCTGGGTCATTTGTCAATCGTTCACTCACCCCCAGCATCAAATTATTCACAGTTTCCCGGCTATAGAGCATTTCGCCCGCAATGCTTAAAAATGATCGGGCATCTGTATGGACTGATAAATTTAATCCCATAGCATCCCTGCCTTGATAAATTTTTGCAAACCTAAACATTTGCGTAAAATCAAGTGTTATAACAATAGAAGCGGGTCAAAAACCAGTGATAAGGTAGTTGCATACGCCTTACACAGGTGACCCTGTCAGGTCAACCCGAAATTCACCGGTAAAAGCGCACCGGCAGTGTTTTTTTGGGACCTGCCCATTCATTATAACCTGATAGGGGCAGGCTTGAAATTGGCCTGATTGATCCACCGGCATCGGGCAACACCTGCAGTATGGATTAACCTGTTCGTCTACAAATTCCCCTCTGAAATCACAATGACCACTCAATTTTCCGGAATTTTTTAGCTCATCCAATGGATATTTAAGGCTTCCAATCATTTTTCGTGTAAAATGATGGCTGGAAGATAATATCTTTAGAATTATTTGCTCATTGAGGCAGTATTTCGAAAATGTTCTTTTCTGAGGGATGATCGTTATACCCACAAATTCATTTGTGCTGTGGAGGAAAAATATGCTGTACTGGCTCATTCCGCTATTAATTTTGTTTGTCTTGGCAGGGGCAGGGTTCTATTTCAGCAGGGTGTTAACCCAGCCTGCCAACCAGACCTATGAAGACGCGCAGCAATCTGCCATTGAGGATGGCGTACTGGCGGAGGGCGAGTGGGAGGGAATGGCCAAGCAGGCTATCAGCATGCCATCTCCCTATGGGTATCGACTGCGTGGCTACTACCTGGCAAACGAGGGGTCCGAAAAAACAGTGATTGTCTGCCATGGTATCACCAGCAACCTGATTAATTCGATCAAGTACGCCCGGGTTTTTCTTGATCTGGGGTTCAACGCCCTGATATATGATCACCGCAATCATGGTAAAAGCGGCGGGGAAAATACCACCTTTGGCTACTACGAAGCGGATGACCTGCGCACGGTGATCGATTGGCTGATAGAAAACAAACCAGAATCAAGGAGCGTTGGCGTTCATGGTGAATCGATGGGTGCAGTAATCGCATTGCTGGCCGCAGCCAAAGACGATCGGATCACGTTTGTCGTGGCCGATTGTGGTTACGCCAGCCTGAAAGACCAGGTGATTGATCGGGCGCGTGCAGACTATCACCTGCCGTCGTTTCCGCTGGTCCCGGTGATGATGCTGTGGGCGAGGGCATTAACCGGGATGCAATTCAATCAAATTGTGCCAGAAGAAGCAATCACCAGGATTGATGCCCCGGTGTTGATCATCCATGGTGAACAGGACGCTTATATTCAACCCAGCCATGCCCACCGGCTGGCTCAGGCTGACCCGCAATCCCCAAGGCCCTGCTGGATGGCGCCCAACGCCGACCATGCCGAATCCCTGGTGAAAAACCCGCAGGCCTACCAGCAAGAAATTGCCAGGTTTCTGGAACAAGGTCACATTTAGAAATCTCCCATCAAACGGAAACAGACCCTGTTATTCGCTTCAAGGACTTCGGTATAATTAAACCCTGATGACCACACCCCCTTCAGCAGGAGGGCTGCCTGAGTAGTTACGTCTGAAATATGTTAACCCTGAACAAAGAAGAATGAGGTAAAAGCAATGGTAAAAAAAGTAAAATTAATCAAACACAAAGAACGAAAAAGTCGTGTAGATGCTGGCAATTTCTTGCAGCAATTGGCCGAAAAGATCGCCTCCGGCCAGGTAGTCTTGCAACAACACCAAGATGACCTCGTCCTGGATATTCCGCATAATTTGTCCATGAAAATCAAAGTTAATAAAAAGAACAAACGAGTCAAGGGCACCCGTCACAAAATGACCATTCAATTTCAATGGTACGAAGATGATAAAGATGCGCCACTCTCACTAGGTTGAGAAATGCAAATTGATGGCTGAACATAAAAACAATGACCAGGAATTAGGCAAGCCGCCCATCGCCCAGGCAGCCTATGACCAGCTTGCCGAGGTCTATGCCGCCCGGATAGAGACAAAACCCCATAACGCTTATTATGAACGTCCTGCCACCCTCTCACTTCTACCGGATGTAAACGGTAAACGCGTTTTGGATGCTGGCTGCGGCCCTGGGGTTTATGCCGAGATACTGGTCGACCTGGGGGGCGAAGTGATCGCGATGGATGCTAACCCGAGTATGGTGCGCTTGGCCCAAGCACGCCTGAAAAATACAGCACAAGTCCTGCTGGCCCGTCTTGATCGCCCCCTCCATTTTCTGGTAGATGAATCCATTGACATTGTGATCAGCCCTCTGGTGATGGACTATATCAGAGACTGGCGATCCGTATTCGTTGAATTCAATCGTATATTAATCCCGGGCGGCCTCCTGGTTTTCTCCATCGAACATCCCATGATGAAATATTTCGACCACTATGAAACCAGCAATTACTACGCCGTCGAACAAGTCAGCTATACCTGGCGCGGGTTTGGCACACCGGTCGATGTCCCTTCTTACAGGCGTTCCATCAGTGCGACCATCAATCCGCTGATCGAGGCCGGCTTCCTGATTGAGAAAGTCTTAGAACCGCTGCCAACCGAGGACTTCAAGAAAAATGCGCCGGAGGACTATGAAAAGCTGTGCCGAGAACCATGCTTTTTTTTTATCCGCTGCAGCAAGCCCCCATCCAGTGCCAGCATAACAGGGCAATGATCCTGTGGGATTGCCGATCACCTGACGATGTCAGACACAACCAGCATCCAGGCTTTGATCAAGCAGCTTGAATTCGATACCCTCTCTGCGAAAAAATGGGCGCAGAAGGGGAAAATTGAATTGTGGGTTCACAGGTACCTGCTCACAGGCTGCTGGGCCAACCCAGCATTTTCCGATGGATTAAAAAAAGCACCACGCTGGTGGCATGGCCCCTTTCAAGTAGAATTATCAGCCCTATCCCCGGCGGTTGGTTATGACCCGACGATGGAATATGTGGTCGAGAAGGAAGCATGGACTGCGCGGGTCCGGGCAATGGCTGAGACGCTATCGACCCCGCTGTCTGTGCCACCGTTGATCCTTGAATACCGGTCGGGCGATTTGAGTATCCGGGATGGAAACACCCGATATGGCGCCATGATGCTGCTGGGGTGGCCGGCCTGCTGGGTGATCCTCTGGTACAATACCGAACACGATTATCGCCAGCATACGGAAAGCCTTCTTCAAATGAAGGACTAAAATGCCCATAGGTGCTCAGATAGCTTTAAGGAGAATAAATCCAATCCCGACCAGGTGCTGGATGTGGATCACGAAGTTGATGGTCATCATGATCTGACACCCTGACGCTGGCTTTCCACAAGGATACGCGCCTGGGTCATTTTTATCCGGCTGAGCAGCCCCAATGCGACCAACAACAGCAAAGCCTCAATGGCAAAAACAGCACCATAGGCTGTGAGCACATTTCCCTCGAAGGCACGCACAATGTCAACCACAGCCCCACTGAACAGGCTGCCAAAAGCCTGTCCAAAGTTATGCGCCAGGCCCCAAACGCCCATCAATAGCCCCGCCCGTGCTGGTGTAGTGAATTCAATAACCGCCGTTAACATGGCTGCTGCAGAGAACCCCGTGCTGATGCCCAAGAAGAATACCAGCGCCAGGAAGGCCGTTTTGCTCACCATAATTCCGGAAATGATCAAGCCAATAAAAATGCCCACACCAAGCCACAATCCATACCGCAGCACACGCTCGTAACCCAACCGCTTGATCAACCATCCGCCTGCTGACAGCATGGCCACCAAAGTGCCTGCCCCCCAAATGGCTGTCAGACTGGTTGTTTCACCAACAGACATATTAAAGACCAGCGCGGCATAAGGCTCTAGAATTACATCCTGGGCCAGGGTGCCGACGACTGTCAACATCACAAAAATAAAGAAAAGCCGCACCTGTGAGTCACCCCAAACATAAGTCGTAAAGGTCTGCCAGAAGGGGATATTACGCGCTTCTTGACTTTCTGATTGCGATGATGACGTGCGCGGTTCCTGACGCAGGATGGATATGACCGTTACAACAAAGGAGGTGATTGCCACGCCAAAAACGATCGCCAATAACCGTTGAAAAGAGAATGGGTCAAGGAAACGCGCCAGCAATACCGACCCACCGATGATGCCTAAAAACATGGCCACTTTTAAGAACGCCACCGCCCGAGGCCGTTGATCACCTTTGAATTTGTCAGCTTGCAGGGCCTCAAAGGTGTTGCTGGACAGGCCTCTGCCGATGCCGTAGACAATGAAAATGAAACCCGCTGCCAAAAGAACCAGCCTATTTGATTCGTTCATGTTGAGCATGGCCCACATCACGCCAACTGTACACAAAGAAGACACCAGGTCTCCCAGGATGATAAAGGGCTCACGCCGCAATCCCCACAGAGGATATGCGTCTGTCCGGTAGCCCAACCAGATGCGAAGGGGTGAAATAAGCAGCGGGAGGGCAAAAAACAAACCGACCAGTGTGGTCGATATGCCCAGCTCAACGATCATCACCCGGTTGATGGTTCCGCCCATCAAAACGCTGGTCAGGCCCAGAACAACCGGGAACAACCCCAGCCGTAGATGGTGAAACAGGTTTTTTTTCATTGAAGTTTATTCTCCACTGGCTGCTCGTTATGGCTGATTGACAGGCGTGGTTTTGGGCAGCCAGAAAATTGTGTTATTAATCCACCAGATCATACTACAAAAAGACAGCGATCGAAAAGCCTTGAATTCATTTGGGGTATGCAGGTGGTTTCCAGTACAATTCAAATTGTCCCCAATAAACTTTACCTATAAATTTAAGGAGGCTACGATATGATGAAAATATTAATTTATGGTGCGGGGCCGCTGGGGAGTCTTTTCGCTGCCCGGCTGATAGAAGCTGAACATGATGTGTCTATTCTCGCAAGGGGCCGCCGGTTGGCGGATTTGAGAGATCACGGCATTATCCTCGAGAACGCCGTCACCGGAGAAAAAGAGATCACACCTGTCAATACGGTGGAAACCCTCGAACCGGAAGACGAATATGACCTGGTGATGGTGGTCATGCGAAAAAACCACGCCGTTGATATCCTCTCCAACCTGGCTGCCAATGAAAAGGTGCCAACCTTCCTGTTCATGATGAATGATGTTGCTGGCCCGCAACCATTGGTCAAAGCCCTGGGTGTATCCCGGGTAATGCGGGGCTTCCCTCTGCCAGGCGGCACAAGGGACGATCCGGTGGTTAAAATTGTCCCGGCAAACGAACAACGCCCCTGGGAACTGCCTATTGGCGAGGTGGATGGCACCGTCACCAGCAGAACCCGCGAGGTGGCTGCCGTATTGGGCAGCATGCGCGGTTTCACGGTCGATATTCGTTCTGATATGGATGCTTGGCTAAAATACCATTTTGCGTTCCTGGCACCCTTTGCCATGGCGCTGTATGCTGTTGACATTGATCTTGAACGCCTGGGCAGAACCCGAGATGCGCTGGTGATGGGCGTGCGGGGCATTAAGGAATCAATCCGTGCCATGCGTTCGATTGGCATCCCGGTTACGCCAGGGTTGATGCGGGTTTTTGAGTGGCTTCCCGAGCCTCTGTTCGTTTGGCTTGTGCGGCAATTCTTGAAAGTGGAAAGTCTCAGGGCGAGTCTTGAGGGCCACCCCAAAGCAGCCCCCGATGAGATGCAATTTTTAACCGATGAATTGCTTAAATTGCTGCATAATAACGGCGCCTACACACCCACACTGGATTGGCTCTACAGGTTCTATGATCCAAATGCCCTTAGGATCCCAGACGGCAGTCGTAAGATCCCCCTGAAATGGTCTGGGCTGCTGATACCTGGCTTGCTGATGCTGCTGCTGATCCTGGTCAAGAAGGGTAAAAAGTGATGCTGATCTGTTAAAACAAAAATAAATCGACGAAAACTTCCGGCCTCAAAACCGGAAGTTTTTGATTCAGACAATTTCAGTCAGCGCCACTCCCACCAGGCTTCTGATAGCCAGGATGTTTTGCTGTGAAAAAGTACCCTGTTGACAAATCTGCCAAACAGGCATATATTTAAGCGCATTTAACTATTAAGGTAGATAAACTATGGAATCCAAAGACCTCTTCCTGAGCACACTACAAACATGGATGGAAACAGCCATGCACCGTTCGATTCATGCCTTTATCCGCCGAAACCGGGAAACCGCGCTGTCACTATCCCAGGTGAGCACCCTATTCCGCCTGTATCATCACGGCCCCAGTTCGGTCAATGAGCTGGCGGAGCACCTGGGCATCTCCGTGCCGGCTGTCAGCCAGTTGCTGGATAACCTGGTCAATTCTGGACTGATCCTGCGTACGGAAGACCCTACAGACCGGCGGGCAAAACTGATCGCACTAACAGACAAAGGGGCCCTGACGGTTGAAGAAAGTATGCACGCCCGGCATGCCTGGTTGGAAGACCTGGCAAACCAGTTTACAGCCGCTGAAAAAGAGACCCTTCTGCCCATGCTGCACCTGCTCAACCAGCGCACCCAGGTTTTGCTCCAGGAATCCAAACAAAATTGCACCCACCCACATGGGCATTCATCAAAACATACACCCGTGAGCGAAGACTAAAAATAAACCCATTAATACCAACAAGGATAATTATTTATGCTGCGACTGATCAAATATATTAAACCCTATCGTCTGCTTGTGCTAGCTTCTATTGTGCTGTTGTTCATCATGGCCAATGCCGACCTGGCCCTACCAGATTACCTCTCCCGAATCGTGAATGTGGGCATCCAGCAAAACGGGATTGACACCTTTGTCCCCCAGGCCATTCGTGTGTCCCAGCTCAACCGGATGGCACTCTTTTTGACCGAGGAAGAACAATCCCTGGTCAACCAATCCTATCGGCTGGTCGACAAGGCTGTAGATGATTATCAAGTACTGCTGGAAACTTACCCTGGCCTGGAAAAGGAACCGATCTATGTGCTTGAAACGTTGACAGATTCTGACCTTGACCGGTTGGAGCCCATATTATCCAGAGGATTGGTGATCCTGTTGGGCATCGACCAGATGATGGAAGCCCCGGAGGGAGCCACAATGATGCCTGCGGAGCTGCCCTTTGACCCGGCTCAGCTACCGGAGGATGGCGACCTTTTTTCACTGCTCGCAGGGGCACCAGAGGATATGCGTCGGCAGGTCAATGAACAGATTTCTCAACAGTTAGCTGAAATGCCAGAAACGCTCCAAAACCAGATGGCTGCTGAAGCGATTCGCCGTGAATATGAGATCCTGGGGGTCGACCTGGGCCAAATCCAGACCAATTACATCCTGAGAACCGGCGGCATGATGTTGTTGTTATCCGCCCTGGCCGGAATCACGTCTATCAGCGTCAGCTTCTTGGCAGCCCGGACATCGGCGGGGGCGGCGCGAGACATCCGCGAAGATGTTTTCACCAAGGTCGAATCTTTTTCAAGCCAGGAGTTCAATAATTTTTCCACCGCCTCCCTGATCACACGCGCCACAAACGACGTAACCCAGATCCAGCAGGTAACCTTTATGATCATCCGCCTGGCCTTCTTTGCCCCGATTCTCGGGATTGGCGGTATTCTGCGCGCCATCGACAAAAGCCCCAATATGTGGTGGATCATTGCCCTGGCGGTCAGCTTATTAATAGCCATAATCGTGGTCGTATTATTGATTGCCACGCCCAAATTCCAACTGATCCAGAAATTGATCGATCGTCTGAACCTGGTGACCCGTGAAAACCTCTCGGGTATGATGGTCATCCGCGCCTTCAACAAGCAGCACTTTGAAGAGGCCAGGTTTGACCAGGCCAACCGCGAACTGGTTGATGTGGGGTTATTCATCAATCGAGTCATGGTCACCATCATGCCCATCATCATGCTGATCATGAACGGCCTTTCAGTCTTGATCATTTGGGTGGGCGCGGGGCAGATCGCCCAATCCACCCTGCAGGTGGGCGATATGATGGCCTTTTTACAGTACAGCATGCAGATCATGTTTGCCTTCCTGATGATGTCAATGCTGTTTATTTTCCTACCCAGGGCTTTTGTGTCAGGTGACCGGATTGCTGAAGTACTTGAATCCACCGAGGAGATCCTTGATCCCGAACAGCCAAAATTCTTCCCGGAACCTTTTTCTGGCGAGGTGGCTTTCAGAAATGTCTCCTTCCGCTACCCGGATGCTGAAGAATACGTCTTGGAAAACATCACCTTCACTGCTAACCCGGGCGAAGTGACGGCCATTATCGGTTCAACGGGCTGCGGCAAATCGACTGTTATCAACCTGATTCCACGGTTTTTTGATGTAAACGAGGGCGCGGTGCTTGTCGACGGTATCGATGTTCGTGATGTCAGGCAGCACGATTTGCGAGATAAAATCGGCTACACGCCGCAACGCGGCATCCTTTTCACGGGCACGATTGAGTCCAACCTGCGCTTTGCCGACCCGGATGCGACCACCGAGACCCTGCATGAGGCCCTGGAAATCAGCCAGGCGCAAGACTTTGTGTTTGCCAACCCGGAAGGGCTCGACGCGGAAATATCCCAGGGCGGGTCCAATGTCTCGGGCGGCCAGAAACAACGCCTGAATATCGCCAGGTCGCTGGTCAAAAAGCCTCCCATCTTCATTTTTGATGACAGCTTTTCGGCGCTTGACTTCAAAACCGATGCAGCCCTGCGTCGGTCTCTTAAAGAAAAAACCGGTCAGAGCACCGTCCTGATGGTCACCCAGCGTATTGCAACCGTCAAAGGGGCCGATCAAATCATCGTTATGGACCACGGCAGAATCGTCGGCAAGGGCACCCATCAAGACCTGATGCAGACCTGTCAAACCTACCAGGAGATTGCCACATCGCAACTGAGCAAGGAGGAATTGGCATGAGCAATAACAACCACACTGAAAAATCAACCCAACCAAAAAGGCGATCTTCATCTGGATTGCGAACCAGGCAGATGGCCATGATGAAGGGCGAAAAAGCACGCAACTTTAAGGGCACAATGAAACAACTGATCGGTTACCTGGGAAAATACAACCTGATCATCATCTTTGTCCTCATCATCGCGGGTGCATCAACGGTTTTTGCGATCCTTGGCCCAAGGATTCTGGGCCGGGCCACCACCCTTCTGTTTGAGGGTGTGGTCGAACAAATCACTAGCAGTGGCACGGGCATTGACTTTAACGCCATCAGCGCCATCCTGCTGCAGGTGTTAACCCTGTATGTGGTCTCTTCTTTCCTCAGCTTTTTGCAGGGTTACATCATGACCGGCGTCTCGATGGATATCACCTACCGTTTCAGGCAGGATATCGCCGCCAAGATCAACCGCCTGCCCTTGCAGTATTTTGATCGCATCAGCCAGGGCGAAGTGCTCTCGCGGGTCACCAATGACGTGGACACTGTCAGCCAGACGCTCAACCAGAGCCTGTCACAGATTATCACTTCCACCACCAGCGTGATCGGCATCCTGATCATGATGTTCACCATCAGCTGGACCATGACGCTGATTGCGATGGTAACCGTACCGCTGTCGATGGTGGTCATCAACTGGGTTGTACGTAAATCACAAAAATACTTCCAGCAACAGCAGGAATACCTCGGCCATGTCAACGGTCACGTGGAAGAGATGTTTGGCGGCCATACCGTGGTGAAAGCTTTCAATGCCGAAGCCAAATCCATAGAAACCTTCAACGGTCTCAACGAGACCCTGTTCAGCTCAGCCTGGATCTCGCAGTTCCTCTCGCACTTGATGATGCCGATCATGCGGGT
>PWSY01000053.1 GCA_003563055.1 Anaerolineaceae bacterium | reverse complement strand
CCGCCGATGATCAACGCCAAAACGGCATCCGGCCCGGCAACCCCGGCGGCGTATCCGGTGAGCACGAAGATCTCTGCCGCGATCGTGCCAGCGGTGCCGAGCATGATGACCTGGATGAGCGGGAGCTGTCGTTTAAGCTTTCTTTTCGGCATTTATTTTTTGAACGGTATTTATGTCCAGGGATAATGTGTGATTTGGGAATTTCTTAAAGTATAGTCATTTTATTTGGAATTACAAGAGGGTTTTTATTTGGGAGGTAGTTCAGTGATGCGTTCCCCAGGCAAGCAGTCAGTGCAGTGAGGAAGCGAAGGTCGTAAAAAAGCAGTGTAAGGGTCGTCCACTCAACCCTTCATCTTCTCCCATTTAAACTCGACCTCATTTTGGCCGCCAATGCGCTCGCACAGCTCGCCGGAGTGATACTGGATGTGGCGGATGTTATAGAACTGCAGCTCCAGCTTGTTGAAGGGCAGCCACGAAAAGCCTGAGTCCGCCTCAAGATCAACCGCCCTGACCTGTTTTTCGACCTCGTCTAGGCAGTCCTCGAGATAATCCATGATTTCATCTTTGCTGTAAGCCTGTGCGGGGTCGGAGGTGTCGAGCCCTCGCAGATCATCGCGATACTTCTCCAGGGGGTCAAAATCTTCTGCCCTCGGCTGGAGGTAGAGGGTGGTGTAATAGAGGGTGTGGTAGGCAATGTGCCAGGCCGGGTTGACGTAGGATGGGTCGACCCACAGCGCATCGGGGCATTTCTCGATGGCCTGGCGCAGCATCGCCAGCGCGGCATGGTACTGGGATTGGATGATTTCCTTGGTGGACATGGGAGCCTCCTGGGGAATGATTGGTTACCCAGAATTATAGCTTAGAAGGGGGGTGGGAGAATTAATGAATGGTGGGGGTGGAAGTTCTGGTATGATTTTCGGGCAGTTTGAACCAGTAGTGGTGTGGTTAACAGGAAAGATAAATAAACTTCTATGCTTGGTTCCGGTCTAATAGCCGCATCCTTTATGTCAAAAAATTGCGCTGACCCCAGTTTTGAATTTGTTACTTCAAGTAAACCTTACTTATTACTTTTTTTTGCTTTGTATTGATCGTAACCAGCACCTAAAATTAAGCCTACAGCTACTCCAACACCGATAATGGAGAAATAAATCGCATTCCCCGTTGTCGCAAATAAAATAGTAGCAATCCCCCCACCGATGAATACACCGAATAATAAGCCTAATTGAGCAAATGAATAATTTCTCTTTTCCATACATGCCTCCAAATATCTAGTTAATCATAACAATCATAACATGTTTGAATTATCCATCTCTTCGCTAAGTTGTCCATCTCATGACCGTGGAAAAGGTCTTACGAAATTTCAGCTCACCCTGCTACCCGCTCCATCTTTAGTCTTGTGGATCAATTATTGATCAGCAATTATGTCTTTTTGCAAAGAATTGTTCATTGGACACATGGAATTTTATAACAATGGGTCCCACATGCGCTGAAGGTGATTCGAATCCCATACCGAGCAGAAAACAGAGCCAATTCGACACTTGAATAATCAGAGCCTATTGCTCAAAAAGTGTAAGGTCGTTTTCCTGAAGCGTATTTACCACCCTCCTACGTTACAGGTGATTTAAGCAATGCATGCCGCATGTATTTGCTCGTTTGCTGAGGGATTGCTTCTACCAGCAAGGTCTATGTGTTGTAATAAATTTAGTCAATTCAACCGATATGATAAAATGATGATGAAACTGGAAAATTACTGGATGCTCATGCGGTTTTATCAATGTTTTAATCTGTGGTTCGTGCATAATGATGGATCACCCTTAAGACTCATTAATTAATAAACAAGTCATTTAATCAAATACAAGGAGATAGGAAATTGGCTAATAAAACTGAGAATTTATTCCACTTGGATACTACGGACATTCCCAAAGCTGTTGAGGTGTTATTTGATGCTTTTCAGGACGACCCGGTTTTTAACGCAATCTTTGAAGGAGCCACCCCAGAACAGCGAAAAGCATTTTATGAAACACCCTTGCGCTATTGTTTGAAATATGGCCAGGTTTGTTCTCCTTCAAAGGCTATTGAAGGTGTTGCTGGGTGGGTTAGGGGGGAGTTGGCAGAGATGAGCCTGTGGCGGATGTTGCTTAGCGGTGCTTTGTGGTCTGGTATGAAAATGGGACAGGAATATTCTCAAAAGATGGCGAAGGTCTTTAAACCAATCGAAGAAGACCGAAAAAAACATATGAGAGATGAAGCTTTCCTTTACCTCTTTATCATAGGTGTGGCATCTGAACACCAGGGTGAGGGTTACGGTCGGGTACTTCTAAATGGGGTGATCTCCAGCGCTCAGGAAAATCGAATGCCGGTCTACCTGGAGACAGAAACAGAAATGAATGTAAGACTATATGAAAAATTTGGTTTCGAAGTCATTGATAAAGTCGTTTTACCAGTGATCGGTCTGCCTATGTGGGAGATGGTGCGAAAACCGGATTAAGCGGCGTAACATGTGGGCCCGGCATGCCCTGTGGGTTGATTGAACCTACGACCGAGCGCCACTCAGCGGTTCACAGTGATGTGTTTTCAAGAAATAGGTTCACCACAGCCCGGAAGCTTTTTGGGTCCGTCCACATGAAAGGCCGCTCAAGATGGGGGTGGTTCGCATTGGCGGAGAGATACAGGCTGCAGTCCGATATCAAGTTGCTGATGCGGGCGTATTCTGCAGCCAAACCAGGAAGAGCCGGGTCAGATAAATGGCCGGTCAGCAGCGTGGGGCAGGGGACGGCGTTGAGGATTTGATCCACAACGGCATACCCGCCCCGGTCTGCCAGACGACGCAGGCAACGGGTGTCTTCATCCAGGACCTGGCGCCAATCCTCGCCGTGCTGGGCTTGCAAAGCTTTTTCATTGCGCACATAGTAATGTTCACGTACATCCAACCAGCGGTGTAAAGTGCGGGTATCGAAATCCGCCAGGAAGCTGTCCAGGATCAACCCCTGAATGCTGATATTGTGTTGATGCGCTTGCTTTCCAGCAAAATGCAACCCGGTCAGAGCCCCACCGCCGACACCCAGGGCCAGACAGCGATCAATTTCCAACTCAACCAGCAGGTGACAGGCCAAATCGGCTAAAAAGCCCCAGGTGTCGACTTCGCGCTCATCGGGGTACTTGATAGCGTGGCTGGATTGGCCTGTAAAGGGGTAATCAAAGGAGACCACCTCAAAGCGGCTGGAAAAAAACTCGATCTCATCCTGATAAGCCGAAGAAGCAAGGTGTTTGTCCGGGAAGAGCAGTAGGCATTGTCCTGATCCGGTACGGTTGTAATGAATTTTTATCTCTCCGATATCGATGGATGGCATGAGGGTTGCTCCTGGTTAAGGGACTGGAGACCAAGACGTGTAAATCTTATCATTTTTGGCAAAAATGGTGTTCCCCCTGAAGAGGGTGAGGATGGTGGGCCCGGTAGGATTCGAACCTACGACCGAGCGGTTATGAGCCGCCTGCTCTGCCGCTGAGCTACGGGCCCCCACTTTCAGGCTTCACATTATACCATAGTGAGAAGGTGAGTAGAGAGTAGTGAATAGTGAATAGTGAATGGTGAATGGTCCCACTCCGCTTCATTTCGGGGATTGCATGAGTGGTGAGTGGTCTCGCTCTGCTGTGGGCCAAAGGCTTGTGCAGGGGATCCGTTTAACTCAAGGATTTCTTGAGTCATCACGCGTAGGGTGGGTTGGCGGAAGAGAAAATGACATCCTGCTGTACGAGTTGTATAAGCTGAACCAACAACCCGCCAACCCACCATCAATCCCATACTCCAACATATGTTAGGTTGATCCAGAAAGTGTGTAGGGTAAGTAGGGACGAGGCACGCCTAGCGCCTACGAATCACCCCGGGCTTTTTTCATCTTCGCCCAGGTATCCACCAGGGAGATGGT
>PWSY01000254.1 GCA_003563055.1 Anaerolineaceae bacterium | reverse complement strand
ATGAATCTCGGTAATCCTGCAGAAATCGAAACAGATCGCTGGCTTCCAGGTAGTTTTGTTCTTCATATAAACCCAGGGCCTTTTCATAGGCGATGTCCGAAACCAGGGCGGCAGAATCCTTATAGTCAAAGATGGTCAGGTAGATGTCCAGGGCCGCGTCGTTTTGACCATCTGCCAGCAGGCCGCCAGCTTTCTGGTAATTGGCCTCTGTGAGCATGTCCTGGGAATCTTTGAAGTGTTTCAGGCTGGCGAATATGGTAATCGCTTCTTCATAGTCGCCATTGTCCAGCAGGCTGACAGCCTGTCGGTACCTGGCCTCGTCGACCATGCGGATTGAATCGCCGTAATCCCCCAGATCCGTGAACAACGCAATCGCACGCGTATACTCGCTCCGATTGAGTTGCGCAGAGGCGTGCGTGTATTGAACAAATGGAAATACAACATTGATCATCAAGTAGATCAACAGGCCAACACCCGCAGCCAAGATAGTATACAGAAAAATCCTGCGGCCCCTTTTTTGGGCTGCGGCTTTCTTTTCCAGGGCTTGCTTGCGCTTCTGGGCTTCGGCGTGCTTGATGTTTTCCAGATATTTTTCCAGGTTTGTTTGAATCGCCTCTTCATTCAGGTGATCAAAGGCCCAGCTCTTCGAAAGCCCACACCGGCTGCATTGTTCCGCATGATCGAGGTTGGGCCTGCCGCAGGCGCAAAACCAGCATTGATCCAGCTGGGTGGGCAGAAATTTAATCCGCCGTGCGCCCGGGGGTGAGGTTGCTTCGATGTCACGCTGAATTTGCACCTGGTATTCAATACAAAGGTCACGGATTGGCATTTGCTGGTGGCGGTTTACGCTCAGGCCAGAATTTTGCCACATGCCCCCATCAAGGAATTCAACCTGCTCGACTTCGACCTCAACATGGCCCACATCCGGGATCTGGGCGATGGTGGTTTGCTTTAGATAGGATTGATCTTCGTGAGCGTCAACCGCTTCAATGGTGTGCAGATAGGGATAATACCCCTCAATTTCAGCCCCTGTATCATCCACAGCCCAGATTTTCAATGTGATTGAGTTGATTTGCTCAGAATTCTCAACCAGAGGCGTTATCTTGAGTTCCAAAATAAGAGAATCGTTTTGGGTGTCCAGGCGTAATGCGCCTTTTTCGATTTCGACAGGTGCATCCAGGATAAACGTATCGATGACTAAGTCTTGTTTGTGCAGATATCTTTGATTGTCCATTTTTTTATTCCAGCGATTGCGTGATGGTTGAAATTTTGATAATGTTTGGGATGATTGTACACTTTTTTCAATAAATGGCTATATGATGCAGAACCTTATCCAATTAACTAAAATTCAATGGAGAACATCCAAAGGTCAGGTCGAACTGGGGGTAGATGGTTCATGGATGTAAGGGTCGCTTCTGAATCTTATGGGCGGTTGATGATTAATCCATTTTACTTGATTAGTCCCAGCTCGGTTCGGGTCATGACCGGATCGATTTTGGTTATACTTATGAAGGTTGATAATCCAGACCGAAGAAAGGTGTAATGACCCATCAAGATATGTTGATCCTCACCTCTGAGGAACTGTTGGACCAATTGAGCGAGCAGTTATCTACTGCGGTATCTAAGGCCAATCAAAGAGAAGATCGTCAGTCAGCGCACAAACTGATAATTGAACTGGCACCTGACCTCGGATCAGCTTCGGATGACGGCCATAAGGCCTGTGCAAGGATCGATGTTGAACGGAATGCGACCATGGTGTTGGTTCATCACTCCTATGACCAGCTAAGGTGTGCTGCTCAGCTTGGCTGGCGAAGGATCTGGGTTAACGAGCAGCACAGGCTGGCGCCTGGGCCAATGCCCATCCAGGATGGAGATATCAGCACGCTGGAAGCGGTGAATCACGTGGCCGAATTAATAGAAAAGCCAGCTTTGAGCCAGTGTCTGACCTGGTGGGACGAATGGCAGCTGCCTGAAAACGTCCGCCGTCATGCCCGGGTCGTGGCCTGGGGGGCCTATGCCCTGGGTGTCTTGATGCGACGGGCGGGGGTGATGCTCGACCCGATCCTGGCCCACCGGGGCGGTCTGCTGCATGATCTCGATAAGATCAAGACGCTCAAGGAATCTGGCGGGCACGGCCAGCTGGGGGCAGCCTTTCTCGAAAGCCAGGGATACCCGCGTTTAGCCCAGGTGATCCGGGGGCATGTCCTGCACACCATTCTCGAAGCGGAAAGCACCGCACGCTGTTGGGAGACGCAGCTGGTTTATTTTATCGACAAACTGGTAGAGGGGGACCAATTTGTGCCCCTGGACGTTCGCCTGGCGGCTTTAAAAAAGCGTTACCCGGCCTATGCAGCCACGATGGCGCGGGCAGAGGGGGACATCTGGGCCTTGAATGACCAGGTCTGTTCCATTTTATCAATATCAGATCATATAAAATTAATAACTAAGCTTAAGAAACTTCAAAAATATCAATAGTGACCTTGACAAATCTTAATATTATGATATGATTGTTTTAAGTCATTATCGATATTTAGGTTTTTCTTTATATTGAAAGGAAGTGCGCCATGACACACATATTAAATCTGACAAGCGATGATCCTGTGATTCACCTGAAAGCTTATGGTGGGGTCAAGATCAAAGGCGTTGAGCAGCAAGCGGTGCAGTGTGAGATCGACGCGCCCCAGCTGGCGACGCTGATCGAGGAGGATGGGCATGTGTATGTGACGGTTAACGCCTCTTGCACGCTGACAGTGCCGCATCGGTCTTCGATTGAGATTGAAAGGGGGATGGGTTCGGTTAAGATTGAATCCGTTCAGAATGGCATCCAGATCGAGAAAGTGCTGGGCAACCTGATATTAATCGGGGTCGGGCCTGTTTCTGTAGAAAAGGTGGGTGGCAATTTTTCTGTGAGCCAGTCGGCCGGCCAGGTTCAAATTGAAAAGGTAGCCGGCACACTGGTTGTGGATGATGTGTCAACTTTTTCTTGCGAAAAAGTTGGTGGTAATTGTTACGCCCGGGCTGTGACAGGCGATTTTAGCCTGGAGAAAGCTGGCGGCAATTTCCTGGGGCAAACGCTGGGCGGGCTCACCTCGGTTAGCAAAGTGGGTGGATCGTTCAGGGCAAGCGGTATCCAATTACAAAGTGACCTTAAAGTGGGTGGGAACATCGAGTTGATTCATTTTGATATGGGCGGTGACTTGAGTTTGCGGGCTGGCGGCGATATCTCCCTGGGGTTGAATGAAAGTTGTGAGGATGTTGCTTTTTCAATCCGGTCTGGCGGTCATAAAATTAAAATTAACGTTCGTGACGACGCCCTGGAGATCAAAGAGTCTAGCTATGACTACCAGTTAGGTGAAGGCCTCAGGTCGCTTTCGATTGCCATGGGGGGTTCCTTTAAGATGACAGATAAGCTGTCACCCGATGAAAATCTTGTTGGTGATCTTTCGGATTATTTTAAATATGAAGAATCGGCTTTAAGCGAGCTGATCCAGGAGCGGATCAATTCGGCCACCAAGAAGGCAGAGGCGAAGGTCAAGTCAGCCGAGATTCGGCTTGAAAAAATCCGTGAGCAGGTAGAGAAACACCGCAGCGTCAACGTCGATGTGGGTTTTGGGGATGCGGGCGACCACAGACCGCCTTCACCGACAGAGCCATCGGTCTCGCGTCCTGCAGGTAAAAAAGGCACCTCGGACGAGGAGCGCTTGATGGTCCTCAAGATGCTCCAGGATAAAAAGATTACCGTGGATGAAGCCGAGACATTGTTCAAGGCACTGGAAGACTGAGGTTTTTGATGGCAGAACAAACAGAACGAAAAATTTTGGATATGGTCGAACAGGGCGTGATTTCACCCGAGGAAGGGCTCCGCTTGATGCAAGCTATGCAGGGCAGCAGGACGGCGACAGTGGATGCGGTGGTGGAGGATGCATTGTCGGTTGCCATAACCCCACCACAGGTAGATGACGCTGACCAGGGCGAAAACCCGGCACCCCGCATCCCCAAAGAGGAATTGCGGCGAATGAAAAGATTGAAGAGCTGGTGGTTATTGCCTTTTGGGGTTGGCCTGCTGATGACCACACTTGGCACGATCTGGATGTATTCCAGTTATATGAGCAATGCATTTGGGTTTGGTTTTTGGCTGTCCTGGATACCTTTCTTGGTGGGTGTGGTGATTATGGCGGTGAGTTTCCGTACCAGCCGCAGTGTGTGGCTGCATGTTAGGGTCCAGCAGCGTCCAGGGGAGTCACCCCAGCGGATTGCCTTCAGCCTGCCCATCCCGGTAGCTTTGACGCGCTGGATTTTTACATCCTTTGGTGACCGCATCCCGGGCATTAAGGATCAGCCTGTAGAAAACGTGACCGAAATCCTTGAAAACCTCTCACCTGAGGAGCCATTCTATGTCCATGTTAATGAAGACGACGGTGAGGAAGTGGAGATCTTTATCGGTTAACGGCGCTAAATCCAGCAAGCATACAAGCCGGCTCTTCTGGGGTGTTTGTTTTTTCGTTTAAGGCGGCTATGGGGTCAGTTATTATAGAAGTTATAGATGGCCTGGCTTATTTCAGCGAACAGCCGGTTGACGGGTTCGAAAACCGTCTGGACCGGGTGGTAGACGAAGACGGTCAGCGAATAATCACCGCCGGGGGTATAGATGATGGCGGAATTACCCATGGTGCGGGTGAGGCCATCCGATTCTGTCGCCCAGCCATGTTTGTGCGCCACGGTTGCGTCGGCGGGGACCCCTGCCTGAAGCAGGACCCCGATCTGGTTGCGAGCCAGGTAAGTGACCATAATCTGGCATTCTTCCTGGGTAATCTCTCCTGGGAAGGCGGCCAGGATAGCGCCACCGCCATTTTCTGCACAATGATAAATATCTTCCATCAGCATCCCCATATCAGCCGCAGTGGTCTGGTTGTAAATATCAGGGTTGGTGATGACATCGTTACGCTGGTTGGCGGGTGTCTCAAATCGCTGCAAAAGGGGCGCCCCCGGATAGAAATGCCCGGCCCAGAAGGAGTTTGTTAACCCCAGTCGGCGCATGTCTTCAGTAACAATCAGGGGGGAGAGGTTGTTATCGATCACCAGCATGGCCAGTTCATCTGTGCTGGTGTTTTCTGATTGCTGGATCATCTCCGTTAGTAAGCCCATGTATGCGGGTGGGTAGGGCTCCTCCATATAGCGAAAAGCCGTCACCATTAATGGGATTTTCACCAGGCTCCAGGAAGAAAAGGCGATCTCAGGGTCGATTTCGCTGTTGTTTTGCTGGTAGGCAAGCATCAGGTTGCGAGGGGAGGCCAGGTCTTGTAAGAAAATTTCAACCACACCATCAAAACCAGATAACTCGATGATTTGCTCCAGCATAATTTCCAGGTCTCCCATGGATGCCCTGGGAATGGATGTTTGCTCCATGGACAAGGTCACCCGCCTGTTGATGGGTGATTTGAAGGCATCGATGACCTGCATTGTCGCCCGTTCCACATCCAATGTTGTGCCTGGGATGCCCTGAGCATACTGTGTGGTTCCAGGAATGGGTTTGGGCGGCGTGGCAGGTGAGTCGTACCGCCAGCCAATCTCCTGCTGGAGATAATCACGAATGCGGGGTTCATCATAGCTGGCATTCAGGGGAATGGTGATGGTCTCAATATTTCGATCCCATAAAAAATTCCAAAATCCCTCCCAAAAAGGTTCGGTCATACGCTGATTGTCCGCCACGGCCAGCATTTGGTCGACTTCTGGCTCAAAGCCCAACACGGCCGGCCTGATGTGAATCACATTCCCTTCATAATTGAGTTCGATAGGGGAACGATATACAGTGTACAGTCGTTCAGCTGCCCGAACGTAATCCAGCCCCCCGATCGGCACCCGACCGACATGCATCCCCAGGGGAAAGTTGTTGCGGATGCGGCTGTAGTTGACGAGCTGGATGGTGGTCAGCATGATCGTCAAAAAGATTAAGGTGATTGCAACCCAGCGAAAGATGGGAAATTTGTTTCTTTGCATAGGACGGTCCAATATTGTGATGCCCTGTTATCATGCCATTAAATGAAAGACTTGTCAACGATTTAAGGAATTGAGTAGGGGGGGGGTGTAGTTTGACAGGGTACGGCCAACCGGATATACTTTCACTTTGGTTTTAGACTGAAATCAGCAGGAGGTTTTATTTGAAAACGGCATTAATTACGGGCATCACCGGGCAGGATGGTTCTTACCTGGCTGAATTGCTTTTACATAAGGGCTACGAGGTGCACGGGCTGATCCGCCGAAGCAGCACCTTCAACACCCGCCGGATTGATCACATTTACCGTGACCCTCATGGCAATAACGGAAAAGTCAATCTGTTCTTGCATTATGGCGATGTGACGGCCGGGGATACACTGCTGGACGTGCTCTATAACGTCAAACCCGATGAGGTCTACCACCTGGCAGCCCAGAGCCATGTGCGGGTCAGCTTTGATATGCCTGAGTACACCGGTGATGTGACCGGGTTGGGAACGGTGCGCATCCTGGAGGCGATCCGCAAAGCGGGGATGAAATCTCGCTTCTATCAGGCCTCTTCCAGCGAGTTGTACGGTGCTTCGAAGCCGCCCCAAAATGAAGTTACACCGTTCAAGCCGCGCAGTCCCTATGCTGCCGCGAAACTATATGCCTACTGGATCACGGACAATTACCGTGAGGGCTATGGGATGTTCGCTGTCAACGGGATTCTGTTCAACCACGAGTCACCACGCCGTGGTGAGACCTTTGTGACGCGGAAGATCACCCAGGCCCTGGCCAATATTATGGCCGGCAACCAGAAATATCTCTACCTGGGCAACCTTGAATCCCGCCGAGACTGGGGTTATGCCCCCGAGTATGTAGAGATGATGAACCTGATGCTCGAGCAAGATCAACCGGAGGATTATGTCGTCGGGACCGGAGAAGCGCATAAAATCTCGGAATTCCTGGATGAAGCCTTTGGCTATGTGAATTTGGACTGGCACGACTATGTGCGGATTGACCCGCGCTATTACCGCCCAACAGAGGTGGATTTTTTGGAGGCAGATACCTCGAAGGCGAAGACTCAACTCAATTGGGAACCCAAGGTGAAATTCAATGAGCTGGTCCGGATCATGGTTGATGCCGACCTGGAGCTGGTGGGGTTGGATTCGCCCGGTGAAGGAAAGAAGGTCATCGAAGAGAAGTTTTCGAGCTGGCATCGCTGGGAAGATCAGGTCGTCTCGATGGGTCGCTAATCCGGATGATTACCAGGCCGTTAGCCCGCCTATCCGGAAATTGCCTATTGAATTTAGGCATAAACTTGATTATAATGGTTGAAACTGAGGAATAGTAACCCTTAACCACCTGCCAGAGAGGGCACGCCACTGGCTGAGAGCGTCCCCAGGAATGGTCATGGGTGAAGTCGCCGCAGGTTACTGCTGAAGAAAACCCTTTGGGTGATTAGACCAGCACGGGGAGCGCCCGTTAGCGCGCAGCCGGATGATGGTCCGGAGTGAGAGCGCTGTGATCAGCAGCGAAGTGAGGTGGTACCGCGGAAGTATTCCCTTTCGTCCTCAGGATGAAAGGGATTGTGTTTTTAAGTTATCAGGATGGAGGATTGTTTACAATGGTGAAAGAATTGCCAAAAACCTACGACTTTTCTGAAAATGAAGCCCGCCTGTATCAATGGTGGTGGGATTCAGGATACTTCAAACCGACCAATGACCCCTGTGAGCCTGGTTTTGACCCTGATAAGAAGCCCTTCGTGATCTCTATTCCGCCAGCTAACGTGACCGGAGAGCTGCATCTTGGCCATGCCATGGTTGTGGCTTTGGAAGATTTGATGATTCGCTATCATCGTATGAAAGGGGAGCCCACGTTATGGGTGCCCGGGACGGATCACGCCGGCATCGCCACCCAACTTCAAGTGGAGAAGATGCTGCGTAGACAGGGCGCCACCCGTCGGGAATTGGGTCGTGAGAAGTTCCTGGCCCATGCCTGGGCTTGGAAAGAAAAATATGGCGACATCATCAACCAGCAAATCCGGCGTTTGGGCGCATCCTGCGATTGGAGCCGGGAGCGGTTTACGTTAGATGACGGCCTGTCACAGGCAGTTCGGGAAGCATTCGTTTGTCTTTTTGAAAAAGGCTGGATCTACCGGGGCCCGCGCATGATCAACTGGTCGCCCGGGTTGCAGACTGCTGTCTCTGACCTGGAGGTGGAATACACCCAGGAGCCTGCCAAACTGTATTATTTTCGCTACCAGATCGCAGGCAGTGACGAATTTATTCCCGTTGCCACAACCCGGCCAGAGACAATCCTGGGTGACACAGCCGTAGCAGTCCATCCGGACGACGAGCGCTTTTTGCACCTGGTTGGAGAAAATGCCCTGGTGCCCATCCTGGGTCGTGAAATCCCTGTGATTGCTGATGACTACGTAGACCGGGAATTTGGCACCGGCGCTTTGAAAATAACGCCCGGACATGACCCCAACGACTATGAAATTGGTGTAAAGCATAACCTGGCTTTTATCAATGTGCTCAATAAAGATGCTACCATCAACGAGAAAGGCGGTCCTTATAATGGGCTGGACCGCTTTGCGTGCCGGGAGAAACTGTGGGCGGATATGGAAGACGCCGGTTTGGTGATCAAGGTTGAGCCTTATATGATGAAGGTGCCACGCTCACAGCGGGGTGGTGAGGTGATTGAGCCCATGGTTTCCACACAGTGGTTTGTTGATGTGAAAGAAATGGCCACAGCAGCCTTGCAGGTTGTGCGCGAGGGGCAGGTTGAGATCAACCCGGGACGGTTTAAGAAAGTCTACTATAACTGGATGGAAAACATCCAGGACTGGTGCATCAGCCGTCAGCTCTGGTGGGGACATCGCATCCCTGTGTGGTATTGCCAGGATTGCAATGAAATTACCGTCACCCGGGAAGACCCTGAGGAATGCCAGCATTGTGGGAGCAATTCCCTTCAGCAGGATCCGGATGTGCTCGATACCTGGTTTTCTTCTGCCTTATGGCCTTTTTCGACCTTGGGTTGGCCCAAGCATACACCAGACCTGACGTATTTCTACCCTACATCCGTGATGGAAACAGGTTACGACATCCTGTTCTTTTGGGTTGCCCGGATGCTCATGGCGGGTATAGAGTTCACCGGTCAAGCGCCTTTTCATACAGTTTATCTGCATGGTTTGATCCGTGACGAACATGGTCAAAAGATGAGTAAAACCAAGGATAATGTGATTGATCCCCTTGAAGTGATGGATGCATTGGGTACCGACGCGCTGCGTTTCACCCTGTTGGTGGGTTCAACACCAGGGAATGATATGAGCCTGTCAATTAAGAAGGTGGAATCCAACCGGAATTTTGCCAACAAGCTGTGGAATGCTGGGCGATTTGTGATTGGCAATATTGATCAAATACCGCCGCATCCACAAGATACGCCTGAATGGACCCTGGCTGATAGTTGGATTTGGGCCAGGATGAAAGGACTGCGTCAATCGGTCAATAGTCTTTTCGAAAAATACCAGTTTGGTGAGGCCGGTCGCCAAATTTATGATTTTTTCTGGGGAGAGTTTGCAGATTGGTACCTTGAAATCTCGAAGGATCAGATTGCTGCAGGAGGCGATCGGGCCTTTTACACCATCCAAACCCTTGTGCGTATATTTGATACCTGCCTGCGATTCTTGCATCCTTACACACCCTTTGTGACAGAATCGCTGTGGGGACATCTCAGCTCAGCATGTAATGAAAGAACTCACCACCTGTCACCTGATGGGGGTTGGGAGGAAGCCCTGATCATTGCTCAATGGCCGATGCCCTTGCCAATGGAAGGGTGGGAATCAACCGCCGTGGAGGATTTCTCATTAATCCAGGAGATGATCCGGGCTATCCGTAATATTCGCTCTGAATACAAGGTTCAACAGGGTCAAAAGATTGCCTGTACGATCAGTGCTGGCAGTCTTAAGGGTTTAATGGAGTCCCAGAGCCAGGTCTTCGTTTCATTGGCCGGCATTGACCCCCAGGCTTTTGCAGTTGTAGAATCGCCCCTGGAACCATCCGATGAACACATTACACTGGTGGTCACACCTGTAGAGATATCCCTGCCTTTGGCAGGGTTGGTGGATGTGGCGGCAGAGAAGGAGCGATTGACGAAGGAATTAGCTGAAGCTGAGTCACAGATCAAACGGCTGGAAAAACTGCTAACAGGCCCCTTTTCAGAAAAGGCGCCCTCCCAGGTCGTGGAAAATGAGCGCGAGAAGCTGGCCGCCTATCATGAAACGGCTGCGCGCATACGACAACAATTGGGTTAATGCCCGCATTTTACCGATTGGGTGGTGCGTTTATCCCTGGTGCAGTGTCGGTCGTATTCGATTTGCATAATGCGGCGCAGGATTGCCAGGGAGGTGGCATAAGTCGAATCGACCCCAAAATATGACAGTGTGCCCGCACCCAGGTTGTCGCCCTTGGTGAGAGGTGTGTCAGAGGCGTAGTGCAGGATGCCCATGTCAAAGGGCAGACCATGCAAGTTGACGATTTCATCCACCGGGTGGCGAGTAGGCCGGAAAAGTTCATAAATTGCTGAAAGGTAGGGGCCGGCTTCCATTTCGAGATCGGTGTAGCCTTCGCGATAAATCACTTCCATGATCTTGGCATTTTGGAGATATGTCCCCATGACCGAGACTGATTTTTGGTTATCCAGCACCGTCCCATATACCAGATAGGGGCTTACATCGCTGGCGGTAAAACAGTTATTATACAAATAGGTATTTTGAGAATGTTCATCATAGGTCACGTTTGGGATCATCACATCGCCCCTGCGGCCATTCAGCGTGGCAGCTTTACCCATAACATAAATGCCCAGCATGGGGCAAGCATGTTCCGCTATTTTGACCAGCAGGTTATAGGCTGCCAACCCGAGGGGATAATCGATATTGAGGATAATCGCCTGGCTATCTGCAAGAAATGACCAGTCTGTGTGCTGACCAGCGAAAGTTTCGGGTGTCAGACGGGGATCAATCGTGTCAGGGTTCAGGGCAGCCAGCTCGATAATCTGCGCTTCGACATCGAAGGCATGTTCACTGGGGAAGCGATGAATGCCATACTGTTCTTCGAAGCCCGACTGGGCTTTAACCAGATCCTGTCCCTGGGTGGTGGATTGGAATTTTTTCAAAATATAATAAAGGAAGTTCTCTGGGCGGGAAGGGACTTCTTCCTGGTTGATATCCTGCCATTCTGCAAGCAGGTCATCATCGCCCTTGGTCTGCAGGTAATGTGTCAGCTGTTTTTCCTGTGTCAGGGCAAAGCCGCTCAGCAGGTTGGGAATGCTGTGGGGATTGCTGGAGATAAAATACACCGGGCGTCGGGAGATCTCTGGGAACCCGTGGGCGATATTTTCCCACCAGAAGCGGGTCGCACGGCGATATTCATTCAAAGAACCACTAAAAAGCTGGATTTCCAGGTCTAATTTTTTTGACCTTATCTGCCGCAAAACGGATTCAAAGCGGTCACCCCACACCGTTTTCAATCTCGTCAATTCTTCTACGGTGATGCTCAGGGTTTTTGCCAAGTTGTGCCATTTTTCGCTTGATGTGGTTGATAGGGTCTCAAACACCTCTTCCGGCAATTTTTGGAGGAGATGATGCATTTTGTTCCACTCTATTTGGTAGGCGGTTAACATGGGCACCACATCATCGATATCAGACCGTGAAGCGATATAACAAGCCAGCAAACCTTTTCCATCATAAAAACACCGTCTTCGGCGGGCGATAGCGGTTGTCTCGTGCCAGGTTTCAATATTCTTGAGACCAAATTGTTCAAAGACGGTCGCGCTCTGACCCAGCAGAACAGCCGTCACATCCGGGATACAGTTCGGTAGGCGCAGGTTGGCATAAATAAAGGATGAAATATCCGGGGTGTGCTGGTGGGCTAAAGGATGTAGGGACGAGTTCATGGTCGCATGAACCTCTTCCAGTGTCTGGATCCGCACCCGTGTACTTGATCGTAAAAGGGAGTATATTGTGCGAATATAGAGATCAATTTCGTCTGAAGCCCTGGTTGGGACGGTTCTTTCCATGGTTGACCTTTTTTACTTATTGGCGGATAAGCCTTTATGATGAAAGTGGATACTCAATGGTATCCATTGTACCTGTTTTTCCATCGACTACGATGGCAATGCTGACAACTCAGGCAACGAATAGAAAAAGATTTCCTTGCTGTTATAATTAACAAGAATTTATTTGAGGCCTTTTTTTTACTCGGAATAGTGGTGTCAATGACGATTAAAACGATCATATTTGATTTTGGCGGTGTGCTGATTAAGACTCCAAGTTTGAACGGCATGTTGCGGTGGAAAAAATTCTTAGGTATCGGGGACGAACCAGAGATTTTAGAAATGCTCCAAAACCCTCATGACTCTCGGTTGGTTCAGGATATTTGCCTTGGGAAGGTTCCTGAGGACTACCTATGGCAAATCATGGCAGAAAAATGGGGTGTCAAACCTCAACTGATCAGCAGCCTCCGGCGGAGGATATTTTCAAAGCGTTACTCAAACAGGCGGATGGTTAGATTCCTGGCTGAACTGCAGCAAAATTATCAGACAGCCATCTTAAGCAATGCTGGTGATCAATCCCGTCGCCTGATGGAAGAAATTTATCACTTTGATCGGTATGTTGAAGCTATTATTATCTCTGCAGAGGAAGGTGTGATCAAACCCGATCACCGCATTTTCCAGATTGCAATGGAAAGGTTACATGCCAAGCCCGACAGCTCATTATTCGTGGACGATTACCTGGTTAATGTTCAGGCTGCCCGGGAATTTGGCATGCAAGCGCTGCAATTCATCAACAATAATCAGACGATCCAGGCCATTAATAAACTCCTGAAAGACGAGGTTTAATCGGTGCTTTACCTGGTAGCCACGCCAATCGGCAACCTTGGTGACATCACTTTGCGAGCGCTGGAAGTTTTGCGTAGTGTTGATCTGGTTGCCAGTGAAGATACACGAAAAACCGGCATACTTTTACGGCACTATGAGATCCATAAACCGCAAAAAAGCTACCATGCATTTAATGAGAAAAAGATAGTCCCATGGTTAATCGAGTATCTGCTCGAGGGAAAGTCCATTGCGGTGGTGTCCAGTGCCG
This sequence comes from Anaerolineaceae bacterium, assembly GCA_003563055.1. GTDB lineage: Bacteria > Chloroflexota > Anaerolineae > Anaerolineales > Anaerolineaceae > Brevifilum. The sequence goes on along the minus strand of PWSY01000254.1, from coordinate 1,381 downwards.
GGACCCCTGGAATATCCGATCCGGGATTTTCTATTATACGGGCGGCCGTGGAACAGGATATACCGGTGACAGCCATCCCAGGGCCGTCTGCTGTGGTCTTGGCGTTGACTTTGTCTGGTTTGCCGGCCCATAGTTTTACTTACAAGGGTTTCCCACCTCGAAAAACCGGTGCCCGGCGTCGGTTTATTGGTGAGGATGTTGATTCTGCCCATACACAGGTATTTTATGAGAGCCCACATCGCATCCTGGCTTTTTTGGAGGATGCATTATCTGTCCTGGGTGACAGGCAGGCTGCCGTTACCAATGACCTGACGAAAAAGTTTGAAACCATTTATCGCGGCCGGTTGAGTGAATTGTTGGAGATCCTCAATAAAGAATCGCCAAGAGGTGAATATACCATAGTGATTGAAGGCTTGCGCGGCTAGGTAACTTATAATGGGTATCGATCCAGTTTTAGATCCTATCATCGCTTGCAGCAAGTTGTGAGCGCTCAATCACATTAACCAATGACGGCTATGAATCGTTTCTTTTTATCAAGTGATCGTATTTCGGGAGGCGAGGTTTCCTTTCCTGACGACATTTCCCATCAGATTAGCCATGTACTCCGTTTGAAAGCGGGGGATGTTGTGGCAGTTTTGGATAACCTCGGTCATCTTTATCAAGTGTCATTGGTCTTGAATCCTCACACGAATCGTCCGACAGGACGGGTACTTGGTCGCGAACTCGTTGATACAGAACCACAAACCCGGGTGGCGCTTTGTTTTGGCCTATCCAACAGGGACAAAGTCGAGTGGGTTTTACAGAAGGCTACCGAGATTGGCGTTGTAGATTTTTTCCCATTTGTATCTTCCCATACGTTGGTAAAATCAACCACGCTGTCTTCAAAAAAGCTGGTCCGCTGGGAACGGATTATCCGCGAAGCGGCAGAACAGTCCCATCGCGGTCGTCTCCCTGTTCTCAATCGGCCCTTAGATTATTCGGTGTGCCTTGCAGAGGTAAAAAATCAATACGGGCTGTGTTTGATTGCTTGGGAAGGTGCAGTCCCGGGAAAGGCACCTCTCTCGAGTACGTTGAATGGATATGAGGGAGATTCTATCGCGGTTTTTGTCGGGCCAGAGGGTGGATTCTCTGTGGAAGAAATGTCAACCGCTCGAGAGATGGGCTGGCAAGTAATTTCATTGGGAAGCCGCATCCTTCGGATGGAAACTGCCGCGATTGTGTTGCCTGCACTTGTGCTGCATGAGATGGGTGACTGATCAGGTTGTGGATTTAAGAGATTATGTTATTATTTTGTAACTTCAAAGATCATTCTGGGTTAATGCTTACAGGTATACAGACAGGAGATTCACTTGAACAGACATTGTATTATTGTCAACCCGGT
>PWSY01000191.1 GCA_003563055.1 Anaerolineaceae bacterium | reverse complement strand
CAGGACAGGGTCATATGGCGATTTTTAATGATCCTGAGGCATTTGCCAACCGGATTGTTTCATTGCTGAAAACATCAACATACTTGTTACCGGGCCTTTATCCCCAAAAATTAGCGATTATTTTCAGGCTGCTGGCGTTAAGGTTGTTGTGAAAGATGATGGAACTGTTTTAGATCTCGTTGAAGAGGTCAGAAACGATTTGTAAGCCTACATTATTCATTGTCTGTAACCTCTCAGGCAGCCCTGCTGCTGAAGGGTGGGGGTTTGGTGTGGTGGCGAAGCCACCACACCAAACCCCCATACTCCCTTGCAGACTGAGTAGTTACCAGTATTTTATGATATTTATAAACGCAATTTCACACTGCCGCATTAGCCTCAGAGGTTTTAATTTTTTCTTATTTAGGGTATGATTTTCCAATCATTATTTATCCCTTGCCGGGATTGGAAAATAGGTATTACTGGTGTGTGACTAATCCTGATATGTCTGGAAGATTAGAGCGAATATTATTAAACAATGAAACCCATAGCCATGTTGGAGAAAGAGATTATCGCAGAATTTCAAGCCTTGGCTGACGTTGATGACAAATATGCCCATCTTTTCTCTCTGGGTGACCAACTGCCTGAACTGAACCCAGCCTACAAGACGGAAGCGTACCGGGTGAAGGGATGTGAATCCACGGTTTGGTTTCACTTACGCCCGGAAGGGGGGCGGTTGTACCTGGAAGCCGACAGTGATTCGATGGTGATCAAGGGCATCACAGCCTTGCTGGTTCGGCTGGTTGCAGGCCGCCATCCGCAGGAGTTGCAAGCGCTCAGTATGGATTTCTTAGACCAGATCCAAGTTTGGAAACTGCCATCTCAGCGCAACTCAGGGTTGCAGGCTATGCTGGCGCATATTCTGCAGCAGGCGCAAGAATTGAGCAGTGATGATCTGGTCAGGACACAAGGAGAATCGACCTGATGACAAAATTGAGCTACCGGATGTTGTATATCGGGTCTGCCCCGGCTGGTTTGATTGGACTGCAGGAGCTATTCAACGTGTTGTATGAAGCCGACAGGGCGCCAAGCGATGAGGAATTGGATGATTTGTTGATTAAGGGCGTCCGAGAGCATAATTTTATGCCCAGACCGGCGATTGAGGATTACCTCAAGGTTCTTAAGCGGGAATATCAATATTATTACCAGCAAAGAAACGCTGGCTTGCCCGTCACACCGAGAGATTATGGCGAGTGGGAGGGGTATCCCCGGGAGCAGATTCCCTGGTTTCCTACCGTGTCAGCTGAACTATGCGACGGCTGCGGCAACTGCCTGGAAGTTTGCCCGAAGGATGTTTTTGCCATCGATGAGTTTGGTAAGGCCCTTGTGGTGGAACCCTTGCTTTGTATTGTGGGCTGCTGTTTTTGTAAGAGCGCCTGTGATCCCAAAGCGATTATGATGCCGACGCGAGAGATGCTCGATCAATACCGGCATGGCAAACGCTTATGAGCGGTGTCATTCTATAGTTATAAGATTTAGCCGAAGAGTAGGCTTCTCTTTTAAATAAACCCACCATTAACAACTCATGCTGTCTCTGATATCTGATTGAGATTGCTTCCTTTACAGGAGGCAAGCAGTCGCTTCGCTCGCCATGACAAGCATTAACATTCAAGGTAAGAACTTGGACAAAAAATCCCCCAAACACCCTAATGCGATACAATTACCACACTGACTCATCATCAAAACCAGGTATTAAAAGGCACCAAATTGGCGATGAATACATTTGCGGTCCTGGTGCACATAATTAAATCGCCTGATATAAAATGAGCCTTTGAGGAACCAGCACGTTTATGCAATGGATTCGAGACCATCAATCTGAGCCGGAAATAAAGCAAGCTTATCAGCTAGCCCTGATTATTACCCTGGCTGGCAATATCCTCCTGGCTGTGGGCAAAGGATTGGCTGCCTATCTGACAGGCAGTACGGCCCTGTATGCTGATGCTGCCAACTCGGTGGCCGATGTGGTCTATTCCCTGGCCATGGTGGTCGGGTTGTGGCTGGTCTTGCAGCCCCCTGACCTCTCACACCCCCAGGGCCACGCCCGCTTTGAGCCGCTGGTTGGGCTATCGGTGGCCTTGATGATGTGCATTGCGGGTTATGAAGCCCTGCGTACCTCGGTGGAGCGTTTCTTCGCCGGGGGCGCGGTGATCGAACCCGGGCTGCCCATGCTGGTTTTGATCTTCAGCGCGGTCTCTAAAGCCGGTATGTTTTATGTGATCCATAAATTGGCCCAAAAAACAAACAGCCCCTCGCTGAGAATTTCGGCCAGGGACAACCTGAGTGATGTGTTATCATCCATCGCCGCCTTTGTGGGCATCTTGGGCAGTAATTTCATTCACCCACTGCTCGACCCGATCGCTGGACTGCTGGTCTCTTTGTGGATTTTCAGGGCGGCTTTTTCAGCTGGACGGGAAAACCTGGCCTACTTAACCGGCGCCGGCGCCGATGAAGCGCTGCGTCAGAAATTAATCGATACCGCCAATAATGTCGAAGGGGTAACCCGGGTGCACCACATGATGAGCGATTATGTCGGCCCCAAACTGGTGATCGACATGCACATCAACCTGCCCGGCCAAGCCTCACTCGATGAGGTTCATGGGGTCTCAGACCAGGTGATCGCTGCGCTGGAGGCGATGCCCGAGGTCGACCGGGCCTATGTCCACGTCGAACCCCTGGAAAACCCAGATCACTAAACCACCGAAAGACTAATGTAGTTCTCTCAACAGTGTGAATGTTATATCCAATACCAAACTCCTAATCCCCAATCCCAAATACCCACTACCCACTCAACCATACACCACATACTGCAGCAAGAAGCGCTCAATGGCCTGGTAATACTGCTGCCTGGTTTCTGATTTTCGGAAGCCATGGCCTTCACCGGGATAGAGATGGTATTCATGGGGCACGCCATTGGCCTTGAGGGCTTTCACAATTTCTTCAGATTGGCTGGGTGGGACAACTTTATCCTCTTCGCCCTGGAAGATGGCCACGGGGTCCTGGATCGCTTCGGCATGAAAAACGGGTGACCAGGCACGGTACTTCTCGGCGGCCTCGGGCAGGGGGCCAACCAGGGAGTCGGTATAACGTTCTTCGAATTTGTGGGTGTCCATTGCCAGGGTGAACAGGTTGGTGACGCCGTAGGAGCAGATGCCGGCTTTATACAGCCCGGGGAAGCGGATCAGGGTGTTGAGCACGGTATAACCGCCCGCGCTGCCGCCCTTGATCACCAGGCGACCTGCATCAGCCAGGGATTGGTCGATCAGCGCCTGGGCTGCGCCAGCCGCATCGATCACGTCCAGGTGGCCCCAGTTGCCGCGCAGAGCTTCACGATAGCGCCTGCCGTAACCGGTGCTGCCGCGATAATTGACTTCCAGATAGCCGTAGCCCCGGCTGGTAAAAAAGGCTGCTTCTAAGTCGTAACCGATGGTCACACTGCTGGTGGGCCCGCCGTGAATTTGGACGAGCACAGGCGGCAGGCCCTGGCCCTCATAACGGCTGCTGGTGGGGGGTGCGTAAATGCCATACACGGGTTCCCCATCGCTGGCTTTCCAGCTGATCTCGTAGGGGGAGGCCAAATCCGCGGTCGGCACCGCTTCGCTGGTGCTGCGCTGGTGGATGGTGTACGCTTCATCCTTGATGCTGATCACCCGGGGGGAGACCGTAGGCGCGCTGGTCACCAACGCAAGGCGCCCGTCCATACTGACCGCCGGCTGGCTCAGGGAAGTATAGGGGCTTAGATCCAGCTCTGTGATCGTACCATCGGCCACAGCCACCCGGTTCAGTGTTGCCACGCCCGCCTTGGTTTGCAGGTAATAAATGCTCCGGCTGTCCGGTGACCAGGTCTGCACCACCAGGCCCTGGATCCAGGCCGGTTTTAACAGCGCTGCGCCTTCCACCAGCACTGTGATGGCGCCGT
>PWSY01000232.1 GCA_003563055.1 Anaerolineaceae bacterium | reverse complement strand
GGGATTGCTCGCCACAAGGGATGAACTGGCTGACAGAATGGCAACGCTGATCTGGTCTGCTAAGGAGTCGATGCTCAAAGCGATGGGTCTGGGGTTGCGGGTGGATACCCGACAGGTTCAGGTTGATGCGATTGGCGGTGAATCTTTGTTCAACCAGGCGGGTTGGTTTTCCCTGTCACTGTCCTCACTGTGCAGGAACTATAACTGGGCAGGTTTTTGGCGGGATGCTGGCGCGTTTGTAATTACCCTGGCGATAATCCTGGAATCAGGTAGAGAACTTGATTTGATCCAAGTTAAATAGGCTGGTTATCTGCAGGCTAGCCAGCGGGTTTTTATATGCCAGGCACAATAGGCGTCTCAGGGCGATAGGCCTTGAGTTCCCTGGGGACGCAAATACCCTGGGCTTCAAGAAACCGTAGGCGGTAGAGGTAGGCTGCCCCGGTCAGGATGTGGCTGTTGATATCCGCCACATGCCTGTTCTCAACAGGCTCCAGATAAGTATTTCGCACCCAATCATTGAATGTGCCCATCGCTGGCCCGCACCAGACCTGGAAATCCATTTCTCGTCCCTGAACATGATTTATGGCCCAACGGGAAGACAGACCCAAATACCAGCGAAAAATCAAGGCCATTTTTAACTTGGGATCCTGGTTGGCGCGTGTAATTTGGGCAGGGTTTCGGTGGGAGAAAAAGGCCACGGTTTCCTGCCACACTTCTTCGAAATGCCGACCAAGGATTTTTTGCTCAATAAAGTCCCGGTCATCAGGAGGGATTTCATCAATACCCCCGCAGGCGCGATAGGTTTCATAAAGTTTTGCCGCCCGCATGGCGAACATTGTGCCACGCTTCAAGACCTGGACTTTGGCCCCCATCTCAAACATGTCTGCCGATGGCGCCATGATCACATCGGCCATATCTGCTTGCGCCAGCATTTGACGTGTTTTGATCGATGTGGCCGCTTCGACACAGCTCTGATTGATGGAACCCGTGACCACATAGGCAGCACCAGCCATCAGGGCTGCCAGGGCTGCCTCCGGGGTGCTGATTCCGCCAGCCGCACCAATGCGTATGGGCGTCTTCTGATCAGGAAATTTATCCATCGCCGCGTCACACTCTGCGATCATCGTGGGCAGCAAGCACATCAACGGCCGTTTGTCTGTATGGCCGCCCGAATCAGCTTCTACAGTGATATCATCCGCCATAGGTATTCTTGCTGCCAGGTTGGCTTGCTGCTGGGTGATGAGACCTTCCTGAACCAGTTGGGCAAGCATATTCCCGGGTGCGGGTTGCATGAACCGCCGGGCGATTTCTTTCCTGGAGATTTTGGCGATGATGTGGTTTTGGCTCACCAGGCTACCATTTGGTGAGAGACTTAATCCTGCTGCACGGTAATAGACCAATCCCCTGGTCATGTTCAGGTATGCCGAAGCTTCTATTGTGCGGACCTTGTGTTTCAGTAAGAGTGCCACTGTTTGGGCTTCCAATTCGGGCTCAAAAGGGCTGTTCAACAGGTTCACTGCGTAGGGTCCATCAGGCAATGCCGTTTGGATCTCTGTGATGGCAGCTTCTACTTCAGCGGGGGCTACACCTCCCGACCCGTAAGAGCCGAGGAGGCGATTTCTACCTAATGCAATCACCATTTGGGGCGATGAGATTCCGTTTGCCATCGCGCCAGCATAAAATGAAGCCTGACTGCGATGCAATACCTGGAAGCCCTGCTCACCCAGGGTGTTCACAGGCAGCGCAGGTGCGAATGCGACCACATGAGTAGACTGGGGCGGGCGATCTGAGCTGGGTGAGTCAATCGAGAGCAGTCCATGGGCGTCTTCTGTCACAAAAATCGGTTGGTTGAGATCCAGTAATTGCCCACGGATATCAGCGCTGGTTTTTAATGATAGGCACCTTTTCCTGTGAGGGGAGCTACCGCGACCCTGTTGGGTTGTATTTTGCATGAATTTATCCAGATTATCAGAAGTTTGCTGTGGCATGATGATTGAAAACCCTTTCTGCATAGGTTAACACGGTTGTAGGCGGGTGGTTGCTTTTAATCACCGATAACCTCACCAACAGGTTCGATTCACCGGTATTTCCTGGCGGGGTTGTGTGTTTTGGGAGCCCGTGCAGTGGGTTATAATTCTAGCGGAGGTCTTATGCCGATTCGAATATTGCCAGACCACATTGCATCACAAATTGCCGCTGGGGAAGTCATCGAACGCCCGGCCTCAGTTGTCAAAGAGCTGGTGGAAAATGCCCTGGATGCCGACAGCGATGAGATCATCATTGATGTCAGAGGGGCAGGCAAACGCTTGATTGTGGTTGCGGATAACGGCATGGGTATACCAAAAAGTGAGCTGGGCCTTGCTGTATCACGGCATGCCACCAGCAAGCTGGCCCGGGCGGAAGACCTGTTTCGTATCGAAACACTGGGTTTCCGCGGTGAAGCCCTGGCGTCCATCGGATCGGTATCACGGATGACGGTTGAATCCCAAACCGCAGACTCACAAACCGGGGCAAAGCTAATGGTTGAGGGCGGTAGGATGGGGGATATCCTTAAGATTGGCATGCCCTCCGGGACGAGGATCACGGTAGCCGATCTATTTTATAACGTCCCTGCCAGGTTGAAGTTTCTTAAAACCGACAACACTGAGCGGCGCCACATTGAAGCACTGGTGACCCGCTATGCCCTGGCATACCCTAACGTCCGCTGGCAACTGGTGGTGGACGGGAAGACCTCGCTGCATACCAGCGGCAATGGCGACAGGCGCGAAGTGCTCTCCAACCTGTACGGTGTGGATATCGGCAAGAAAATGCTCGCGGTGGATTTCAAAGAGGATGGGTATCATATTCACGGATTTATCAGCCCGATCTCCCTGTCCCGTTCAAACCGGCGTGAAATTACAGTGTTTGTCAATGGACGCTGGGTCAAAGACACAACGGTAACCTCGGCCATCATCCGTGCTTATCACACTTTGCTGATGGTGGGGCGTTTCCCGATGGCGGCGTTGTTCATTGATATGCCATCTGAATCGGTCGATGTAAATGTGCACCCAGCCAAGGCCGAGGTGCGCTTCAGGGAGGGCGACCGGGTCTTCACAAGGACCCAAAGAGCTGTGCGGCGGGCTTTGCTGGCCTTTTCTCCCGTGCCTGATCTGAGTCCGATGCAGGTTTGGGGTGCGAGTGATGGCCAGGAAGGCGGGACGGTTGACCCGGCCTGGCAGATGTCCGCTGAGATCAAAACCGGCGGGGATGACAGGCCAACGGCCGACCAGCCCCGCATCCACATCCATACCGGGGCCTTGAATGTGGATAAATTGCCCCTCTTGCGCCTGGTAGGTCAGGTTGCGGCGACCTACCTGGTCGCGGAAGGGCCGGACGGCCTGTATTTGATTGACCAGCATGCGGCCCATGAACGGGTTCTTTTTGAGCAATTGATGGCCCAACAGGCACAGGAACAAGTGCCCTCGCAATCGCTGCTCACACCGGTTAATGTGGTCCTGGCACCGGACAAGGCCAGGCTGCTGGGGGAACAACTGCCTGTGCTGGATAAGCTGGGCTTCCAAGTGGAAAATTTTGGGCCGAATACATTTACAGTGCGCCGGATACCGGCTCTGATTGTGGGCGGTGACCCACAGGCGGCCTTGAATGTACTGGTGGAAGATTTTGAAGAGGACGAAACCCCTCTATCAGCGGAGATAGAAGCCCGGATCACGGCCCGCATCTGTAAACGCATGGCCGTCAAGGGCGGCCAAAAGCTCTCGGTTGAGGAACAGGCCGCACTACTGGGCAACCTGGAGCGCTGCCAGTCGCCCCGCACCTGCCCCCACGGCCGGCCGACGATAATTCACCTGTCGGCAGACCTACTGGAAAGGCAGTTTGGCCGCCGGGGTGCTCGCTAGGGAGGATGCCTGATGGGCCGCTTTTTTGTGGCTGGTTTGTCTAATATCGAGACCACCCTGGGGGTCGAAGGCTTCCC
>PWSY01000056.1 GCA_003563055.1 Anaerolineaceae bacterium | reverse complement strand
TGGCTGGATTCTTGTTGATCGGTTTTGCCACCGGTGGCTTTCCAAATATCCTTGGGTTTTTTGCTGGTTTAGCGGTTCTGTGCATCAATTTAACCTTCTTCCTGACTCTCTCCCTGATGCTTGGCACCTTATTTGATGAGGGCGGGGCCGTGATTGCCATTCCCCTGGCAGTTCATTTTGGGCAGCAGCTTTTTATTGGGCTGCTTGGTCCAGCGGCTGTCTATATGCCCTGGGCAATGCTCCTGCCAGTCGGTGGCAAGGAGCACGGTGTTGTTTCCGCGCTAATGGTTGGCGCACCCGTAAACACATGGTTTCCTGTGATTTTGGTGACCATTCTGACCCTCCTCTTCTTTTACATCAGCGTCAGAAGATTTGCTAAACAAGAATTTTAACGTGCCTGATTACTGATAGACACTCATTTTTGAAGAGAAGATCACCTTTTATACTGGTTCAGTCGAGTTATCCAAGACCTGGTAAATGTTTTAACGCTACATATGATATGATTTAATCCATCACAAAGGATTAGAAAGGAAATAATGGACGCCCTTGAAGCTATTGGTAAACGTCGCTCGGTTCGAGAATATTCAGGCAAACCCATCCCCAAAAAAGATCTTGAAATAATTGTCGACGCGGGCAGGCTAGCGCCTACCGGTCATAATCACCAGCCCTGGGACTTTGTTGTCATTACCAACCAGCCCACTATCCAGCGCCTCAGTAAAGCGGCAGACTGGAGCACCGAAGCTGGGGCGATCATCGCGGTGGTCATGGACCCTGTTCGGGAGTACTGGGTTGAAGACGGCGCGGCTGCCATCGAAAACATGATGCTGGCCGCGACAGCGATGGGCTATGGCACCTGCTGGGTACAGGGGAATGCCAAACCGCACGAAGCTGAATTCAAATTGCTGCTTAATGTCCCTGAACACCTCAACATCCTGGCACTGGTACCGGTCGGTGTTCCCGTTGATTGGCCAGTTGCTAAAGATAAGAAAACACTGGAAGAAGTATTACACTGGGAGACATTTTCGATAACCAATCATTAACGATCCCTTAACCAAATGCTCATCCAATGGTTAACATTCCCTGTTACAATGGTTTTCAATATGACGATGTTACTTGTCCTTCAGCCTAAGCGAAAATCCCTTGATCATACCTCTCCTGGTGGAGCGGCGCTTGGCGCTTAAAAGTAACTGATTAAAGCGGATTAAAAAGGCCTTCCTTCCAGGAAGGCCTTTTTTGTTGCCAAAGGAGGCCGTTATTAGAAAATATAAATTATGTCTTTATCAAAATAAAACCAAATTAGTTTAATTATTTAAGGAGAAAATGAAAATGAAACGCAATCTATTTTTATCACTGATCGTCATCGTCATCTTAGGACTGCTGTCTGCATGTGCACAACAATCTGAGGATACATTGGTCGTTGCAACCGATGCCACCTTCCCCCCATTTGAATATATTGACGAGGAGACAAAAGAGATCATTGGGTTTGACATTGACCTGATGAATGCCATTGCCGAACGGGCAGGATTGGATATAACCTATCAAAATGTCTCTTGGGACCCCCTCCTGGCGGGTATGGCAGATTGCCAGTATGACATGGCCATCTCTGCAATGACCATCACCGCTGAACGTGCAAAGGCTTTCAGCTTCTCTGACCCATACATCAACGCTGGGCAGATCACCGTCGTTGCCATTGGCAATACCACCATCGGTGGACCGGATGACTTGGTCGGAGCTACAATTGGTGCACAAATCGGCACCACCGGCGCGATGGAAGCTGAAGCCATTCAAGACAGCGCAGTTAAGGTTTACGACACCTATGAGCTTGCTTTTCTCGACCTTGCCAACGGGCAGATCGATGCTGTCATCGCCGATTACCCCACTGCGGTTGCCTTCGTCAACCAAAATGCTGACAGGTTAATGGTGGTGGGCGATGTTTTCACCGATGAGAACTACGGGATCGCCTTTTGCATGGGCAACGACGAACTGATTTCACAGGTCAATGCTGCCCTGGCAGGATTAAAAACTGAAGGGTTTGTTGACGAACTTGTCGTCAAATGGTATGGCGACGCCAATTAAAGCCTGAGAGACACAATAAAGCAATTCACCCACCCGGGCGATTAACCCGGGTGGGGTTGAAAGGTCATCATTCATGCAAATTCAGAAAAAATTAGAGCAAATTCCCGGCCACGAAGTAGCAAGCCACCGCATTGATAGCTGGTGGTGGCTGGTTGTTGGCGTGATCGCTATCGTCATGCTCCTGGCCACAGCCCGACCAGACCCTTATTGGCGGATATTACGTTTTGTCAGCGATGGTCTGGTGGTAACCATCAGCGTTACTTTGGTTGCTTTTGTGCTGACACTCGTGGCGGGCCTGGTCGCCGCACTGGGCCGACTTTCAAAAATCGGCTTCATCCGCTGGTTCACCACCATTTATGTTGAGATCGCGCGCGGCGTACCCTTGCTGGTTCAATTATTGTTCTGGTACTTTGCTTTTCCTTCCGTCATCCAGGCTTTTGGCAGGCTAATCCAATATCGACCATTAGAACGCTACCTGGCGAACCCCTTTGCCATGGCGATCATTGGCCTGACCTTTTGTTATGCTGCTTATATGAGTGAAGTATACCGGGCCGGTATCCAAAGCATCCCGAAAGGCCAGAACGAGGCTGCTCGCAGCCTGGGCATGACCCATGGGCAGGCCATGCGCCATATTATTTTGCCCCAAGCGGTCAAGGTCATCCTGCCACCCGTAGGGAATGAATTCATCTCGTTATTAAAGGACTCATCCCTGGTCAGTATTGTGGCTGTTGCAGATATGACCCGACGCGGCCGCGAATTTATGGCCGCGAACTTCATCCCTGTTGAAACATGGATCATGATCGCTTTGATCTATCTCGTTATGACCTTGGTCTCAGCCAGGGTTGTGGCTTGGATCGAACGAAAAACCCAGACAGAGGCGCATTAAGATGAATAATCAACCCATCATCCATATCGAGAACCTGCACAAACATTTTGGGCCTACCGCGGCGTTGAACGGTGTCGACCTGGACGTCTACCCTGGTGAAGTCGTCGTTATTGTTGGCCCGTCGGGGTCAGGGAAATCAACCCTTTTACGCTGCATTAACCGGCTGGAAAAATTTGATGCCGGTTCTGTCGTTGTAGACGGTATACCTTTAACGACTGCTGAAAACATCAATGCCATCCGCACCGAAGTTGGCATGGTCTTTCAATCATTCAACTTATTCCCACACCTGACAGCTTTAGAAAACATCACCATCGCCCAGAAAGTTGTTCGTAAACGATCTAAAGCAGACGCCAATGAAACCGCCTTGGCGCTTCTGGCAAAAGTCGGCATTCCAGAAAAATCCCACAACTTCCCGGGGCAGCTTTCTGGCGGCCAACAGCAGCGCGTAGCTATCGCTAGAGCACTGGCGATGAATCCAAAAATTATGCTGTTTGATGAGCCTACCAGCGCCCTTGACCCGGAAATGATTCAAGAAGTCTTGGATGTGATGCTCCAGCTAGCCAGGGAGGGTATGACCATGGTGGTTGTCTCCCATGAGATGGGCTTTGCCAGGGCTGCTGCAGATCGTGCTGTGCTAATGGATGAAGGGGTCATTGTGGAAGAAGGTCCGCCGGATATCCTCTTCAACCATCCTACCCATGAACGCACCAAATCTTTCCTGAGCAAGATCCTGGTCTAATCAAATTGGACAGGCTTGCCTCCCTACACCTTTGAGACCTTTTCATCTAAACAACGTAACTACTCAGTCTATAAGGTAATTTTGGGGGTTGACCCCCAACCTTCAGCTGTCGAGCTGCCTGAGGTGTTACTAAATAACTAATAAATATGCTATCATAACCAGGTAAGGATTAATCGATAAACAAAGGAAAGGTTATGAAAATCGCTATTGGCAGCGATCATGCTGCCTACCATCTCCGAAAAACCATCATCCAGCACCTTGAAAGCAAGGGCCAACAGGTCAATGATTTCGGCACTCACAGCACAGAAAGTACCCACTATCCGGTTTACGCGCAGATGGTGGCGAGGGCAGTCGTATCAAAAGAGGCGGAGTTTGGCATCCTGATTTGCGGTACCGGTGTGGGAATAGGCATCTCAGCCAATAAGGTGCCCGGGGTACGCTGTGCAATCGTCAGCGACACCTACTCATCTCGAATGGCTCGCGCCCATAATAATGCCAATATCCTTGCTTTTGGTGCCAGGGTGGTTGGGCCAGGCCTGGCATGTGACATCGTCGATACCTGGTTGGCAGAGGAATTTCAAGGCGGACGGCATCAGACAAGGGTTGATCTGATTACGCAAATAGAATCAGGAAAAGATATTTCAGATCAGGCTTAATCAGATCACGATTGTCTAAAACTCAGCTCAGGTCTCAAATGCCTTTACCAATAAGTTAGAATACAGGATTGGCTGAGTAGTAATAATTGGTATACCTCTTAGGCTCAAAACCAAAGCCTGATTCGTGTAAAGAAAACTGCAAAATTAATTTCTCAATTGGATTACAAATCTTTATTGTGATTAATGTGTCCCCATATCGCCTGCCAAATAAACATCAACCCAATTCCGAGGACGGTAATCAGAGCCAGGATGGTATGCGGTCTTATTCCAAGCGACTCTCTGTGGATTAGATCAGCATACAACATCGGTGGCCATCCAAGGAGCGTTAGAGGAAAACCTACCAATGGTGAAAACACCACCTGCCTGCCAGTGATGACTAGCCACACAAACCCCGACAGGTAATAAACCGTCCCAATGAGAGCATAGGACAGAGAAAGTTTTAAAGCCCAGGATTTGATTCGATCATCCATCAGATCTTATTCCGAATATAATCTATTGAAAATTCTCGGGCAACAACAAAGGCCGCATCAAGTCTTAATCCCTGCCAGCTTTTTGTATAACACAGCATATCGAGAAAATAGATGCACAAATGCCGGTGAGCGTTTGTTTTTTTGATGGGCATTTATTAAAGCTTTTTTAAAACTTTCAGCGTCTGTGAAATCATCCATCATCAGGATAGCCCTACCCACCTCATACAGCGAGTGGGCATCGGAACCAACCGTTTCCAGACAGCCATGTTCCCTGGCAAATGCTGCAGCATGCAAGTTGGGGCTGGCTGTCATGCAACGAGCGTTAAACGTCTCGATCGCATCAATATGCGGCAGGATGGACATAAGCGCTTGTGTGGACCAATGCTGACTCCGAATGGTATCAAAGGGATGGGGCACGCTGATTACCGCCCCCTGCTGACGTAAACGCTGAATCGCTTCCATAGGTTCAAAGCCAGGTGGAACCCACTCAGTCATAAAATAGCCAATCAATTCGCCGTGAGTGGTTTCAATCTCTTCGCCCACAATCACTTGTTCCGGCGCTATCTTGCTGCCTTCCAAAGCCCCCTCAATTCGATTATGATCCGTGATGGCCACCCGATCAACGCCGGTTTTTTGGCAATGCTTAAGCAGGTCATCCAGGCGGATCAGTGAATCCTTGGATACGCGGGTATGCACATGCAATTCTACTCTGACCAAATTACTTCCTGTATCATTCATGAGTCAATAAACAACCGAATTCTGCGATCATCCAGTCCGAACACCTTATCCAGTCCCATTTGCCTTGATCACAGTCATGAGCGCCCATCCGGTCATGGCTTTTACGGCTTTGACGTTTTTCTTAATCGCGCTAAGATCCACCTCGAGCCAGGTCGAATAGGGATTGGTATTCATGGGTGAAGTATAGCCCTCCTTTGAATTCCTATCAAGGCATTAATCATTAATCACTGAATAGATGGGATTAAGAAACACATCATTCTGCCTGAGTGTAAATAGTACCTACACCTTCTCTAAGGTATAATCTACAACGATTAAATATAAAAACCCTCCTCTTGGTTATCTCGAATAAAATTTCGGAGGCAGTGGGTTGTTTTGAAAGATGATCAAATGAACGATAATTCTTTTAACTTTGAACTTCTCTCCCAGGATGGCGATGCCAGGGCTGGTATTTTCCATACGCCCCATGGTGACATCCCCACACCGATTTTTGCGCCTGTTGGCACGCAGGCAACCGTCAAGTCGTTGAGCCAGAAACACCTGATTGAACTGGACGTAAAGTTAGTATTAGCCAACACCTATCACTTATATCTCCGCCCCGGGGATGAGCTGATCGCCAAATTAGGAGGTCTCCACAAGTTCATGAATTGGGGTGGCCCCATCCTGACCGATTCAGGGGGTTTTCAGGTCTTTTCACTTTCCGATATTCGAGATGTCGATGAAGATGGTGTAAACTTCAAAAGCCACATAGATGGTTCCTCACATCGATTTACACCTGAAAGCGCTATTGAAATCCAGGAAAGACTTGGGGCAGATATCATCATGGCATTTGATGAATGCACTCAACCCTATGACCATACCTACAACCTGCAAGCTATGCACCGCACCCACCGTTGGGCTGAACGCTGTTTACAAGCTAAATCACGCAAGGACCAGGCCCTGTTCGGGATCGTTCAGGGCGGAATCTTTCCGGATTTGCGAGCACAATCAGCAGCATACATCGCTTCCCTCGACTTCACCGGGAACGCCATCGGCGGCCTTTCCGTGGGTGAAACCAAGCAAGAAATGCACGCAATGATAGAGGTGGTCAACGCCATTCTGCCAGAGGGCAAACCGCGCTACTTGATGGGAGTCGGGACCCCGCAAGATCTGGTGGAATGTGTCAAACGGGGTGTGGATGTCTTTGACTGTGTTTTGCCCACACGCCTGGCACGGCATAACGCTGCTATGACTGAATCTGGCAGGATGAATATGATGAATGCCCAGTATGCCCAGGACGAAAGACCCATCAGTTATTCTTGCACATGTTATACCTGCCAAACACACTCCAGGGCCTATATCCGCCATCTGATAAAAGCCGGCGAGTTACTTTCAGGCACACTGCTGTCAATCCACAACATTCATACCCTGCTGAATCTTGCCCGTCAGATGCGTCAGGCCATTTTTGAGGGGCAATTCAATGAATTTACATCTTTTTATCTATCCAACTTCAACAACCAATAAGGAAAATCGATGACCTTTTTTCAATCAATCATATTAGGCATTGTGCAGGGAATTACAGAATTTATGCCCATTTCAAGCTCCGGGCATACCATCATCCTACCCTTTTTTCTCAACTGGCAGCTGCCAGAAAAGGAAATGTTCTATTTTAATGTCCTTGTTGAACTTGGCACACTGGTTGCGATCATTTTCTACTTTAGAAGAGATTTAATCGCCATCATTACCGGCTTCATTAAAGGCTTAATTGATCGACAACCCTTTGCAACAATTGAGGCTAAATTAGGGTGGCTCTTAATTGCAGCAACCATCCCAGCTGGTCTGGCAGGCCTCCTTTTAAAGGATATCGTTGAGCAGGCTTTTGCATCGCCCCTTGTAACCGGGATCGCCCTGCTGGTCACGGCCGGGTTGATGTTCCTGTCAGAAAAGATCAATCTAAATTTGGGAGACACTCATGATGTCACGCTGCCTACCGCACTCTTCATGGGAGTGATGCAGTCGTTGGCGCTCATTCCAGGTATTTCTCGTTCGGGCTCAACCATGTCTGGTGGCATGATGCGCCATTTACAAAGACAATCTGCTGCCAGGTTTTCATTCCTGATGTCTGTTCCGGTCATGCTGGCTGCGGGAGCTTTGTCATCTTATCAATTGGTTAACGATGTGCCTGACCTGGCCAGCTTCCTCCCCACCATGATCTTAGGCTTTCTGACTGCAATGGTCGTGGGTTATGCAACCATCCGCTGGCTGCTTCGATTCCTGGTCAATCATTCACTGATCTATTTTTCAATCTATTGTACCTTCATCGGCGGCCTGACGATCTTGGTCTGGTTGCTTCATTAAGCAAATGAACCATAAATATCTTTTTACAGTCTTCTTTTTAGCCTTATTGCTGATTTCTTCATGCCAAACGGACGTCTCCGAGCCAGAGGAGGTGCCACCCATCCAAGTTATCAACCTGCAAGTCACGCCAGCATTAACCCATTGGTTGCCTGATCTGGCAGCATGCGCCGAGAATATTATGGACTTTGGCGTCTTCACACAGGTGATTCCCCGCAACCAACTCAGCTTGGATGAGGCTGACTTGTTGCTGCGTCTAGGAGAAAAGAAACCATTCGATCCATACATCGCCGTCATGGGCTATGAGGAGTTGGTAGTCATCGTCGGTGCGGATGTCCCCATTCAATCACTGAGTCTTGAAAGCCTGCAAGCCATCTACACCGGATCGTTGGATCATTGGTCGGCTTTACCTGAACTGATAGAAGCTAGTATCATCTATGACCAGCCCATCCTAACGCTTTCATACCCGGCTGGCCACGAGGTGAGGTCGCTGTTTCGAATGGTCTTTTTAGATAACAATGCCATAACAAGCATCCCGCAACCCTTCTCGTCGATTGATTATCTTGAGACTTTATTAAAAAATAATCCGCATGCAATCGGTTATGGGTTGAAAAGCCAGGTTCCGCTAGGGAGCAAAACACTGACCCTATACGACCAAAACGAACCCTTTTCAGCCCAGCCCCATGTGCTTGCCATCACGCACCAGGAACCACAAGGCAAGTTACGTCAGGTATTGCTCTGCCTGCAGGCGCTTCAATAATATCCAGGTAGGATCCAAAATTAATATCTGGCGCATTTCCTATCTGTCATTTATCCCACATCCAAGCTTATGATCACCTTTTCCATGGCCCCGCTCACAGGTGAGGAAATAATACGTATTATCAATGTCCCCTTCCATTACTTGACATGCCTTAAAGAAAGTATTATATTTACAGCGTGTCTGAAGAAGAAAAGGCATACAGAACATTAATAAATCCTAGAAAGATGGAGTATAAGCATGTCAGAACGTTATGTTGGAACCGTCAAATGGTTCAGTGCCCCCAAAGGTTATGGTTTCATTGGTCGTGAGGATGGAGACGACGATATTTTTGTTCACTTTTCCTCTGTTCAAATGGAAGGCTACAAAAGACTAAGAGAAGGTCAGCAAGTCGAATTCTCCATTGAGGATGGTCCAAAAGGTTTACAGGCAGCTAATGTCATTCCTGTAACCGTCGCAGAAGAGATATAATCTTCAGAAATATATCGGGTCGCAAAAGCGGCCCGATTTTTTCTTTTAAGACGAAGAGCATATAGTTGGCCATTTTTGCAACTTCTAAAAACACAAAACGCCAGCCTTCCCGATAAGTAAACCAGGAGGAAGACCGAAACCAATGGCCAACCACCGGCCGAACATAAATAGTGATCCCACTTCCCCGCATCTCGTTACGAAAGATGACCCTGGTTCTAAAGCTATGATAGGGGTCTGTGACCACCATAAAATCAGACCAGCCCTTATCCCTGGCAAATTGCATCACCGCCCGGGCCTCATCTAGGGTGCTATCAACCGCCAGGTCTGTGATAAAAATTGATTCCCTGGCAAAGCCGGCATGTTCAGCTTCTCGGGCAAGGCGCCTGTTTGCCATCCGGTTGGTATTGGTAATGACCAGGTTTCGGACATACCCCCTCTCCAACATCTCAACTGCCATTCCCAGGCGGTCCCCGGCATCACCACTGAGGATAACCACAGCGTCAACCGGTTCTATGGGGTCAGACACAATTAATATCGCGCCTACCGCAACCAAAGAAAAATATACCAGCACGATCAGCAGCGGTATAGCTAACAATACCGCTAAAATAATCGAGCAGCCGGTCAACCCTGATTTTCCCTTTCTGGGCTTAGGGGATTGGTTTTCTCTTTCAGACATGGTTAAACCCTGCTTAAAGTACCGATTTCATGCGTTCCAACCCCTGTTGGAGCAAGGCTCTGGGACACCCAAAATTGATGCGCACAAACCCAATACCTGGTTGACCAAAAGATTCACCATCATTAAGACCAACCTTTGCTTTTTCCTGGAAAAATGAATGGGGGAATTCTTCTAAACTTAAACCCCGACAATCCAACCAGCCCAGGAATGTGCCCTCTGGAGCCCAAATCTTGAGCCCGGGCAGTTCTTTGGTCACAAACTCAACCAGGTAATCTCGATTCTGCTGGAGGTACACCAGCAATTCATCCAACCAGGAACCCCCATCCCGGTAAGCTGCCAGAGCAGCATGCAGCCCAAGAATATTGGGGTGACCGATCAGCAGTTTCATCGATTGGGATAATCGATCCCGCATTTTTGGATTTTTTACCACATAGACAGATGTCGAAAGGCCGGCTAAATTAAAGGTTTTACTGGGTGCAAAATAAGTCACAGTATACTCAGCAATTTCAGATGACAGACTGGCAATGGGGATGTGATTATTCCCAGCGAAAACGAGGTCACTGTGAATCTCATCTGAGCAGATCAGCACATCATGAGCCAGGCATATTTCAGCCATTTGCATCAATTCTTCCCGAGTGAAGACCCGCCCTACTGGATTATGCGGATTACATAAAATAAATAATTTCACACCGGAAGCAATTTTTGTCCTAAAATCATCGAAATCAATTTTATACCTTCCATCATCACACAAGATCAGTTCATTCTGCACACAAACCCTCCCGGTTGCGCCTGGTGCCACTAATATAGGCGGATACACCGGCGTTTGCACCAGTATAGAGTCGCCAGGGTCTGTAAAACTATAAATAGCATGGGTAAAACCCGTCACCACACCAGAAATAAAAGAAATTTCCCGTGCATCGATGAACCAATTTTGGCGTTCGGCAAGATGTTGGCATATGGCCTCTCGTAATCCTGCAGGTACGCTCCCATAACCAAAAATGCCGTGGGCGACACGTTCATGTAATGCCTGAATCACTGGTTCAGGTGCAGAAAAGTCCATATCCGCCACCCACATGGGCAGAATATCCGCATCATACCTGTTCCATTTAGCACTTTCTGTATCTCGCCGATCGATAACGATATCAAAATCCATTATGTCTCCTCATGTTTTGGCTGGTTGAATTATAGCCTAAGAAGGATTGATTAATCGATAAAGTTCAAGAAAATAAAATGGTATACTCAAATTCAATAAATTAAATGAGGTAATTTGGAGTCACACTTTGAAGAAAACCATTAAAGGTCTGATCAAACTTACTCGTTTTAATGAATATGTTTACTTTGTGACCATAACAACCTTACTGGGTGTTGCTGCAGCTGGTGGCCAGCCAGATTGGCGACTTTTTCTCATCCTCCTTCCAGCAAATTGGTTGGCCGTTGGGTTTGCATTCATGATAAACGATGTTGAAGATGCCCCGGACGACATCCTTTCAAAAGACAAAATGCGGCGAAACCCCATTTCAGCGGGACTGATCTCGCCTAAAACTGCCCGAATGGCCACTTACTTTGTAGGGGTTTTTTCAATCAGTTTATATTCAACCTTAGGCGCCATGCCGCTGATCCTTGGGATCGCCAGCTTAATTCTCGGGGCACTCTACTCTTTACGGTATATCCGCTTAAAGACAATTGCCTTTTTTGATATCATCTCCCATTCATTGATGCTGGCAGGCTTGCAACTCCTGTGTGGCTACTTCACCTACACTTCCCGGAATACCAATGACTGGTTTTGGCCCTTTATGTTCGTGGTCTCCATCAGCATTTATGGCGAGCTGTACAATGAAATCCGAGATGCAGAGGTAGATCGGGTGGCAAAACTCAAACACACAGCGATTTACCTGGGGGAAAAGGCCACCCATATTTTAATGATCTCCATGCTTGTCCTTGGCAGTTTTTCGGGTTTTATCTCGCTCTTCGTGATTAATTTGATTCCTGCATGGGTCCTGATGATCATGGCAACCCTGGCAGTATTATTCATCATTCCACCCGTCTTTAAGCTCCGGCGAGGCGATACAGGTGTGACTGTCCAGGGCGCATTTCACAAACCACTCGAACGAGCTGCTGCTTTCGCACTCGTTCTGCAATATTTAACACCCTGGTTGGATCACCTCTGGAATCTGGGTCTATTCTAATGGTACAGGAGATTAAAGGATCAGCATGAACGATCAATTCAAATTACCCCAGTTAAGCTTGCAAACGTCAACGGAATGGCAGGACTATGAACTCCTTGACACAGGTGATGGCATGGCTTTGGAGCGCCTGGGGCCTTATAATCTTTCCAGGCCAGAACCCCAAGCCATCTGGCGACGAGCACTGCCAGAGAAAACCTGGCAATCTGCCGATGCCAGCATGGTACATACAGGCGGAGAACATGGCGGTTATTGGGAATTTAATCGGCAGATCAAACAACCCTGGGTGATCGATTACAAAGGTTTGAAATCCGAAATCCGCCTGTCGAAATCCCGTCATATTGGTGTATTTCCTGAACAGGCCAGCCATTGGGATTGGATCGAGGATCAGGTGCGATCAGCTGACCACAAGCTCAAAGTAATCAACCTGTTCGGGTATACAGGAATGGCGACGGCCGCAGCTGCCAGAGCAGGCGCACAGGTCACCCATGTGGACGCCTCCAAACATGCCGTGGCATGGGCTAGTCATAATTTAGACCTTTCAGGACTGGCAAACGCCCCGGTACGATGGCTGGTCGAAGACGCCCGCAAGTACCTCAAACGGGAAGCCAAACGAAAATCTTACTACGATGGAATCATACTTGATCCACCAAAATTTGGCCGTGGTCCCAGTGGAAAAGTATGGGATTATTTTTCAGACATCGCAGGGCTCCTTGAACTTTGCCAACGGGTGCTCTCGCCCAACCCATGTTTCATCTGCCTGACTTCCTATGCCATTCAAGCTTCTGCCCTCCTGCCCCATCAAGCCTTGCAAGAATCTATCAAAAGCCTGGGCGGCTCCGTCACCAGTGGAGAACTGGTAACAATTGAGAAAAGCCAAGGACGGATATTATCCCACTCACTATATTCACGTTGGACAGTAAATAAGAATAGCGAGTTATCATGACAGATCAAAATCGCATGACCATCATCGGACCGGGTGTGATGGCTGAAGCAATCATCATCGGAATGATTAAAAAGAAGATCATCAAGGCAGAAAACATCCTCGCTGCCGGCCCAAATAGTGATCGCCTCCACGAATTGGAAATAAAATATCGCATCCAATCACAGCAAGATAACGCCAAAGCGATCCAAAACGCTAATGTGATTATCCTATCCGTTAAACCACAAAAACTGCCTGCGGTGATGAGAGAATTACATGGGAAATTGCCTCAGGATGCCCTGGTGATCTCAATTGTCGCGGGTGCAACCATCGAATCCCTCACAACCGGTATGGATCACCCCTGTGTGGTGCGTGCCATGCCCAACACCCCTGCCCAGGTTGGTGAAGGGATGACTGTTTGGACCAAAAGTCAACAAACAAAGGCCGCTCACCAAGAACTCGCCCAAAGGATTCTCGCAGCCTTAGGTAGAGAAATATTTGTAGAAGAAGAAACCTATATTGATATGGCAACGGCTGTATCTGGTACCGGCCCAGCTTATGTATTCTTGTTTTTAGAAGCGATGATCGACTCAGGCGTTCACCTAGGTTTACCAAGACGCATAGCTGAAGAGATGGTCATGCAGACCATCAAAGGTTCGATCGCTTTTTATAATCAAAACGATTCACATCCAGCACGCTTACGCAACCAGGTCACCTCCCCAGGCGGCACCTCTGCTACAGCCATCTATTACCTCGAAAAGATGGGCTTCCGTACCGCCATTTCCAGGGCAATTTGGGCGGCGTTCACCCGATCTCAGGAACTGGGTAAAGGTCAAAAACACCAGGATCCTGAAAATATTTAATCAGTGGAATCAAAGATCACAACATGGACCGTAAACTCGTCACATTATCAGCCACTGCTGCGACCATACTAAGCAAAAGAGCCCTTACCATCGCTGTCGCCGAATCTTGCACAGGCGGCCTCCTCAGCCATGTTTTGACGGCAGTATCCGGCTCTTCTTCATTCTTTATTGGCGGGGTGGTTGCTTACAGTAATGACATTAAAGAATCGATCCTGGGTGTACAAAGAAATACCCTCATGGGCTATGGGGCGGTTAGCGAGCAAACGGCCTGTGAAATGGCAGCCGGTGTCCGTAATAAATTCAGTACAGCAATAAGTCTATCCACCACCGGGATAGCAGGACCAACCGGAGGCACACCCACAAAGCCGGTCGGATTGGTTTGGATCGGGATAAGTAACGCAGAAAGTACAAAGGCTTATGCATATCAGTTTAACGGTGACAGAGAAGCAATTAAAACACACTCCGTTGAAAAGGCCTTATTAATGCTTATTGATTGTTTTCATTAACCAGACTGCGTAAATTAATTGAGGTGCATGATGTCTGAATCTAAAAAGAAAGTCTTGATTCTCACAGGTGATGCTGGTTTAGGGCATCGAATGGCTGCCAAAGCCCTAAAGGAGACTTTTATTTCTAAATATGGCCATCAATGTGCGACTATTATTGAAAATCCCCTAAACCACCCAGATATTCCTGATATTATCCGAGAAAGCCAATCCAATTATGATGAGATTGTAGAGTTGATCCCCGAATTATATAAATTCGGATTTAATATCAGCGATTCATCTCTCCCTGTCGCGATGATGGAAGGAGGATTTACTATTCTTCTTCTTGATGTGCTTCGAGAGCTTATCAACAAAATAAAACCTGACTTAATCATCGCGACTTATCCAATTTATTCCACACCGCTCAATATTCTTTTCAAATTAGACAATATATTTATACCCATCATTGCCACAGTCACCGATTTGGTGACCGTCCACCATGTCTGGTTCAACACCAGTTTAACTCGCCTGACGGTACCAACAGAAATTGTCCATAAGTTGGCTTTAGAGGCGGGTCTTTCTAAAGATCAAGTTATCGATACGGGTATTCCTACAAACCCCAAAATTCAATCGCTGAAAGAAACTAAAGTTGATAAACTACGGGAAGAACTAGATTGGGATAAATCGCTTACAAGCATTCTTGTTGTTGGCAGTCCTCGCATCCCGTCCTTAATGGACATTTTGGTCACACTTGATCACAGCGGTCATGCGATACAATTTGCCCTTGTGGCTGGCGGCAACGAAGCGCTTTATAAGTCATTTCAAGAGACGGACTGGCATCATCCAGTATTTATTTATGATTTTGTGGACTTTATGCCTAAACTAATGCGTGCAGCAGATCTGATAGTGAGCAAAGCAGGTGGCTTGATCGTGACAGAAGCGTTGGCATCCGGTCTCCCAATCATGATAACACATGTTTTGCCAGGTCAGGAGAGAGGTAACGTGGATTTCGTAATCGATAATGACGCTGGAGCATTGTGTGAAACCCCATCGGATGCACTGGTAACCTTATTTCACTGGCTTGATAATGATAAAGCATGCCTCAAGGAAGTTAAAGAAAAGGCCACCCAAATCGGAAAGGCTGATGCGGCTTATAAAATCTGTGAGGAAGGCTATCAACTATTATGTCAGGCAGAGTAATGTATCCCGGTCCAGCCGGTTCCACTATCGTATTGTTCCTCACCATAAAAAGCAAATATCTGACAATTACTATTCCTACATCAGCTATCTTTGATTTTAGTCACTAAAACCCGGTCAACCCGCCTGCCGTCCATATCCACAACCTCAAATTGATAATTCTCATGGATGAATTTGGCCCCTGTTTTTGGGATTCGCCCAAGCTCGTTCATCACAAAACCACTCAAAGTCTGGTATGTGGCCCTCTCTTCACAAGGCATATCAGCCAAGTTCAATATGTCCTTAAGTTGATCAATAACAATCAACCCATCGAGCAACCACGAACCATCTTCCCGTTGAAAGGCCAGGTAATCCGTATCGGTGCTGTCCTCTGGAATCTCACCCACAATTGATTCAAGAATGTCATAATCGGTTACCATCCCCATAATCCCACCGAATTCGTCCACAACTACCGCCAGGTGCACACCGCTGGTCTGGATGGTATCAAGGGCTTTTAAAGCCGGCATGTTTTCCGGTACATAAATTGGCTCTTTGATAAATGGTCTGATCGAGAAATTGGATTCATCCGGTGTATGCCCTAAAAGATCTCGAATCTGAATATAACCCAATATATTATCCAAATCACCATCAGCGACAGGGATACGCGAATGCGGTGTTTCTTTGATTCGAGCCCAGACAACATCCACTGCCACGTTGATGTCAATCCACGCCATTTCCAGACGAGGGGTCATCAATGCATCCACCCGGCGTTCACCGAGTCGAAAAATTCGGGTGACCATATCCCGCTCAGCTTCTTCAAATACCCCGATTTGACGACCCTGTTCTATGAGGAGTTTGATCTCCTCTTCCGAAACGATTGGTTCGTTGCTCGCCTTAATACCCAACAGCCGAACCCCAATTTCCGAAGATGTGCTTAAAAAGTTTACAATGGGATTAGCAATTTTTGAGAGATAGCGCATAGGGATCGCTAAAGTAGAAATAATGGCCTCAGGGTTATTTAAAGCCACCCTTTTTGGAACAAGCTCACCGATAACCAATTGAAAATAAGTGATCATTAATACTAATATCACAAACGCAATGGTATCCGAATAAGGCGCAAAAAATTTAATCTGTGAAAAAATGTCTCCTAATGGGGCCGAAAGTTGTGCTGCACCAAAAGCACCAGCAAAGATGCCCACCAGCGTAATAGCAATTTGTATCGTAGATATGAACCGATTGGGTTCTAACATCAACTCAACCGCAGCTGCAGCGCCACGGTCGCCATTATCAGCTCGCTGCTGTAACCGTACCTGCCGTGATGAAACCAGAGCAAGTTCTGCCATGGCAAAGACACCATTCAATATCATTGTGAAAAACAAAATAAAAAATGACACTTCAGATTTTCCTTCGCTTACGTTGCTTAATTACTTTTACATTTCCACGACTTATTTGCTTCAATGCATGCGAGGAGAGACCTATTAGGATATGAGCGCTTCCTGCAGCAGCCCAAACTTGCTCAAAAGTCATCAAATCCGCATCGATGATCACCGAGCAATCGCCCTTAACACCAAAGGGGGGAACGGAGCCAACAGGGTAACCGGTGAAAGCTAAAACGTCCTCAGGACTGGCCGTCCGAACCGGTTCCCCGAGGATATGGGCCAGCCTTTGCATATCTGCCCGGTTCTTCCCCGAGACCAGCACCAACACCATCCCGCCCGATCGAGTCAATTGAAATATAAGCGATTTAACCACAGCCCCCAAAGCACAACCCAATAATTCTGCTGCCTCGCTGGCATGATGGGCGGGTTTATCAAAGCTGCGCACCTGGTATGGTTCATCCCCGTCAACCAGAGTTTGCAAGACAGCGACAACGCCTTCTGGATAATGCTGTTCTAAATGGATCATCCTGGTAATTCTTTGACCATTCTTAGATATCCCTGTCCTAGTTGAGGTGCTCGGGTTTTTGATATCAAGTGTTCTGCTTTAACATGGTAGTTGTTGCGCTCATAAAAACGCTGTGCAGAGTCATTCTCGATTGTTACCATGAAGGCAACTTTGTCCATTCCCGCCCTTTTTGCTGTTTCTTCTACATTGGAAAGGATATGGGTGCCGAGCCCTTCGCCTCGATTCTGCTCCTTAACTGCCAGGTTACTCAATAAAAACTCGTCACTGACAGCTTCATTAATGAAAATTAAAGGCAAAGCGCTATAAAGCAGTTTAAATTTTTCCAAAAACCTGAATTGCCTCAGGAGGACTTTGGATAAATGCCAATTTAGTTTTGGCAGCATATTTCCAGGATATGCGATGAACAGCCCGACATCCTGATCATTTTTATACGCGATCTGAGCATATTGATAACTGAAACGATGTCCTTCCTGCTCAAAAATAGTCTCCAATACCTTTATTGCCTTTTCTTTGTCACCCAGACCAAAAATGGTGGTTGCCAGTTTTGGGAAAGTGTCAAAGATTAATTCACCTGCCTGGTCTGCGTCAGATTTCTTCGCAGCACGATATTTTATCTGGTTCATTTCTTTTTTTCCTCTTTGATTAATCGCTCATCCCAACATCATGTGACCAGGTGACCAGGTAAAAAATCTGTTTTGTTCATGTATGCCAGAAGGACATGACCATCGTCTTCAATATCCACACGGGTGATGCCACAATTATTCATCAAGAACCAGTATTGATCTGCTCGGACATCAAATAGAGCTTTTAGGATGTGGGTAAATATCCCACCATGGGTCACAATCCCTACCCGGTGATCTCTGCCTAAATGATCCGTTTTTATCCTTTTAACGATAGCCTGTGCCCGATTATCATAATTTTCTCGGGTTTCTTTATCTCTACCCCACCAGCCGTTTTCGGACATTTCCTCCGGTAAAACCAGCTCAGGAAAATTATTCTCAAAATAGGATCTGCCGGGACCGGGTTTGCCAAGCGCGATCATTTGGCCATCGTTCCGCTTCATCTCAAATATGCCCCCTGTCTCATGCACCTCCGGCCATGCCATAAGGGGTATGCGGGTTGTTTTTGAAATTACAATCCCAGTCTTAACCGCCCGAATCATCAAACTGCAATATAGATGTGTCAAACCAAACCCATTCCGGTTTTGTGGATCGTAACCATTATTCATATATGAACTGGCCAAATGTGCCGCAACAAGGCGCGCCTGTTCTCGTCCTTTTTGGGTTAAATCTGGATCGGTATCTCTTTCCATCATGTAATCTTCATGATCCCCTTCATATAAGACATTGTTGGTCGATTGTCCGTGCCGGATAAAGTAAAGCTCTAACAATTTTCAATTCTCCTTAATGCGTGTAAATCAATAATATTATCAACCAGAGAATTAAGTCTAACCTGGCTGATCGGTGCCTGACCATAATGGTCTGGAAATGAATCCTGTCTGCATAAAGCTGCAAGGCATGCCTGAACATTGTCTTTTAAAGCCACGGCGTTGTAGCCGCCTTCCAAAACAAACATCAACCGTCCATGACAGAATGTCTCTGCCAGGTGTACCAACAGTTTCGACAATTCATGGTACCCGGTTGTATCCAAAATCAGGTTCGCGAGTGAATCTGTGAAATGGGCGTCGTAACCCACCGAAACAAATAACATGGCGGGTTTAAAAGCACACAACCAGGGTGCAACCAGGTCAGTCAATATGGATTGATAAACCTCATTTCCACAGGATGGCGGCAAAGGAATATTGACAATTCGCCCTCGGGCATGCGGAGCAGACTCAGCGAAACCCGTACCGGGATAAATATTTCCCTCATGGATAGATAAAAACCCTGCTTCCTCTCGATCCCAAAAAGCGGCTTCGGTCCCATTGCCATGATGCGCATCAATGTCTAAAACAGCCACTTTATCCAAACCCCTGGAAAGTGCATCAGCCGCAGCGATGGCAACATTATTGAATAAGCAAAAGCCCATTGACCGATCTGGTTCAGCATGATGGCCGGGTGGGCGCACAATAGCGAACCCATGCCCTTTTCCATCATCAATAATCCGCCTGCTGACTGCAAGCGTTGCCCCAACTGCACCAAGAGCTGCCTGATAACTATGCTGGGTAACATAACTGGGAGAAGGCTCAAATTCATGTGGCCCACGTTGACAGGCTTCCTGTAAGGTTATCAGCAGTTCCTGTGAATGCACCAGGCATATGGAAGCCTCATCAGCAGTAGAATATTTCAACCACTTCATTTCAGGATAGGGAGGCGTTTCAACCCAATACCGCATGGTCTGCACACGCTGCGGGGATTCAGGATGGCCATGATAGCGATGCCCTTTCCCCTCATGGAATGTGCAATAAACTTGTTTGGGTCGGTTTTGTGTTGGCCGATGATTGGTCATATAATTCACGCAAGGATGAGTATACCGCAATATGATCGACCTGGGCATATGGTTTTAATTTCAATGTCTATACGAAAACCAATAGCTGGTAATAGTGGTATAATCCAAACGTTAAAATTATAAGGTAAATAAGAGAAATAAGAAAAATGTTAGAAAACTTACAGGGTATTATTGAACGATTCGAAGAAATAGACCGCCAACTTGCTGAAGTCGGGGATGATTATACAACAGCCATCAAGCTATCCAAAGAAAGAGCTGAGCTGGAAACTATTGTAACAAAAGCGCGCAGTTATCAGCAAACTCTCGACAAGATTGAGGAAACCCAGGCCTTATTGGAAACAGAAGATGAGGAAATGCGTTCCCTGGTCCAATTAGAATTGGAAGCCTTAAAAGAACAACGGGAAAACCTAGAGGCCTCTCTGAAAAGCATGCTCGTGCCAAAGGATCCCCGGGATCAACGCAATGTCATCATGGAAATTCGGGCGGGCACCGGTGGTGATGAAGCTGGTCTATTCGCGGCAGACCTATACCGCATGTATAGCCGCTATGCTGAACGCATGAATTGGAAAACTGAAATTCTTTCCATGCACGAAACCGGCATTGGGGGCGTAAAAGAGGTCAGCTTTATGATCAAAGGCGATGGGGCGTATTCACGTCTCAAGTATGAGTCCGGGGTGCACCGCGTCCAGCGTGTGCCCGAAACAGAATCTCAGGGACGCATCCACACGTCAACCATAACCGTAGCGGTGCTGGCTGAGGTAGATGATGTAGAAATCGATATCCCCGACTCAGACATTCAGATTGATGTCTATAAATCGGCCGGTGCTGGTGGTCAGAGCGTTCAGAAGAATTCCACTGCGGTCCGCATCACACACCTGCCCACAGGCATGGTCGTCGCCTGCCAGGACGAGCGCTCACAACTGCAGAACAAATTACGAGCGATGAGCATTCTCAAAGCCCGCCTCTATGAAGTTGAAGAACGAAAGAAACAGGAAGAAGAGGCCGCCACCCGTCGGTCTCAGGTTGGATCTGGTGAGCGATCGGAAAAGATCCGCACATACAACTTCCCGCAGAGCCGTGTCACCGACCACCGGGTGAACATTTCCTCCTTCAACCTCAATGGGGTTCTAGATGGAGATATCGACGAGTTTATTGATGAGCTCACTCTGGTTGATGAGGCAGAAAAATTAGCACTGGTGGAGGCATAACCCATACAGCTTAAATCCTTCAGGGGATACCTAAAAACCATCCTGAGCAACCATGCGATCGATACACCTGACAACAGCAGCCTGGTCTTATTAAGTCATACCCTTAAACGCTCTAAATCCTGGCTCTTAGCCCACGGGGAACACAATCTCTCCGATCATGAAATTCAATCTATCGAAAGGATAGTACAGCAGTTAATCCAAGGCATACCATTACCCTATGTCCTTGGTGAATGGTCCTTTTTTGGCAGAAGCTTTGCCGTGAACCCGGATGTACTCATCCCCCGCCCTGAGACTGAATTGCTGGTTGAGAGAGCAATCCAATTTGCTCATACCATCCGGAACCCCCTGATAATCGATGTGGGCACAGGGTGCGGCGCCATCGCCATCAGCCTAGCCGCCGAACTACCCGACTCAAGGGTCGTGGCCAGCGATATTTCGATGCCAGCCCTCAAAACGGCACAAGAAAATACCCATCAACATAATTTGCTAAACGTCCATTTCGTCCAATCGGACCTCCTCACAGCTATTCATATCCAATTTGATCTGATTTGTGCCAACCCGCCCTATATTCCCAGAAAATTACTAGACACCCTCGAGGTCTCAAAGTGGGAACCACGCCTGGCGCTGGATGGCGGCCAGGATGGAATGGATGCGATTAATCAGCTTCTCAAACAAGCACAATCCAGGATAACGCCTGAAGGTACCCTCCTCCTTGAAATTGAAGCCACCCTGGGAAAGGCCACGTTAGAAGCAGCCAGAAATGCATTTCCCTATGCAAGCTGTCAAATCATCACAGACCTTTCGGGAAAAGATCGGATTATTGAAATAAATCTGAGATAAAACCACGCAACAGGTTAAAATAAGGATGACAAACCAAGAAAGGATGACCATGATTAATACCCAGACCCTCCCAATCGACGACCCATCTGCCATCTCAACCGCAAAAATAATCATCCGTGAAAACGGCCTGATCGCCTTTCCCACTGACACAGTGTATGGCCTGGCCGCAGATGCCTTCAGCCCAACCGCCATTCAAAAGATCTACCTGGCAAAGGAAAGACCTGATGAAAAGGCTTTACCGGTGTTAATTGGTGATCCTGATCAACTTGATGATCTGGTGCTATTCGTAAGTGACCATGTCCGGCGTATCGCTGAGATTTTCTGGCCAGGTGCCCTGACCCTGGTCCTGCCAAAAGGTCCCCATCTGCCCGCCGAAATGTCCTCTTATCCCACGGTGGGCATCCGCATCCCAGACCATGCCTTCACACGTGCGCTCCTCCGAGAAACAGGCCCCCTGGCAACCACCTCCGCCAATATCTCCGGTGGCCCTAACCCAACCACCCCCGATGATGTCATTCAACAACTGGGGGGACTCGTTGACCTGGTGCTGGATGGCGGCGCCACACCCGGGCCAACGGCCTCAACTGTGGTAGATACCACGGGTCCAGCTTTAAAAATTTTACGGCAAGGCCCCATCAGCCTTGCAGACTTAGACGCACTGTTAAAATATTAAGGGTTGATCATGCAGCTTTCATCCAGGGAGCTTTCACTCCATTTCGAGCCTCAAACGGGTTCACTCAACCTGAAGTCAGGGATATTTCCAAATGCGGCGCTCAAAAGTTGTTTTGAACTGCATTATTCAATCAACAACCGAAAAGTCAATCCTTTTACCAAACCTTTGACCATCCAACAAGTTGATAAGCCAGAAGGTATTATCACCCGTTTTGGCCCGGTAAACACAATAAAAGTCAAAATCCTGGATGACCCTAATAAGATACAAATAACCCTCTGGTTGGGGATTGCCAGTGAGCATTCTCTGGCCTGCCTCCGATTTACAATCACCAACCAGGGTGATCATCCAATCACCCTCCACCGAATCACATTTCTCAATATTCAACCCAGTGGGCTTAACCTGGGTACCTCAAACAACTCAGAACCTGCTTTTTACAGCCATGGGTGGCAGTCCTGGTCTCATACTGGCACTTACGGTTCAGGTGAGAGACAGGCCAAATCCATCCTGGGCCCCTGCCAAAACCCAATGGTGGTTAACCCAGGCACACCCCAACCACGAAGAAAAAACCACTTTACCGGTGATTTTTTTGGCGTATTGGGTGACCGTGCCACCCGCATTGGGCTGCTGGCAGGCTGCCTATCTCAAAAAACCCACTACAGTAGCCTGGCAGCATGGCTCAAACCTACACCGCGTTTAAAGATGTGGGCCAATGGCGATGATGCCTTACTTCCTGCAAAAAAGTGCCTCCTTTCAGATTGGACCGCATTGAGTTTCATCGACCTCGACACACCTGAACCTCTGGTGCGTTATTTTTCGGCGGTTGCCCATGAACACGACATTCATTCCCATGACCCTGCCCCAGCTGGTTGGTGCTCCTGGTACCACTTTTATCAGGGGATCACCGAGCAGAACATAAAAGAAAACCTCGCATCGCTCCTAACCCATAAAAAAGCACTGCCGCTGACCCTGTTCCAG
Organism: Anaerolineaceae bacterium; assembly: GCA_003563055.1. Taxonomy (GTDB): domain Bacteria; phylum Chloroflexota; class Anaerolineae; order Anaerolineales; family Anaerolineaceae; genus Brevifilum. The sequence goes on along the minus strand of PWSY01000056.1, from coordinate 17,657 downwards.
ATTGATGACGGCTATGAAACTTTTCCGGGGGATTGGTTTGAATTCACGCCAGATTTCCCAAATGGCGTCAAACCCATCGCCCAAAAAGCAAAAAACAACGGGTTGGCACCGGGTCTGTGGCTGGCGCCTTTTATCGTGCACCCAAAGTCCAACCTGCTCCGCGACCATCTAGACTGGATCCTGCGGAATAAGAGGGGCCAGCCGGTCAATGCCGGATTCGTCTGGAACACATTCACTTACGCGCTCGATTTGACCAAACCTGCCGCCCTGGCATATACATGCAAAGTGATCCGTACAGCTGTTCATGAGTGGGGATTTAAGTATCTGAAACTGGATTTTCTCTATGCGGCTGCACTGGATGGTGTTTATCAAGACCAGACAAGAACCAGGGCACAGGTATTAAGGGAGGGCTTGCAAGCCCTAAGAGAAGCTGCCGGCCCCGGGGTGACCATGCTTGCCTGCGGATGCCCGTTGGGATCGGGACTAGGTCTTTTTGACGCCATGCGGATTGGCGCAGATGTGAGTGGCCACTGGAAACCGCACTTTCCTCCGGTGAGCCTATTGCTTCAACATGAACCCCATATGCCTGCAGCCAGGAATGCATTGCAGAACATCCTCACCCGAGCGCAGCTTCACCATCATTGGTGGATTAATGACCCCGATTGTTTGCTGGTGCGTGAAGACACCCACCTGACTCTGGATGAAGTTCAAACGCTGGCAACAGCCATCGGTCTGACCGGTGGCACGATTTTGCTCTCAGATGATCTTCCTGCTTTGTCAGAGGAACGCAGGCAAATCGCGCAAGTGCTCCTGCCTGCGATCGACCAGCGGGCATGGGTTATGGATTGGTTCGATTCAAAAACGCCAGCTAAGCTGCGCCTAGACCTCAACGGCCCTATCGGCCCCTGGCACCTACTGGCCCGCTTCAACTGGCACAACCAGCCAGTGTCTTTAGGTTTTGCACCTCAAGAATTCAAATTGCCTGAAACATCTACCTGGTGGTTGCGTGAATTTTGGTCAGGGACCACTGGCAAGATGGGGCCAGGTATGCCCTTTTTTTTCCACGATGTCCCACCTCACGGGGTGCGGGTCATCGCAGTCAGGCCCGTTGATGTCGATCAACCTGCTTATTTGGGAAGCAATGTGCACCTCTCACAAGGACTCGAAATTGATCAGTGGCAAACAACACCGCGGGTACTAAACCTCCGTTTTAACCTCACCCGAAGGGCATCCGGCAGTGTACTGCTCTACCTGCCTTGGAAACCATCCAACGCATTCTTCAATGACAACCAAATACAACCATATCCTAACCAAGTTTCAGGGATTTATTCCTTTAATCTGGTTGATTTAGATGGTGGTGAACTTCACATACAGGCATGACCAAGCCAGCATCATCCGGCTGTTTGCAGTTCTTTCACTTTTTCAATTCTTTCAACCTGGTTTGGGACAGCATCCGGAATTTCTGTCTCGATATTGCGAATCCGTGGGTTGGCATACGCAACACCACTGACCAATAACAGCACCAATCCACTGCAAATGATCATCAAACCGATCCCGCGTCCGGGCCCTACGCCGATCAATGCACCGACAATTGTATCCGCCAGCCAGCCGCCCTCCACCAGCCAGGGATTGAAAACATAATCTGCCAATACCCCACTGGATAGATATGCCAGAGGCATCATTGATTGGGCCAGCATGCTGCGGGTGGCAAAAACCCTGCCCTGAACCTCAGGTGCTACTTTTTCGGCAAACAATGCCGAGCTGGGGCCTGAGGCAAAGGGAATAAAAAAAGTCAGGATAAAGCTACCGGCACTGATAAACCCCATTGTTGGACGCAGTCCACCCACAATGAATCCAATAGAAGCCAAAAAAATAAAACCGATAATTGCAGAGATTTTCTTATCCCTGGGGCCTCCCCAGATGCTCATTACCAAGCTACCAGCTAGCATGCCCACCCCCATCACGGACTGCGCCGCACCCATGCTAGCAGCACTACTGAAAGAGAGCACCAGGGGTCCAACCATCACGCCCGAAAGGCTCAGAAAGAAATTCACCGCTGCAAAATAGAGCAGCAACCCCAACAAGCCGCGTCGATCTTGTAGGTATTGCCAGCCAAAGGAAATGTCATTGAAGATCGAAACTTTGGCACCCTCAGGCACTATTTCTTTTTCAGGTTGTGGAATGTGCACCAGGATCAATGTAGTTAGTGCAAACAAATAGGTGACGACGTCAATGATAATAATCCCAATCATGCCAACCGTCACAAACAGAGCACCTGCCATGATGGGTGTTAGAATGGTCTCAATGGCCTGACCCATCTGCACCATACTGTTTGCCCTGGTGAGCTGATCTTTGGGCACCAGCATAACAATCGAAGCTGTATAGGCAGGCTGTTGAAATGCTGCAAAAATCGCACCTGTGAAACTGATCACATACACCATCCAAACCTGCATCTGACCTGAGAATAACAAGAAAGCTGTTACCAAAGTGATCACCCCTGACAGAGAATCAGCAATTAACATGATCTTCCTGCGGTTCCAGCGATCAGTGAGGGCGCCAGCCACAGGCGATAGCAATATTCTGGGCAGCGAACTGAAAAGCGCTGTGAGGGCAAAGGGAGTCGCCTGACCTGTTTGTTCAAATATCCAAACAGCCAGGGCAAACCCAATCAGGCCGGAACCTATCATTGACGATAACTGCCCCAACCAGATGACTAAAAAAGTACGGATTCCTTTTGATGGTTTAAGCATAGAACCTATCCCTCATTTTCCTCTTCTTGCTCGTCATTATAGTAATAGCTCGGGTAAAGATAACATGCAATACTGAAAACATTGACACCTTCACCTGAGTCTTCTTCGTCTTGAAGTTCTGAAAATTCCTTAAGTATGGCTCTTATCCTGTTTACAAACTGCTGATAGGTTTCATCAGATAACCGTTTTTTTGTATGGGTGATAACCAAATCTCGGGGAACGGTTTTCGCGCCCTGATCAAGTTTAAACTTTCTTGCCTCCAGACTTCGCATGATATCCGCATGGGTCGTCTCAATGGAATTAGAAACAATTTTGAACAGGGTCTCCTGACTACTTTCAGTGGAAAAATTGATTAATTCTTTATCAATATCAATATCTTCAGCGGTCCCCCAGTAAGTTTTTTCAAGCATGTTATTGACCAGGCGCGTTTGCACAACCTGAATCAACCCATGCTCTTCAAGCATTTTGAAGTGATAATATAAACGGTTACTGGAAAGACCCAGTTTGTCTGCCACTTGTTTCACGGTCTGGGGTTCCAGATCCAGCATTTCGAGGATCTGGAGATGGAGTGGCTCTGTCAAGATTTTTAGAGTCTCTAAATCCTTTACCACGAACAGGGGCATTCGTTGAGGAAGCTTGTTCATATAAATATCCTTGATCATATAAAATTTTTTTAATGACCAAAATAGTTTATATAATTGTTTCTATTTTGTCAAGTGCTTATTATTCTTGTCGGAATCCTTGCCGCATTAAGAGAAAAAAAGAGCACCGCTCTTGTGAAAGGTGCCCTTTTCGTTTAATTTTTTCTACGATCTAACTGCACTGGGCAGTAATCTGTGATCCGTTACTGCTTTTCGACCACTTCCGCTTTCCTGGCTCGTTTCTTAGCTCGCTGTTTTCTTATCAATCGTACCAGGAAGTAGGTGACGATCCCCAACGGGATCAAAAACGGCAGGCAGAAGATACCAAACCAGATAGCGGCATCTGCCAAGAATTGGGCTGTACTGATTAATGCCTCAATGGCGTTCTTAACCGTTCCTCGTGGTTGCCACCCGGCAATTTCAATGGGTTGGATGGATGCTTTAGCCACTATTTCCACAGAAATGGCTGACAAAGCCACTGATTCCTCCAGGTAGCGCATGCGCCCTTTGACGATCTCAATCTCTCCCCGGTAATAGGTCAACTCACTAAAAACATCCAGCACATCCTGCGGATCCTGGGCATCTTCCATTAGGGCCACCAGGGCTTTTTCTGCAGCTTCCAGGTTTCGTAAACGTGATTCAAGATCTGTAAATTCTGCTGTCACATCCTGGCCAGAAACGTTTTCAGACAAGACATCCTCTTTGGGGTTGGGGGTCAAGCCCCTGATCGATTCCATAATCGAGTTAAGCTGGCCTGCCGGTACCCGAACGGTCAAATTAGCTCGTGGCAGACTGCCTCGATCTGTTGTCGTTTTAAATACATTGGAATAGACCACAAAACCGCCCGCATTTTCAGCCATCTTGATAATTGACTGCATCGACGATTCCGGGTCTTCTACCGCTATCCGCATATCGGCATTATAAATAACCATACGCGCCATAACACCGGCTGTTTCGCCAGCGCCCGTATCAAAACCGCGCTCAGCAGCGCTTGGCGCATCCATCATCGGCTCTTCTGCCTCCACCCACGCTTCCTCGTAAGCCGGCTCCATCGGAACAGCGTCATAGCCCTTTTCTTCCGACGCCATCATCGGCGCACAAGCACCTAGTACCATACTCAATCCTACAACCAAACCTATAAGCGAAACCAGTTTCTTTTTCATATTCTTCTCCTTAACAGTGGATATTTTTGTTCCATTTTATATTTAGTAGACGCTATTTATAAGTGAATAGTTCCACAATGGACAGGTTATTTTCGCTTGAGACGCCAAGGGGTGGGAGGGAACCACTCAGATCCCCTACCAGCCTGCTTTCAACCGCGCTGCATGTCGATATGGCAAATTGGCAGCCATGATCCGCTCTTGAACCGCTTGTATGTCATAGTCCACACGGTGATAACACCAGCTTTCTAACACATCGTTGTAGATCATATAGGACGCCCTCGCATCCAGATCACGGGGTTGGCCCACAGATCCGGGATTGATAATACTTTTATGATTTACAGCAAATTCTTCATCAACCGTTATTTTTGATATTCGCGTTGGGCTGGCCGAGTTGCCCCCCAGTTCATATACCGCTGGCAAATGAGTGTGCCCAACCAGGCAAATACTCGTATCAAAGGCCTTCATGTTTTCATGAGCGCAACCTGAATCCATAATATATTCCCAGACCGGGCTGCGTGGGCTGCCATGGACAAGGGTGATATCGTCAACAATCACCACATCGTCTAACGCCTCGATCCACTGAGAATTTTCAAACGTCAGTTCCTTTGTCAACCAAGCTAAAGATTCCTGTGCATCCATGTTAAAGGTATGGACATCAAGGCCCCCCACACTGGCAGCGTCATGATTGCCCTTGACACATATCAACCCGGGTAGAGATTTGATCTGTTCTACGCACTCATTTGGGTCTGGCCCATAGCCGACAATATCCCCCAAGCACCAGACACGATCAAAAGGTGCTGCGTCCTCCAATACTGAGATTAAAGCAGTCAGGTTTGCATGAACATCGGATAGGATCAGGGTTTGCATGAATTATGGCATGTTAAAATTAAAAGTCCACAGGCCATCAACAACAGCCACCTCTGAATTGAGCCCCATAATCGCCACCCAGGTATTACCGGGTTTCAACCAGAACACCTCACCATCCTCATCCAAAAATTGGATCGGCTGTTCTTTATCTGGCGTGGCCCAGGTGACATCATATGCCTGACCATCCCGGAAGATAACTGCTCGTTGACCGTCAGGGTTGTCCCACACATCAATATCATGAAGAGTCGGGGCTAATTCCTCGTAATTGGCAAAAAGCACAATAACATTGGCGAAACCCAATTGCTCATCCGTTATCCGATCTACAAGTGGAATCATGTCAATTTCCTGACCAGTAGCATTGTCAATCCAGCGTAAATATAACCCGCTCTCCTCATCAAATTGCCATTCGCTGGGGTTAACCCGCGAGAATTCAATCATAACCTGGTCACCAAGCTCACCACCCTGGGGTTCCTCCGGGTCAAACGCCATCCCTTCCAGCAAATAACGCTGGTTATCCACACCGCGTTCTGATGAAAGGGTTGTCAGTGCCTCAGAATCAGCAAACACACTGATCACAATATTGCGACCATCATCGCAAATGGCAGGACAATTATCTTTACCACTGATGGCCCGGTTTCCTAGAATCCCCGTAATTCTTTGCATAATGGTTACATAGGCCCCTTCAAAACCCAGAATGCCCTCATACAAACTGACCAACTGTGGATCAACCAGCCGCCCGGAACGCACCGGCCCGATCATAGGTGCATCCTGGCCATAGTAAAGCGCAATGAAACGGTTTCCACCCGCGCCAATATAATACTCAAAGACAATATCCGCAAAGGATAACCCGGCGTGCGGCCTGCCGCTGACAGGATAATTTGCCACCTTCACAAATACCGGCCGCCTTTCCAGAATGGTTGGGTCCGAAACCCATAATCCCGTGAGGGGATTGACATCCTCTGGAAAATCAACCGGGCCGACCGGCCCAAGTATTGGTAAGGGGGTGGGTGTGGGTTCCTCGGTTGGGGTTGTGGTGGGTGTCAGTGTCTCAGTCGGTAATGGTGTCTCCGTGTCAGTTGGAACCGCCATCAAAGTTTGAGCTGCAAAAGTCGCTGCCATTTCTTCCGTGGTAAGCCCTTCAGGACTGCAGGAGGCTAAAATTAGCAACAGCATTCCAATAAGGACGATTTTTACCGTTAGGCGTTGTCTATTCATTGTTTACCTCTACCCTATTTTACCGCAGGTTATTAATTATCTTTAAGCTGCATGGAAGTACAATTCGTCTTCTTCGGCTTATTTATACACCGAAACAGCTACTAATTCTACTTAAAGGTTTTTATCTGGTCAATGATCTCAGCCACCATATCAAAACGATTGAAGGCTGGCATAAAATAGACACCCTGAAAGTCCGATTGTAACTCCTGGATGAGTTCCTGAGCAATCTTCACCCCTTCTTTGATCGACCCTTCACCAGCTTTGTCCATGCGCTGCTGAATATTTTCCGGAATCAGGATTCCAGGAACCTCGTTATGCAGAAAACGGGCATGACGGTCAGTGACCAACGGAAGGATCCCCACCAGGATGGGAACATCCAGCGGCCCATGTTCCCCTTCGTAATCTTTTATAAACCCCCTTGCTTTATCAATGTCAAACACCGGTTGCGTCAGGAAGAAATCTGCTCCTGCCGACAACTTTTTTCGCAGGACATGCTTTTCGCGCTCTGGTTTGCTGGGACAGAGGTTTAAAGCTGCCCCAACAAAAAAAGAGGTTGGCTGACCGATCTGCCCACCTGAATGGTCGACACCAACATTGAAAGCTCCCTTGATCAATCGGATTAGACCTGTTGGCACAAGGTCACAAGCATCACTGGCATCAGGATAATCACCAATCGCGGTTGGATCTCCCATGATCACAAAGACATTACGAACGTTCATAGCATGGGCTGCCAGCAGATCACCCTGGATCCTTAATAAATTGCGACCGCGCGTGGGAAAGTGGAGAGTCGTTTCGATATCATATGTCGTTTGAATCAGGTTGCAGAGCGCCCAGGGGCTCATCCGCATCCGAGCCATGGGACTGTCAGCAACATCGATAACATCTGCACCAGCATCTGCCAGGAGTGAAGCGCCTGCCATCCTTTTATGAGTCGACAGGCCTCGTGGTGGATCCATTTCAACGGCAATCACAAACCGCCCTGCGTCCAATTTCTGAGCAAATTGTGAGCGAGCCAGAGCGGGTTCCTGTTCTTTCTCCACCTCAGATTCCAATTCTGAAACCACAGTGACCAGGAAATTTTCAGGCGCTCTTTCCACTGCATTGAGGATAACCCTGATATGTTTGGGTGTGGTTCCGCAACAGCCCCCAATAACCGTCGCACCAGCTCGCCAGAATGCAAGCGCATACTCATGAAAGTAATCCGGCCCGGCTGGGTACATGATTCGACCGCCGACCTTTTCAGGAAAGCCAGCATTTGGCATCACTGACAAATGCGCCTCTGGCACCGCTTGTTTCATCTGACGTAAGATACGCAATAACTGGGCTGGGCCGCCAGAACAGTTCACACCAATAACGTCCACGCCGAATGCATTTAACCGCTGAGCAACTTCCTGGGGCGAATTTCCAAGTAGCGTTCGTCGGTCTCTTGTAAAGGTCATCGAGGCAATTACTGGCAAATTCGGGTCCACCTGGTGAACCGCATCCACAGCCGCCTGGACTGCTAAGATGTCAACCATCGTCTCAATCAAAATCAGGTCCACACCTGCCTCGTATAAAGCCTGCACCTGCTCAAGGTAGACACTTAATGCCTCTTCAGGCTGCACACGACCAAAAGGCGCTAATGGTACCCCCAAAGGCCCTACATCCCCTGCAATCAGAACATCCTTGAATGAAGCCAGCACAACCCGTTTCAACAGTTCAACGGCGGCTGTATTCACCTCTTTAACCCGGTCTCCCAGGCCATGTCGGTTTAATTTCACCCGGTTAGCGCCAAAAGTATTGGTCTTGATCATTTGCGAACCAGCCTGAATATAATCCCGATGGATATCAGCGACAACAGCCGGTTGGGTTAAATTTAACTCATCAAAGCAGTCGTTAATATCAATGCCGCGGTCGTGTAATAAGGTTCCCATTGCACCATCGGCAATAATCGGACCTTTTGATTGCTCTAAAAGATCTTTGAACTTGTTCAGCGGATTATTCATGACTGCCTTTCTGCTAATTATTTTTGGAGAAGCTGCTCAATGCGGCTGGTGCCAACATTGAAATATTTGGCGTCAGGATGGTGAACAATGATAGCTGCTGTAGATTGCTCAGGGACAAGTTGGTAAGCAGAGGTCAACTGCATACCCAGTCTGGCTTCAACCTTTAATAGGTCAAACACTTTTAGGTGATCTTCCAGTTCAGGGATGGCAGGATACCCCCACGAATAACGCTTCCCACGATCAGGGGCTAATTTTAACTCACGTCGGATATGGGCATGCAGGTAATCAGCTGCTGCTTCCGCTATTTGGACCGCCAATCCATGCAGGAAATACGCCTCCGTATATTCCCCTGCTTCTTCCAATTCCTCAAATCGGTGTGTTGCTCTATTTCCTACAGTCACCACCTGGAAAGCAACCACATCTATCTTGTTGGAATCCACTGGTGCAAAATAATCTGCCAGGCAAAGACCCGGCGAAGACTCCTGTCTTGGAAAATCAAACCGATATAGAACCTCTGGATCCGCCTGGCCCACTGTATCAGGATGATAGACTCTCAGCGAATCTCCCTCTGACTGGCAGGGCCAGTAACCATATACGCCTTGAGGTTCCAGCCAGCCCTCTTTTTCAGCTGCTTTACGCATACGCGCCAGTCTTTGGTCAAATTCAACCTGAATTTTTTCCCATTCTTCACCATGCGCATTCTTAGCACCCCAGGAAAGTCGATAGAGTTCATTAATAGCGAGATGCTCTCCAACCATCTTTAACGGCATTTGCTTAACCAGGTGAGGTCCCCAATGAGGCGCTGCAGGTAGATCATCCAGATGCACCACCTGCTTCATATCCCGTTTACCCACCGGCCTGCGACGCTTCGCCAGATCTCTCCCCAGTTCAAAATCAGCTGCTTGCTGAATGCCCTGGATTAATGCCTCGCGCGTGTCAGGAGCCATCAATGCATCCATCGTTGAAAGACCTTCAAAAGCATCCTTGCAGTAGAACACTCCTGGACCATAATAATGTCCCTGCTCGGTCATCAAAATACGTTTACCAAAACGAGGGTTAATCGCGGCCCCTCCTATAAGCACCGGGATCTCCAATCCACGGCGATCCATTTCATTCACAATCAATGGCATTTGTTTACTGGTGCTCACCAACAAAGCGCTCAACCCAACGGCATCTGCCCCTTCCTCCACAGCCCGATTAATAATCGTCTCAGCCGGCACCTGTTTGCCCAGGTCAAGGACGCTATAGCCGTTATTGGACAGGATGGTCTTGACCAAGTTTTTACCAATGTCATGTACATCACCATACACCGTTGCCAGCACGAGTTTGCCTTTTGTTGTCCCCTCCTTTTTTTCAAGGAAGTTCTCCAGATGGCTTACTGCAATCTTCATCACTTCAGCGCTTTGAAGCACGAAGGGTAATATCAATTCCCCACTGCCAAATTTATCCCCAACTTCTTTCATCGCAGGCAAAAGCACCTCGTTGAGGATCTTCACAGCTATTGCGGATTGGGGCAAATTTTCTTCTCTCTCCAGAATCAGATCAATATCCTTTTCCACTTCAGCTTTATGGCGGTGTAGAATACGCCAGTGCAAGCGCTCTTCTGCTGACATGGCCTCAAGGTTCACTTGGCTGCTGCGCTTATCTTCACCCACATCATCCATCGTCTCAAAATGTGCAATGAGCTTCGCCAGGCTATCTTCATGCCTGTGATAAATAAGGTCTTCAGCCAACTGGCGCTCCTTTTCAGGAATCTCTGCATAGGGTTTGATATGTGCTGGATTGACAATTGCCATATCCAACCCGGCTTCTATAGCATGATACAGCATGACACTATTGATGACCGCCCGAGCCGGTCGCGAAAGACCAAAAGAGACATTACTCAAGCCCAGCGATGTCAATACACCAGGGAGCTCATGTTTAATTTTCCGAATGCCTTCCAAGGTCTGGGTGGCCGAATCAGCCAGTTCCACATCCCCTGTCGCGAGGGTAAAGGTGAGCGCATCATAGACAAGGTCTTCAGGCTTCAAACCATATTTGTGAACAGCCAGTTCAAATATCCGTTTGGCAACCGCCAATTTATGATCCACCGTCTTGGCCATACCATCTTCATCTATCGTCAGGACGATCACTGCAGCATTAAATTGCTTCGCCAATGAAAAGATCTGTCCGGCTCGCTCAGGGCCAGATTCAAGATGGGTAGAATTTATCAGCGCACGACCAGGGTTCGCTTTCAAGGCCGCTTCAATAACATCAACCTCTGTCGAATCAATTACCAATGGCACCGGCACAGCATTTGCCAATTTTTTAACCAGGGCTGCCATTAATTCTGCTTCGTTGGCGCTTTCTGTCAGCGCCACACAGATATCCAATCCATGCGCGCCGCTTTCGACCTGTTCCCGTCCCATTTCAACAATCGTATCGTAATCTTCTTCCAAGATGAGACTTTTAAAACGTCGCGAGCCCTGTGCATTAAGCCGTTCACCAATCAAGAATGGCGCTGGGGTTTGCATCATCGGCACTGCCTGGACGGGCGAGGCGAGCATTGCTACCTGATTGGGTACAGGAGGTTTTGGCCGGTCACGGTTTATTCCTTCGTTGATCCGTTGAATATGTTCCTCCCGGGTACCGCAACATCCCCCCACCACCTGAACGCCGTAATCATGGACAAATTCCAACAGTATTTTGGAAAATGGTTCCGGTTCCATTGGATAAACCGCCTGTCCGTCCACATTTAAAGGCAACCCTGCATTGGGAATGCAAGACACGGGCAAATGCGAATTTTCAGTTAAATACCGGATGGGTTCACGCATATAATCCGGGCCGGTCGAGCAGTTTAACCCAATCACATCAATGCCCATATCTTCAAGAATCGCGCAAGCGGCCGCAATATCTGTACCCAAGAGCATTCGCCCGGTCGTGTCCATAGTAATTTGTGCTTGGATGGGCAAAATTTGGCCGGTTTTGTCAAAAGCAAGCTTAATGCCCAAAATTGCGGCTTTGACTTCCAAAATATCCTGGGAGGTTTCGATCAAGAGCAAGTCAACCCCACCTTCTATCAGTCCCTCGGCCTGCTCGCAGAACACATCCACCAAATCCTCAAATCGGATGTCCGACATCTCCGGGTCTTCAACCGAGATCAATTTCCCACTGGGACCCATTGAACCAGCCACAAAACGTGGTCTTTCTGGAGTTGAGAACCCATCCGCGACCCGCCTCGCTAGCAAAGCTGATGCCCGGTTGATTTCGTTTACCCGTTCGCCCAGTCCAAAATCAGATAGGGTAAGGCGATTCGCCCGGAAGGAATCCGTTTGGATGACATCCGCACCCGCTGCTAAAAACGATCGATGAACCTTCTCCACAGCCTGGGGGTAAGTGATGACCAGGTAATCATTGCAACCTTCTGTTTGCTCGCCACCAAAGTGTGATGCTGTCAGGTTTTGTCGGTCAAGATTGGTGCCCATGGCGCCATCAAACAGCAAGACATGCCTTTCCAAAGTGTCCAAAAAGCGCCGGTTGGTAAATTGCTTAGGTTTTGGTGCCATTCCTTTTCCTTCCAAAGTTGTATTTTAAACAATCACTTATTTTTTAAAAAATTTACCTCTCATTTGATGAGAGGCGTTAGTACCTGGCGGTCACATCACCTCATCTTCCAGATATTCCCCACCCGGGAATCTGCCGGAGTTAGCACCTGCGATGATCGATCGTGGTTGCCGAGGTTTCAGTGGGCCGGTCCCTCCACCTCTCTTGATGAGTCTGGCATTCAGACAAATACTATCATATTAGATTACATAAGTCAATTTTTCCCTGGAAATTGATCATCCATCATCATGACAAAAATTTCTCGTAATTCCTGAGTTCAAACTCTTAGATTAAATCCTTTTTCAAAGCCTTCAGCACGCCCATGGCTGTCCCAAATCCAGGGTTTTCAGGCATGGTAAAGGAACGTTTGTAAAATTCACCCACCAGTGCAATCTCTTGGCAGATAGACTTCAAATCTATCAAGTGCCCAACCATGATGATCTCCGCAAGGCCCTCGGCGTCTGCTGCGTTGATCGCAATCACCGCAATCACCTGCGCCACCAATCGCACCAACCCAGCCGCCAGGTCTTCGTTAGTGAAGTGTCCATTGCCTGACAATTTACCAAGATTGACCGCATTGGCATGTGCTGGCAGGCGTCCTACCTCACCACCGACTGCTTCGTTTAACATGATATCTACATTAGCGGCATCTCCAGCCAATGCCAGGTGATCAATAGCCGCAACGTCACATGTACCCAAAATTAGTTTTGACAGGCCTAATAAGGTCCCTCCACCCACCGCCGAACCGGTTACATGAGACCCTGTCCCCTCTCGCGCTGCCACCATGGCGGATCCCGTACCAGCACTGACGACCAACCCCGCGTCTCGTTTTGCCAGTGCCAAGCCCCCCAGACCCAACGCAAACATCTCGTCAACTTTTTCGATCCGGTACCCATCCACATATTCTGGCAGGTCCCGGTATCTACCGCCCGTCACACCGATAGTCAACAATGGGGGAATCTCATCACTGACAAGCGAGAGCGCCTGGCGTACCTGGTCAACAGCTTTTTCGTGTTTGTTCTCCAGCATATACCTGGTAAGGTTTATGCCATCATCCACCACAAGATCGATATTCGTCATCCCAATGTCAATGGCTATGTAATTATTTTTCATCATCCACTTCAACAGCTCCTTTGTTAAGGCCAAATTTTACCGTATTCTGAACCTCTTTGGATAGAATTAATATAAAGACCTGGCATCATATCTGCTGAGCTCATATTATCTCGCACAGCACAAGATAAATGGATTACAATAATAATTTGAGGATATGCTTATGAAAACTGGCCTGCAAAAATTTTTGGCAATTTATTTACCGCTTTCTTTGATACTGACCCTTATTGGCTGGGGTGGTCTTTTAATCGTCATTCAAAACACCGTACCCACACTTGGACCCCGCTGGTTGTTCTTCTTCCTGGGTGTTCTAGCCTTGACAGGCCCCTCACTTCCCATCACATATTACCTTAACAAACGATTTCCAAGCGATCCCCCAGTGGCAGATATCGTCATCCTGAGACAGGCGTTGTGGGTGGGTGTTTTCGGCAGCACCATCGCCTGGTTGCAACTTGGCCGTGTGTTGACACCCGGGTTGGCCCTGATCCTTGCGGGAGTTTTCGCATTGATCGAATTCTTGCTGAGACTGTTTGAACGTAGCCGGTGGAGTCCTAAACAAGATATCTAAACCTTGACAATCCTATAGAAAAGAAAATTGATGCCTGACCTCAGCCAGATACCCTCGATGGACCATCTATTACAAGATCCAAAAGTACAGCAACTTGTCCTGACATACGGCAGGCCATTATGTGTTCAAGCATTACGTGGCACCTTGGAAAATATCCGCCAGAAGATCATCCATCAAGACAGTCCCTTGCCCAGCGATTCAGAGATGATCAACTCTGTCCAATCCCAGTTGGAAACCTGGTTGTCTCCAACCTTGACCCCAGTGATCAATGCCTCAGGTGTTATTCTTCACACCAACCTGGGCCGAGCACCGCTCAGCAGTGCTACCCGAAGCGAAATTGTAGAAATTGCTGCCGGGTACACGAACCTGGAATTCAACCTTGAAACCGGCAAACGAGGAAAACGGTCAATTCATGCAGATCGCCTTCTCTCCCAACTAACCGGGGCTGAGACCGGTTTCGTGGTTAATAATAATGCCGGGGCAATCTTGCTGGTTCTTTCTGCCCTGGCTGAAACAAAAAATGTACTCGTTTCTCGGACACAATTGGTAGAAATTGGCGGTGGTTTTCGAATCCCCGATGTGATGCGACAATCAAACGCTAACCTGGTAGAGATTGGCACAACCAACCGAGTCCACCTGTACGATTTTGAGAATATGCTGGCAGAGAAACCCATCGCACTGGTCTTGATTGCCCATCATTCTAACTTTAAACTGATCGGGTTTCATAGCGAACCAACATTGGCTGAAATAGTAGCTGTGTCCCACCGTTATGATGTTCCTGTTGTGCATGATTTGGGTTCTGGGGCCTTTCTCGACAGTGCTGATTACGGTTTAGCCCATGAGCCCACCATCCAGGAGTCTGTGGGAGCCGGTTGTGACCTGGTTTGTTTTTCAGGGGACAAACTACTAGGCGGACCTCAGGCGGGCATCATTATCGGCAAAGAAGGTTTAATGAAACCAATCCGAAAACACCCACTGGCCAGGGCGCTCCGGGCTGGCAAATTGACTCTGGCTGGCATCACGACGACATTAACCCATTATCTCAAAGATGAAGTCACAGCAACCATTCCCATCTGGCAGATGATTGCCAAGCCTATTGAATCGATCAGGTCGACTGCAGACAGCTGGAGAGAATACCTGGGAGCAGGTGAGGTTATCCCGGGGCATTCAACCGTTGGTGGCGGCAGCCTGCCCACAGAAGAAATGCCCACCTTTCTGCTGGCGTTACATCCATCAAAGCCAGATGAATTAATGCAAGCGCTGAGACAATCTCAACCACCCATCATCGCCCGAATCGAGGATAACCGGGTATTACTGGACCCACGCACCGTTCTCCCTGAACAGGAAGCCGTTCTCCTTCGTAAACTGGTCTCCATTTTAGAAAAGCCCAAGATGTGAAGTAAACTGAATCCGTTCAATACGATGATGCAGAACCACACAGAGGTAACAAACATATGAAATCTGATCTTGATCACTTGCTCAAAGAAAACCAGGCTGATGCAATCTGGATCACAGGCCCGGCACAACATAATCCGCCAATGGTTTACATGACTGGCGGTGGCCACATGACCCAGGCAGATGTGATCAAACGAGTCGATGAAAAGGCCATCCTTTGCCACGCACCGATGGAACGTGATGAAGCCAAACGGACGGGTTTAGAGACCCTTAATTACAGCAAATATCCCCTTAAAGAAAGGCTCAAGCTGGCTAAAGGGGACCGCCTTATCGCCCATGCTTTACTATATAAACATATTTTTACGGAAATAGGACTGACTGAAGGAAAAGTTCTGGTGTACGGAAAAACCGATGCCGGAAAACTTTTTTCAATGCTCAATAAGCTTCAGACCTTGTTGCCAGGTTTGGTTTTCCATGGCGATATGGAGGATTCTGTTTTGTTACAGGCCATGGCCACCAAAGAACCCGAAGAACTCGAAAGAATTCGCGAGATGGGCAAAGTCGTCATGGCTGTTGTTTCACGGGTGGAGAATTTTCTTGCCAGCCAAACAATCAGCAATGAGACACTGCTGAAATCCAACCAGACGCCGTTGACCATCGGCGATGTCAAAAACCACATCAACCTGTGGTTGGCTGAATACGGCCTTGAAAACCCCGAGGACACCATTTTTGCCATCGGGCGTGATTCGGGGGTACCCCATAGCAGTGGCACACTCAATGACCCCATCACATTAGGACAGACGATTGTCTTTGATATTTTCCCCTGTGAGAAGGGCGGCGGTTATTTTTATGACTTCACCCGGACATGGTGCCTTGGCTATGCCTCACAGGAAGCACAATCTCTTTACAACCAGGTCAAGTCTGTGTATCAGCAGGTTGTCTCAGAGCTTGAAATCGGAAAAAATGCCGCCCATTTTCAAAACCGGACCTGTGAACTTTTCGAGGGCCTGGGTCATGCCACAATCCGTCAGGACCCGGCAATTGAAGCGGGTTATGTTCATTCACTTGGGCATGGGGTGGGTTTAAACATCCATGAGAAACCCTGGTTCAGTCGCAAAGATGATCCCTCCAACGAACTCGTTCCAGGCTCTGTGTTTACGGTTGAACCTGGTTTGTATTATCCTGAAAAAGGCATGGGCGTTCGATTGGAAGACACCTATTTTGTCACTCCACAGGGCCAGTTCGAGAAATTTGTCGATTATCCAATGAACCTCGTTCTACCTGTTAATTGAAAGGTATTGATCTGCAATGTCTCTTCCTACCGCAAGAATCCTCGGCATAGAAACCTCCTGTGATGAAACTGCAGCATCGGTGGTTAGTGATGGTCGTGTCATCCACTCAAATGTTGTCGCCAGCCAAATCGACCTCCACGCCGAATATGGCGGCGTGTTTCCCGAGCTGGCTTCACGGGAGCATGTCAAAGCTATTTATCCGATTGTCGAACAGGCTTTACATCAAGCACATCTCACCATCCAGGACATTGATGCCATCGCGGTCACTCAGGGTCCGGGACTGGCAGGGTCACTGGTGGTTGGGATGAATATGGCCAAAGGGATTGCCCTGGCAACCAGAAAACCCCTCATAGGGGTCAATCATATGGAAGGCCACATTTATTCTGCCTGGCTTTATCCAGCCAATGCATCCCCACACCAACCCCCAAACTTTCCCTTGCTGGCACTGCTGGTATCCGGGGGACATAGTGATCTGGTCCTGATGAAGGATCACCTACAATATGAACGGCTTGGCGGCACTTTAGATGACGCAGCGGGTGAGGCCTTTGATAAAGTGGCCCGCCTGCTGGGTCTCTCCTACCCTGGCGGACCTTCCATCCAAAAGGCAAGCCTTTCAGGTAGTTCAACAGCTTTCGCTTTTCCACGGGCAATGATGGAAGGCACCTGGGATTTCTCATTCAGCGGTGTTAAAACATCTGTGTTGAGAACCGTAGAATCCTTGCAGGCCGAGGCCAAAAACCTGCCGATAGAGGACCTTGCTGCCAGTTTCCAGGAGGCAGTCGTGGATGTTTTAGTCGAAAAGACGCTTTTCGCCGCAGATACTCACCAGGTGCGGGAAATTATCGTGGCAGGAGGTGTTTCAGCCAATAAGCGGCTACGTGAAAGAATACTCTCCCAAAGCAAACGACCTATTCACATCCCTCCGCTTTCCTTATGTACGGATAACGCTGCCATGATCGCTGGTGCAGCTTATTTTCACTTTGTCCACAAGGCTTTCAGCCCGCATGACATTGATGTATTGCCCACCTGGCCGCTGTCTTGACCTCCCGGTCATTGTAATCCTTCTTCACCCAAAGGCATCTTATGAGC
>PWSY01000198.1 GCA_003563055.1 Anaerolineaceae bacterium | reverse complement strand
CAACACGGCTGCACAGGCAATGCCACGGCCTCAAGAATAGCTGGTATCTCTCGGACGGCGGTTTCTGGCGCCTAGGCCCCCATCTTGTTCTGGAGCAGGGCTTTGATTACCCGGAAGAAAGGGTTTATCTTGACCAATACATCGTGGTTGATGCCCGGGGGATAGTGACTGTTTACCGGAACTGGTTTCAGGACTACACCACTCAGACGATTGCCATGGAGTTGAAATCCAGCGGCTTCCATGTTCAGGGCCTGTGGGGGGATTTGTGCGGTACACCCCTCTCAGATCATACGGAGTGGATTGGGGTCGTAGCTCAAAAAAACATCCCCGACTGAATCATTGCTCATAGCGCCTGAAGCGCAACACACCCAGGACAATGAAGACAACCGCGAATAAGAGCAGGACACCCACCGCTGGCAGGACCTCCATCAACGAAGCCTGCCGCACCAGCAGGTCGGTATAGGCCCGCATTGCCCAGGTGGAGGGCAGCACCTGAACCACCTGCTGGTACAGGGGGGGTGTGATCTCCAATGGGTACCAGGCACCGCCCAGTGCTGCCAGGCCCATGGCCAGCCCAATCACCACACTGTTGGCCTGACCGCTGGTCTTCACCAAGGTAGCCAGGAACATGCCCAACCCAATCATGGCCAGGGCAAAAGCCAATGAAACGACCAATAATGCCAGCGGGTCCTGTCCCCAGGCCACGCCGAACAACAGCGCGCCGCCAATAAACAGGATCCCCATTTGCACCAGGCCCAATATCAACCTGGCCAGCAGCTTCCCACCCAGGATGGTGGCCCGTCTGGCAGGCGTGACCAACAGCCGGCGCATGGTGCCGCCCAATCGCTCTGAGACCAGCACCTCAGCCGCGCCCAGCAAGGTGATCTGCACCCAGGTCACGATCTGCCCGGCAGAGGCCTGTTCAGCAGAGGTGGGTGTATCTCTCGGGGAAGGATCTGCCTCGCCCTTGCCTGCCCACTGTACGACACTGACCACAGCCGGATCCTGAGAAGCGGCCAGTGTATCCGACAGAATCTCATTAAAAAATGCCTGGGCCTCAGCTTCATCGGTAACAATGCCGGCCTCGCGTGCCTGTACAAGGCCCATCTCAGCCACCAGGGCAGCCCCACCCAGCCGGCTGATGGCACCCTGCACATATTGCTCCACAGCCTGGCTGGCAGTCACTGTAGGTAGCGTGTGCAGCCTGACAGAGGCCGTACCGCTGGACAATAAATTTTGAGAAAAACCTGCCGGTATTTCCAAGCCAAAGGAGTCCTCTGGCATGTGTTCGACCATCACCGGGTCCAGGTTGGCAGCCTTGAGCGCATCCACCAGGTTGTCCACAAGCGGTCCCTGGTCGTGATCGATGATGTAGATCCTGGTGCGGTATTCCTCTGGCGTGGCAGCATCCCCGCCAAGGCCGCCAAGACCTGCGCCAACCGCTGCTGTAAAAACCAGGGGCAACACGATAAAAAACAAAAGTGATAATGGATAAGCAAATTCAAGGAAAAAATCAACCCGAATAATGGCAATGAGTCTGCGGATCATGATCGCTCCTATCCGTTAAACTGCCGGCGAAAGCCCAACAAAGCCACCAGGTAATAACCCCCGGTCAACAGGGTCAGCCCCCCCAGCAGGGGCAGGATGTCCACCAGCGATCTGCCGGACTGTAAACTGGCAAAGATTTCGATGCCCCAGGCGTTTGGCGTGACCAGGCTGATGCTGCGGATGAAGCCAGGCAGGTTCATACGGGGAAAGAAGCTGCCTGAAAGCGCCGCCGCAATCAGGGTGACGGCAGAACCGATCGCGCCGGCCTGCCCGGGCGTCTTTGCCCAAGCTGAGATCAACGCGCCAACCCCCGTGGCAGACAGCACCAGCATGATAATGGCCGCGATCACACCCCCGGGCGCACCCCAGTAAGCGCCGATCAGGCCAGTGGCAGCCCACAAAACAACCACCTGCAGCAGACCGGTCATCACGATACCAGCCATTTTCCCAAACAGGATCGTAAAAGGACGGCTGGGGGAGATCAACAAGCGTGGGAGGGTGCCCATTTGCTTTTCAGCCAGCAATGTGCGTCCGCCAGAAGTGACCGCGAACATCAAGAACAGTACGGCCATACTGGTCGCTGAGTAATCCAACCAGCTGAATGCTCGCCCGGTTGGCGAGGTGATCTCCAGCGTGATGGGCAAGGTTGTTGCATTGGTGCCGTCCATATCCATCATCCCAGGGAAATAATCCGATAGGCCTTCTTCCTGGGCTAATTGTGCTTCAACCAGGCGGGTCATGATGGCATTCGTGCCGGCCAGGCGCATATTGATCTGCTCCAGGGCCTGGGTCGTCACTCCCCGGATAACGGCCGTGCTGATCTGCCGGGTGGGGCTGGCATAGATCTCAACAACAGCCGGGTCTTGAGCGTCCTCCTGTGTAATCATATAGAGCTTCTCAAGGGTCTCAAGCTGTTCGGGGGACAGGCTTTCATAATCAGCCTGGGTCATACCAACCAGGTCCAACCCCAGTTCTTCCCGGGCCAGGTTGTTTAACGGCAGGATACGCTGGCTGAAGTCCGCCGGGATGATCACCAGTGCCGCAACTTCATCCGCACCCACACGCTCCCGGGCCAGGGTTTGGTCTGTGACCATTTCAAGATCCAATAGCACTGCCGCCGACTCTGAATGAAACACCTCAATCACCGATTGTGAAAAGGGGCCATCATCCAAATTGAGCAAGAGCACCGGGATGTCGCTGAGGGTGGTGGTGCCGCCAACGCCAAACGCGGCCGCAATGGCCAGGGTGAGCACAATCGGTGTGATCAGCATGGTCACAATTGCACCAACATCCCGGAATGTGACCAGAACTTCTTTCAATGCCAGGGTGATCAGTTTTCGCATCTGCTCACCTCAATCTCTTAATGCGCGGCCGGTCAGGTGCAGGAACACGGCTTCCAAATTGGGTTCACGGATCTCAATTGTGCGAATGCTCAGGTCCAGGCTGGCAGCTTTTGCCAGCACTTTGGCCAGAATCTCTTCGGCTGAATCGACATTTAAGATCACTTCTCCATTATGTGAACTGGCCTGGTGGACCCCATCCAGGTTTTCGACTGCCCGCACCAGGGCTTCACCCCCTATCTCCTGGTTAAGCTGGAGCTTGAGGGTTTCTTTTTCACCAACCAATTTGGTCAATTCAGCCAGGGTGCCGATCGCGATCAGTTGCCCGCGGTCGATGATCCCGATGCGGTGACTCAGTTCCTGGGCTTCTTCCATATAATGGGTTGTATACAGCACGCTGACGCCCTGGGCGTTCATCTGCTTGACCCAATCCAGGATATAGCGCCGGCTCTGAGGGTCAATCGCCACAGTGGGTTCGTCCAGCATCACCAAGGGCGGGTTGCCCAACAAACCGATGGCCAGGTTGAGGCGCCGTTTCATCCCACCCGAAAAGGTCTTGACCCGGTCGTTAGCCCGGTCTTCCAGTTCCATCAAGGCCAGCTTATGCTGGATTTCTTTTTTTAATCGGCCCGGATCTAAACCCTGCATTTCGCCCCAAAAGCGCAGATTCTCCCGCGCCGAGAGTTCACTATACAGCGCCAGCTCCTGCGGCACCACGCCAATTAACCGCCGTACAGCCATCTCCTTTTTCAATATTGAGTGGCCATTGACCCAGACCTCACCCGAGGTGGGTTTGATCAGGGTACTGATAATCGAAATGGCGGTGGTCTTCCCGGCCCCATTAGGGCCCAGCAGGCTAAAGATTTCCCCTTCTTCGATGGAAAAGGAGATTGAATCGACGGCATTTGGACCATCAGGCGTGTAACGTTTGACCAGGTCTTTAACCTCAACAATGGGCATAAACCTTTCCTTTCGTAAATAATCCCATAGCATCCTTCAGATGGATTATGAGCGGCGATCTTGAAGGGTAAAGGGTCATCACTATCGCACCAGTACACCAAATGACCTCAGACAGGAGATCCCAAACCTCTTTTTAATCTACAGCGTAGTCTACCATATTTTTTT
>PWSY01000113.1 GCA_003563055.1 Anaerolineaceae bacterium | reverse complement strand
GCTGGTTTTCCTGTTATTATTGAGCGGGATATGGGCGATGTGCGTCCCCATGAAGACTGGACGGGCCATTATGGGGTGGTGACAGGCTATGAGGATGCGCGGGAGCGGTTGATTTTGCAGGATTCCTTTGTCATGGCTGACTATCCCTTAGCTTATGATAATTTTATCAAGTACTGGCGGGCCTTTAATTTTGTGTATGTGGTGATTTATCCCCCGGAGCGCGAACCGGAGGTCCTGGCTATTCTTGGGGCGCATGCAGATGAAATGTATAATCACCAGCAAGCAGCCGAGCGAGCCTTGCAGGAAATCACCTTCCTGGAAGGGCGAAATTTATTCTTTGCCTGGTTCAATTATGGCACCAGCCTGGTGAACCTGGGGGATTATTATAACGCTGCTATTGCTTATGATCGTGCCTTTGGTGAAATTTACGAGACCATTCCCTCTCCGGCACGGCCTTGGCGCATGATGTGGTATCAAACGGGCCCTTATTTTGCTTACTATCATACTGGACGATACCAGGATGTGATCGACCTGGCCAATCTGACCCTGACAACAACGGGTGTGCGTGAGATCGAAGAAACCTGGGTTTGGCGCGGGCGAGCCAGGCTGGCGCTGGGGGATGTTGATGGCGCTGTCAGTGACTTCCGGACAGCCCTAAATTACCATCCCGGGTGGCAGGTCGCTGAAGAGGCTTTACGCAATTTGGGTGTGGAACCCTGATAGGGATCTTTGATCCGGTTGCAATCTCAGACCGAAGGGTTATAATCCGTTTATGTTAACAAAGAAGACCAACAAGATCCTGATGACACTATTCCTGGTGATCGCATCAGGGGCGCTATTGATGGCGATCTATTTCTTGCCGCCGGTGCACGATCGTCTCGCCTGGCGGGTGGCCAACTTGCGCTCGGACATCTATTATTTCTTCAACCCGCCTGGTGAGGTGGCTTTCTCACCCCGGCAACAGGCCGAGATGGAAGAGATGTTCATCCTGACAAAAACCGAAACCCCTTTGCCACCAACGGCCACGTTGGAACCAACCATTGCGCCAACAGACTATATCAGCCCGACACCCACACTGACAGAGACCCCCACACCCACTCCCACGCCGATCCCTGAGGCCGTGCGATTGGAGGGGGTTGTTCATGAGTACCAGAAATTTAACAACTGTGGTCCGGCCAACCTGTCGATGGCCCTTTCTTTTTGGGGGTGGGAGGGCGACCAGACCGTGACAGCGTCTGTACTGAAACCCAACCAGGACGACCGCAATGTCATGCCCTATGAAATGATTGATTATGTTCGCACTCGGACAAATCTCAATGCCATCTCCCGCATGGGGGGAGACCTGGAGATGATTAAATCATTTGTTGCATCTGGAATCCCGGTGATTATTGAGCGGGGTTTTGAAGAAGAGGTTGAGCAAAGATCCTGGATGGGCCATTACAATCTGATCACGGCTTATGACGACAATTCAGAAATGTTCATAGCGCAAGATTCGTATGTCAAAGCAAATTATGCCCAGACATATGAAAGGATTGAGCGTCATTGGCGAGCTTTTAATTATCTCTACATCGTGGTTTATCCTTCTGATAAAGAGGCAGAGGTGCTTTCTATCCTGGGCCCCCATGCAGATGAGACCTACAACCTGCAGTATGCGGCTCAGAAGGCTTTAGAGGAAATTGCCGTGCTGAGCGGGCGTGAATTGTTTTTCGCCTGGTTTAATTATGGCACCAGCCTTGTGGGACTGGGTGATTATTTCGGTGCTGCCCAAGCCTATGACCAGGCCTTTGAGGTATATACGCAGTTGCCGGTCAGACCCTGGCGGATCATGTGGTACCAAACCGGGCCCTATTTTGCTTATTTTTATACTGGACGTTACCATGATGTGATTGATCTGGCCAATGACACGCTGCGAAACTCCTTTGTCCCGGCGATTGAAGAGACCTGGGTCTGGCGCGGTCGGGCCAGGTTAGCCCTGGGTGATGTGGATGGGGCTGTAGAAGATTTTCGTGAAGCGCTTGTGTGGCACCCTGGCTGGTGGGTGGCAGAAGCAGAACTGCGCAATTTGGGGCTTACCCCATAAGCGCAGATATGTCGATCCATTATCGGTGTCCACCAGGGTATATTTACATGTATTTGCAAATTAAGCGAGCTTAAATTATAATAAATATTATAAACTATATCATAAATATTCCAAGCAAAGGAGATTTACTTATGTCCAAGAAATTGATTCAAAAAATCGAAGCATGGCATCCGATTGATGAGGTGCAGGCCCACTGTGATATCCCTTGCGGCATCTACGACCCACACCACGCCCAGATTGGCGCGCTGACGGTTGTCCGCATGGTCGACCTGATTGCCGATCAGGTCAAGGAGCATGGTAAAGGGTCCACAGCCGAATTCATCAACGGCATGGCCCGCTTTATCGCCATTAAAGAGGAACATGCAGAGCTGGTCAAGCACGAAACTCGAATTATCTGGGGTGATTTCATCAAGCAGCCGCATCTGGAGGAGTTTCCACAGCTGAATGGGCTGGTGCATAAGATCATGCAGCTTGGCTCTAAAGCACGCCAAACAGCAGATCGTGAGACAGCACTGGGATTGTTGGACGCGGTCAATGAATTCGCTGAGATCTTTTGGCAGATCAAGGGCAAAGAAACCAAACGGGTCAAAGCACCTTATGCGGTCACCGAAGAAATGGTCGTACCGATTCTTTAACCACATGCTGCGCTTGCTTAAAGTTCGCGGTCACAGCCTGTATCCGGA
Organism: Anaerolineaceae bacterium; assembly: GCA_003563055.1. Lineage (GTDB taxonomy): Bacteria > Chloroflexota > Anaerolineae > Anaerolineales > Anaerolineaceae > Brevifilum. The sequence goes on along the minus strand of PWSY01000113.1, from coordinate 1,255 downwards.
TTATAAACAGGGTGACTATGTCCTCGCTGCCAGTTCACCTTTTCCTTCTGGGAAAATCAGTGCTGATGATGTGATCGTCATTCAGCAGCCCGGTTACGGTTTGCTGATCAAGCGTGTTCAGCAGGTGCTGGGGGATGGACGATCATTCGATGTACGAGGCACCCAGATCGACAGCACCGACAGCCGAAATTTTGGCCCTGTTCAGCGGGAGCACGTCATGGGTAAGGTGATCTGGCATATCCGTTAACCTTTATTTAAGGAAACTGAACCCGAATTGAAAGCAGACCTGCTATTGCTCATAACGGCTATCATTTGGGGCTTTGCTTTTGTCGCACAGCGCATGGGCATGGACCATATGGGGCCGTTTACATTTAACGCCATCCGCTTCAGCCTGGGTTCTTTGGCCCTCCTCCCTTTGCTGATGTGGGGGCGCTTGCGCGATCAAGCCGCTACGAAAATCCAATGGCGTGATTATCTGGGTCCTACCGTTCTGACCGGGTTAGCCTTGTTTGCTGGGGCATCCCTGCAGCAAATCGGGTTGGTGGGTACCACAGCGGGCAAAGCGGGTTTCATCACCGGCCTGTATGTGATCCTGGTGCCCCTGCTGGCGCTCTTATGGCGTTCGAAAACCCATAGGGCCCATTGGGTCGGGGCGGTGCTGGCTATGGTGGGGCTGTATTTGCTCTCTGTCAGGGAGGGGTTTCGCGTGTCACCCTATGACCTGGTTGTCCTGGGGGGTGCCTTTATGTGGGCGTGCCATGTTCACCTGATCGCGAAATTCTCCAACAGTGTGGGGCCAATTCGCCTTTCTGTGCTGCAGTTTGCCACCTGTGGTTTGCTCAGCGGGGGTGTTGCCCTGTTTTTTGAGCCCATTTCAATGGCTGGTATTACGGGTGGGCTTGGCCCGATATTATATGGGTCTTTTCTCTCTGTGGGGCTGGCTTTTACGCTCCAGGTTGTGGCCCAACGGAGGGCCAACCCAACCCATGCCGTCATCATCATGAGCCTTGAGGGGGCTTTTGCTGCTCTGGGCGGCTGGTTGGTGCTGCAAGAGGGGATGGGGGTGCGGGACCTGGTCGGATGTGCTTTGATGTTGGGGGGGATGTTGATTTCGCAGTTTTTTGGCAAGCTCCGGTTGAAAATCGTGCCAGCAGATACCTGATCGGTGTCTTTTTTTCATCAAGCTTCACAACATGATATTATATTACTACTCAGCCAATCCTGATGGTGAAGAGGTGGGGGGGGGTGTGTGGCG
>PWSY01000186.1 GCA_003563055.1 Anaerolineaceae bacterium | reverse complement strand
TTGTGGAAGTCGTTGTAGCGTGTGTTGTTGGCCATCGCCAGTCGCCCCAGGACCTTTCCACCGTTGTCGGTTGCCAAAAGGAAGGCACCATCACCATACCCATAAAAAGGGTGGCTGGGTTTAAAAATACCGTGCATGTCGTTGCGGAAGGGCGGCACCCATTGGGGCGTATGTTTATAAAGCGCAAAGGGAAATTCGATAAAAGCTTTACGGTTGCGGCGGTCTTTGGCGTGTACTTGGTGGATTTTCATCGGCGCGCTCGTTTCATGATCGGGTTGGCATGGGTCAATCTTAGACGACTTTTCGATTTTGAACAAGGGAACGCGCTGATAGGATACCTCGCACAGAAGGTATTCAAGATCATGATTCGGTTGTTGCTAACGATTGTGTATAGCTTATTGCACCAGCCAATACTTTAATGTGTCGACTCGGACGGTGAATCCCGGAGTATTGGCATACGCGATCAGGAATCCTGTGAAGCCTGAATCAGGCAGTTCACTGTCAGAGGCGGTGCCAACTTCTTCACCATCAATATAAAAGGTGAAAGAAGAACCCTGCATCCAGATGCCCACACGAATCGGGTCAACGGTTCTGTCGGTTAAAATGTCAGCGGATTGATACCCCACGATTTCACTGATATTAACGCCTGGCTCCATGTAGAAAAAGCCCCAGCGCCCATCACAGGTGATGTTCATGTAATAGAACTCGTCAAAAGTATCGGTGGCACGGACGATTAAGCCGAAACGGTCCAGTCCGGAGCAGGTGCCCATCTCGATGGTGGCTTCCACATAAGCGTTTTGCAGAATGGGGCTGGAGAGGTACCAGCTATGCCAGTTGGCAATTTGTTTGGCGGTCATGTTAAGGTAGCCATTGGATGTGGCAAATGTCGCCTGGTCTGTGTCCATATCCCAGGGGCTTGATGTACCGCTGAAATCAAACGTCCTGGCAGGGGGACCTAATAATTGTGCCGGGTCTTCCAGGTCTGGTGTAGGGGTTGCTGCCTCCGTCGGCGTGGGTGTTTCGGTGGGGGTCTCGGTTGGTGTTTCTTCGACCATCACCTCAGTTTCGGTTGGGGTGGGGATAATCTCTTCAGTGGGGGTTGGCGCTTGAGCCGTTTCCTCTGCGATTTCTGTCAGCATCACCGCCACCTCAGTGGCGAGGATATCCTCTGTCGGCTGCTGGTCCCCCACCAGGTCACAGCTTGCCAGGCTGAGGGACAGGATGATAAAAAATGTGAACAGGATCAGTTTCTTCATTGAAACCTCCTTGTGGTCTAAAATGGGTGTTTCCTTTCTAATTATAAGCTGATCGGGTTGCTTTCGCAATGTATTTATACCAAATCAGGAGGATGTACCAGTCTTGTATGTAGTGCCTGTTTTGGGGACGATATTATGCTATAATGGATGTGTACCTTCAAAAAGGGACAAAAAATAGTTCGTTTCCTTACTTAACAAGATAATTTCGAGAAAAATTGGTGCTTTGTGAGCCCCCCTTGAAAGGAGCTCGCGTGGGCGTTATTTCAGCTAAGTGTCATTCTGCCATTGCCATCATGGGCAAACAAATTCCTGTTAATAGGGATGTTGTTGATGGGCTGATCTGGCACGTTGGTTGGTTTAAGGGTCAAGCTGAGCTAATCCGATGAAATATTTACCGTGATGCTTTTCTGAGAGAAACCAGACCCGTACATATGAAGGTGACATTCATTCTTCATGAATCATCTATAGAATGGAGGTTTATTTGGCAAACATGAACGCAGGTGATTTGAATTTGCTGATTTGTGGTGGCTTTTTTTCTTTACTCTTTGGGGGGGTTGGTCTGATGCTGCTGATAATCCGCAATAAAGACCACAGGCAGGCAGAGGAGAGCAAAAACTGGCCTGTTGCGATAGGAACAATTACCAAGTCAGAACTCGGGTGGGCCGATGATGGTCGCACGTCTTACTTCCCAATTGTTGAATACAGTTATGCTGTTGGCGATCAGCACTTTGAAGGAAAGCGCATCTTTTTTGGCCCAGTATTATATCACCGTTTCTCACAACCTGTGGAGGAATTGATCGCCCATTTTGAACCTGGTGAAGAGGTGAAGGTTTATTATAATCCACAAAAACCCAAGGAAGCGGTGCTGCAATCCAGGGTGGCGAAGGCAAAGCTTGGTCTGGCTGTGCCCATCATACTGATTGGCATAGGGGTCCTGATTCTGCTTGCAATAATAACAGCTCTATTGTGGATGGTTTTAAGCGGGTAATGATGGATGAGATGGTGAAGGATGACCGTTAATATCACACTTGGGTTGATCGCCTATATTTTGGTGGCACTGGGGTTGGGTGGGTTGGGTTTTTTCTTAATCTTTACCAGCCATCGCAACAAACAAAAGGCTTTAGCAAGCGCTGATTGGCCGGTTGTAAGTGGCGAGGTGACTCATACCACGGTCCATGTGAATGGTGGTCAGGATGGGCATTTCCGCTATATCCCTCAAATTCAGTATGTTTATCAGGTAGGCGATCAGGTCTATGACGGTGATCGGCGGACCTTTGGCAGAGCCGCTCGGTATAAAACCCATGATGAAGCTGAGGGTATCCTTGCCAGATACCCGGTGGAAGGGGTTGTTAATGTCTACTATAACCCTCAAAAACCCGAGGAAGCAGTACTTGAGCGGGGTTTTTTCGGTTCATCTTCTGATTTGATCACTGGAATTGTCCTGATCTTGGTCATGGCTTCCATGGGCTGTGGTTTGGTGGTCTTTTTCAGGTACTTATGGTAAACCGTGAAAACTGCACGTGAAGTTGACCTCGCAGGTAGCAAGGGATTAGTAAACGCTCTTTCGCTTATGAACAAATTTAACGACCTTCACGTGTAATATTTGATGATGTTATTGGTTTGAAAGGAGATTACCCGGAATCACGAACCATGTATTGATCAACTGTTTAGACATTAAGGAGAATGAAATGGAAAAAAAACCCTCAATACTATATTTATTAATTCTGTTTCCGCTACTGGTTGGTCTGGCCTGTACCTGTGGTTTGCTGCCAACCAGCCTGAATGAGGAGGCCCCACCCGTTGAGGAAGAGGTCATCGTCCCTACGGAAGTTGTTGTGGAAGTTGTGCCGACAGAGGTTATTGAAGAAGAACCTGTGCTGCCAACTGAGACACCAATTCCAGAAGAGGAACCGACACAACCCGTAGAAGCAGAACCAGATATCGTTCCGCCTGGTGAAGAGCTTGTGATGCTGAATGATATGTGGCTTCGGGAAGAGAACGAGGTCTTTGTTGGCTTTGAATTGAAGAACCAGCTTAAAGACCAGAACCTGGAGAATGTTTCCTATAAAATCATCCTGCTGGATGCTGATGAAAACGAAGTGAGGACATCCAGTAGTAGAACGGACTGGTTATTTCCTGATCAAACCATGGGTGTGGCTTACCGCACAACTTTTCCTGCAGATTCAGACCCAATCGAAGCGGTGGTCATCGAATATGAGTTTAGTAGTCAAAAAGACCCAGATGGGTTTCTAAATCCGTTTTCATCTGAAAATGTGAAAATGTGGGAAGGTACGACCAGACCCATTGTCACGGGCATTATCCATAACAACAGCACGACCACCTACAGTGAGATACGCACGGATATTATTTGCTACGATGTTATGGGTGAAATTGTGGGGGGTGGCAACTCGTATCACAAAGTTGTCCCTGGAGAGAGCTCGGTGGGTTTCTCGGAACCGGTTTATGTTTATGGCGAGGTTGATACAATTGAGGTCTACCCGAGAATTGTCTCCAGTTCACGGGCTCGTGAAGATGCTGAAGGATTTTGGGACCATATCAGCATACTCGATGAATATTTCTACGAGACCCAAGCAGGGGGCATCAATGGCGGTGTTGTGATTCAAAACAATCTTGAAGAAACGGTGTTGAAAAACTCTGTGGTGGTTGTCACCGTTTACGATGACGATGGTTATGTCACCACCATTGGTTACCTGCATATTAATTACCTCATGCCTGAGAGCCCCTTAGGCGTGATGCCTTCCTTCTTTTTCCTG
>PWSY01000038.1 GCA_003563055.1 Anaerolineaceae bacterium | reverse complement strand
GTCAAAAGAAATAGAAAAATCAATTTCATCATCGCTTGGCTTCTGCCATTGGCAATGCGTGGGGTTTCATCATGGTTGCCACTGATTAGCGCAATGTATCCCCGATCTTGAATGGCTTCCAGGTAAGGGCAGTATTCATCAAGAAATTGCATGATATTCCCATGCCCAGATTCATCAAAGAACGACCAGCTATACGGGTCCTGCCAAGGTCCTGTCCCACGTTTACGAAATAGAGACACAAACCCAGGACTCTTAAAGGTGAGTAAGAAATCAGCATGAAATCCAGCTGAAACAGCTTGGGGCGGCTCACCCCACTCCGCGATAAGCACTGCTTGTGGATATTCTTCCTCCATCCAGGTACGAATTGAATTCCAAAATCGTTTGGTTTCTCTTTTGTCTGGGTCTCGTTTAACAAGTGAGAAAGCCATGTCGACTCGAAAACCACTGGCGCCCATGTCCAACCAGAATTTCATAATTTTTTTCATTTCTTCACGCACTTTTTGCGGCCCAGGGGCATCAACGGGCTGCATCCAGGGGAAGTTTGGGTCTGTCTGCGCAAAGCCGAAGTTTAAAGCCGGCTGGAACCAGAAAAAATTGGTGATGTATCCAGCATCCCGCTGGGCATAACCGCGTACGACCTGAAGATCAGGTTGGGGGCCTTCCCAAATGGAACCGTTCCAGATGTAATAATCGCTGTAAGGGTTGGGCGCATGTTTCTGGGATGCCTGAAACCATGTATGTTCCACCGAGGTGTGGCCAGGAACAAGATCAAGCAGGATGCGGATACCACGTTTTTTAGCTTTAATGAAGAGTTGTCTCAAATCGTCATTGGTACCGTAGCGCGGCGCGACCTGGTAATAATCTGCCACGTCATAGCCGGCATCTTGAAAGGGTGAAACGAAGCATGGATTGATCCATATCGCGTCTATACCCAATGATTCGATATAGTCCAATTTACCCAAAATGCCAGGGATATCCCCAATGCCATCATCATTGGAGTCATAAAATGACTGTGGGTAAATCTGATAGAAAACAGCTTTATTAAACCATTCGGGGGTGTTTTGGGTCATGCTTGGCAGCTCCTTTAGTGTTTTAATTCCTCAATTGGGTGCAATGGTCTGGTAACAGGTGTTGGTGGTTGGCTTTAAACACACTTCTCAAGAGAACAAAATCACGAACATCGCCAGTGCTGACCTGTGCCAGACGGTTTATTAATTTATTTTCATCGGGATTCATTTTTTGTAAAGGTTTATTTATCAACTTGAAATTGTCCCAGGGTAATATTTCGATTTTATTCAGGGCAAGAAAATCACGGATCAGGTTCCCTTTAATAAAATCGATACCATGCATATTGAAAATACCAAATTGGTTTGGGTCAGCCAATTTTGCCTGACAGCGAAGCCAGGCCTGTGCGCCGGTTATGAATTTCGAATGTGGCATATCCAGTGGGTCGAAGTCGATAGAAAGGGTATCTTTTTGATGTGTATCAAGCTGTGGGTCTACCATTACCCAGCGGTTTTGATCAGGCTCCCAGAATTCACACACCCAGTGATCCTCATAGCCGTTCTCGGAAAAATATGTGCCAAAACCAGCGCGTGCCCGGGATGGGATATTGCGGTGCCTCAACACAGCAGTGAGGAACAGGGCAAAATCGCGACAGGTCCCCACCGTCTTCCTGGATAAAGGCCTTTCGTCAGTCAAGGGTGCATCCTCGAGCTCAATAATTTTGGCCAAACGGTCTTTAACAGACCGTAGGTTGGATTCAGCCTGCCGAACCTCATCGAGTTTAATGCCATATTTTTCTACCCAATGGAGGTGCAGCATTACCCCCTGGATGGATTGGACTAAATCGGCCAGGGCGACTGGCAAGGTGTCAAACACAGAAGCAAATTGATCCGGGTTACTGATCGGGCCCTGGGAAGAATAGAATTCGTGCATATTTGGGGTGGATTCATTCATAGTGTTTTGGTGTAATTATAACCTGGTAGGCGCATGATTTAATAAAATTCGCACAGAAAAAAATTCAACTTGATCCTGTTGGCTGGTAGAAGGGCTTGAGGTCTTTGTTCCTGTTCCATGACATTATGCTGGGTTCTTCGAGTATGCTATAATGACAGATAATGATTCAAAAGGGATGGTTTTTCTGGTTGGTAATTAAACTTGTTCATAATTGACCATGAATAGCACGCTTTTAACACAAATATACTGTGTCGTAGTCATTAAGACAAAGGAGTCAACACGATGAGCCTTGAAAAACGTAATTTATATCGGCTTCCCTGGTCACTGAATGATAATCCCATTGCATGGCTTGAGGTCACGGATGTCTGTAATTTACGATGTGAGGGCTGTTACCGTTCTACCCTTACCGGGCATAAACCGCTTGAACAAATAAAGGAGGAATTGCGGTTTTTTAAGCGTTGGCGAAACCCAGACAATGTGTCTATTGCAGGTGGTGAACCATTACTGCACCCGGATATCCTCGAGATTATTTCATTCATTGCAGAATTGGAGATGAAACCGATTGTTCTGACCAATGCTGTTAAGTTAACACCAGAATATCTTGTTGAGCTTAAAAACGCAGGGCTGGCGGGTTTTACAATTCACATCGACAGCCATCAGAGCCGACCGGGTTGGGAAGACAAAACGGAAGCAGCTCACAATGAGCTCCGACAATTTTACGCGGACATGATTCACAAGGTAGGGGGCCTTTACACTATTTTTAATGCGACCGTATACCCCTCAACATTTGAAGCAATTCCGGATATGGTTCAATGGGGACACCAAAATTTTAATAAAGTGCAGGGATTGGTGTTCATTACCTACCGAACAGCTGCTACTGACACTTATGATGCGATTGATGTCAGCAGCCAGCGGGTGGACATGTCTCAACTGAGCTATATCAGTGAAAGTTTCAACGAAGAATTTGTCACCGGCCCTGAAGTCTATGACAAGATCAAATCCATCTGCTCCGAATATGAAGCGGCTGGATACCTGGGCGGGACACAACGTCACGATTCATATAAATGGTTGATTTCAGCGGTGATTGGTTCAAAACATGGCGTATATGGTTCAGTGGGAAAGAAGGGTATGGAGATTGCCCAGCTTTTGCATCATTTCTTCAAAGGCACCTACCTGGCTTACCTTTCAAGCTCCCGGATTGGACCACTGGCTTTTTCGCTATGGCCATGGGATCCAGTTGTTAGAAAAGCCCTGGGAAAGCGATTGAAAGACTTACTTTTTCATCCATGGCGCCTTTTTTCACCGGTTAATTTGCAGAGCATTGGGATCATCCAGGCGCCTGACTTGCAGGAAAGCGGCCTGGCAGATATGTGTGATTCCTGTCCGGACATGACAGTTTATGATGGTAAATTGATCAATTCTTGTCGTATGGATGAATACCGACTTTTTGGTGGCATGGTTTCTGTTGTGGATAAACACAACATCGAGGGTCGGTAGAGACAGGCGGATGAAGAAATGTTGGTGCAAAACAATTTTGATTTGTGAATGGTGAATGGTCCCACTCCGCTGCGCTTCGGGGATTGCATGAATGGTGAATTGGGTATTGGATATTGGGCGATTAGGTATCATGCAAGCAGGGTGCGTACTTTTCCTGCCCTGAGGTCGAAAGGGCGCACCATCTGAATGTGCTCAGACATGATCAAATTCAAACAGAGACCCCCGGAGTTTAATATGGCGAAATAATAACACAATCAAGAATCTCGGTTTGAGTAATAGGTAACAATCCCACAGCCTGAAGCAGGCTTGTGGGAATTTTATTTTCTACTGAAGATAGCTGGCTAAATATGCTAAATTCATTGCAATCAGTAAATTACTCCGTGATATACTAAACACACAACCAACAGCTGTGGATCGCACATGAAACTGATTATCCAAATACCCTGTTATAACGAAGCATCGATCTTGCCTAAAACCCTTTCAGAGCTCCCCAAGGAGATAGAAGGGTTTGACCAGGTAGAGATTCTTATCATTGATGATGGCAGCACGGATGAAACGATTGCAGTAGCTAGAGAACATGGTGCCGATCATATTGT
>PWSY01000115.1 GCA_003563055.1 Anaerolineaceae bacterium | reverse complement strand
GGTTCGAAGACGTTATCTGCCAACCATCCTGAAAGGCCCATTGATATCGGAATTGTGACCTGGGCGATAAACCGCCGGGCTGAAAACACCCGACCCTGTTCTCCTGGCGGCACTTTTTTCTGCCAGATTGCCTGGTTGCACCCGTTAATGGTGGGTATAAAAAACGCTAACAGGAATACCACCACCATCCAGACCCAGGGTATGTTGAAAACCCCCATTAAGAACCTTCCAAATAATCCGTTTAGGATCCAGCCTATCAGCACACCCCACACCAATTTTTTTGGCCCACCCCAGATGGTCAGAACGACTGCGCCAACCAGCCCACCAATTGCAGCAGAAGATTGCAAAAATACAAGCATCTGGGCATCGCTGCCAGTACAGGCCAATACCATGGGAGATAACACCGCCCAGCCAATCACGGTCATAAAATTTGCCCCGAAAAAAATAAATTGTAATCCTAATAAGCCAGGCCTGATGAAGATAAATTTAAACCCGTAGGTAATATCTCCCCAAAATCTTTGCATACCAACCGCAATCGGTTGTGTTTCCGGTTGTGGGATAAAGACAAATCCGAAGGTGATGATCGCGATTAATAATGTCACCAGGTCGATCATCAGAATCCCCCGTAAACCTATGAGCCCAATCAACGCACCAGCCCTGACTGGCCCGATGATGTTGGAGGTGCTTTCCACCATACTGATGATACCGCTAGCGCGACTGTAATACTTTTTTGACACCATAAGGGTTACTGATGCCGAATAAGCCGGCCACTGAAACGCCTGGAAAGCGCTAGCGAAAGCTGTTGTCAAATAAATATGCCAGATCGCCAGATTGCCCGTCGTAAACAACCAAAAAACTGCAACGAAAGATAAAACAGCACCGAAATCACTGAGCATCATTACCAATTTACGGTTCCAGCGGTCTACAAGCACGCCGGCAAAGGGAGTCACGAGTGTTAAAGGCGCATAGCTAAACACACCCACAAAGGCCAAAGCTTACGCAGAACCAGTTTTTTCCCAGGCCCAAATTCCCAGTGCAAAACTGGTCATGAATGAACCATTCATCGAGAAGAATTGACCAACCCAAACGAGTATAAAACCAGTCAGATTCTCAGGATGCTGTTTCTTTGCTTGATTACTGGAAATACCTCTGCTCATAATGATATCTCTCGTCGGTACGCTGGAACCTAGCTATGATCAGGAATGACTTCATCCACGTGACCGATTGGGGCACCTCGATAAGCGCCAAAACCAATAATCGCGACCAATGTGCCGCTGATTAATATCAGTAACGCCATCCCAGCACCCGGCCCTGTACCAAAAATTGGGCCTAAAAAACGAGCCATCCAATGCCCTGGCTAAGTCATCCCTTTTTCAAACACCTGATCAGCCAAGAGCCCTGCAATAAGCATTGCTATCAATGCTGTGATCTGTGTAACAAACCTTCTTGCAGAAAAAACCCTCCCCTGCACTTCGGCCGTCACCATTGATGGCCAGATGGCCTGATTGGCACCATTCAACAAAGGGTAAACAACCATGATTAAAAAAATGCCACTCAACCACAAAGATAGTCTCCGTCCCAAACCCACCATCCCCAAACCAAATGCACCGACGATGATCCATCCAAAAAACACCCCATGGGTCTTGTTCGTTGTACCGCCTAAGGCTGTCAGGGCCAGACTGCCGGCCACACCACCAATAGCACCAACCGATTGAACAGCCCCGAGAATTATTGAATTCCCCTGGGTCAGGGCAAGGATCATAGGGTTCAGCAGTGTCATCCCCAAGGCAAAAAATAAAATAGCCATGAAAATGATTAGCTGAAGAGGCAACAAGCTGGGATGGCCGGCCAGGTAACGAAACCCGGATATCAATTCATGGACATAAGCCCCTGATGGGCGGTATTTTGCTGTCTGTTTTGGTTCAGGGACAAATATCACCCATAACAAAAGCAATCCAATCAACTGGGTCAAAAGGCAAATTGTGATCATGCTGGTAAATCCAATCACCGTGATCAGGAAACCAGCTTTGATTGGTGCGATGATTCCCACACCGGCGCTTGACAGTGATTTCAAACCACTCGCCCATGCAGCGTGTTTTTTGGGCACCATCAGGGTGGCGGCGGCTAAATAAGCTGGCCATTGGAAGGCGCCAGAGGCACCGTTGATGAAACTTGTGAGATACAAATGCCAGATTTCCATGCCACCACTCAGCAACAGGATTAAGACCATCAAGGTTGTTAAAACCCGCACCGATACCACTGATCGCCATGAGCAGTTTTTGATCCCACCGATTCTCTTGCCCGACCGCAATCGGTGATATTAGCAAAAAAGAGGCACAAGTAAAGAAACCCATCATGGCCAGGGGTGTTGCCTTTCCTGTTTGCTGCCATGTCCAGATGCCCATCTTGAAATGGGTCATCTGGGAGCCGACCATCGAGAATAAAAGACTCACCCAGATCAACGAGAAACGGCGCCATCCTTTCGGTTTAAGTGTCATATGGTCCCATGGTATTTACTTTATTCAAAATCGACCCATCAATCATCGAAACATCGAGGCTCAACCTTTTAATAAATATGTGGTATTAATAACCTCTCATTCAGATCGGGTCGATTAACTGTTTTGAGCCTTAATATGCATAAAGAAAATGCTATACGAAAATTTCATCTGATATTCATCCTGGTTTCCATAAGCCTTTTATTGGGATGCACGGCAGTTGAACCAGACACACCCACACCAACATCAACGCCAACCCAGATGAACACCGCCACGCCAACAGCCACACCCACGGCAACCCCTGAACCCACACCGACACCGCTACCCCTCGGTGGAAAACAAACCCAATATCACATTGATGTCACAATCAATTATTATAATCGCTTTATAACTGCAACCAGCCACTCGATCTACACGAACAAGACCAGTGTACCCATCGATGAAATGGTCTTCATCATCTACCCAACCATATTTGATTCTTTTTTTCTCAGGTCCATTACTACCGGTGATGGCTCAACTATCTCGAATTTCCGCTGGGAAAGCCACCGGATGATCATCCCCCTGGAAACACCCCTACTGCCCGGGGAACAGGTTGAATTTATCCACGATTACGAGTTGTATATGCCAGACAGGCAGGGTACCTTCAGTCAGACAGGACGCCAACTTAACCTGGCGTACTGGTATCCAATCATCCCGCCCTACGATGAAGTGGAAGGCTGGTTAACCTATGAGATCTCCATTATCAACAGTATGATTGTGGGGGAACATATGGTCTTTGAATCCGCCGACTTTTTTGTCACCCTGGCCTTTACAGACCGCCGTGAAAACATGGATGTTGCAGCTGGTGCTCTCCCAGAAGAAATCAATGACACCCTGCACTACCATCTGCCGTTAGCACGCACATTTACACTGTCAATCAGTGACATTTACACCATAACCACAAGAGAAGCCGACGGGATCAAGATCATCTCCTACACCTTCCCAGAAGAAGCAGTTGCGGGTGAAGCAGCCGCGGACATAACCGTTGATTCTGTCAAACTTTACACCGAATTATTTGGCCCATTAGACCTCGATTTGATCAGTGTGGTCCAGGCAGACTTTCTACACGGCATGGAATTTGATGGATTAATTTTATTAAGTCGCGGCTTCTATTTGTTCTACGACGGCACACCCAAAAACAATCTGACCATTATCACCCCCCATGAAATTGCACACCAGTGGTTCTTCAGCCTGGTAGGCAATAATCAAGCGATGGAACCCTGGCTGGATGAAACCTTGGCAACCTACGCAGAGGTTTTATATTATGAACGGTATCACCCTGAACTGGTCTCCTGGTGGTGGGAAAACCGCATCGATGGTCACCAACCTTCAGGTTATGTGGACAATACCATTTACCTGGAAGGTGGCTATGAGGCCTACCGCGACAGTGTTTACCTCAACGGGGCACGCTTCATGCAAGAACTGCGCGAAACCATTGGCGACGAGGCTTTTTTCAATTTCCTAAAAGCCTATGTCCGTGAACACCGCTATCAAATTGCCACCGGTGAAGGATTTTGGTCTGTTCTAAGTAAGCATACAGACGCAGACCTGAGCCATATTCTGGATCGGTATTTTGCCAATCCCCCCACCTTCCCTTGAGCCATCAATGAGCCCCTACACCTTGCTATTCAAACACAAACAGAGCGCTTGACTTTAATGCCTTTGATGTTATGATGCAAATAAGTGAGTTTACATGGACAATCAACAGAAACACCCCCAAAATGCTGATCAGGAAGACCTTCAAGGCGCACAACCGATTGAGGAGGATGAAAGTTCCGAATCAACTGATTCCCCCACGAAGAAGCGCTTCTCAGATAGTTTATTAAGAAATCCTTTATTACCCCAAATAAGCATGTATGTTGTGACCTTCATGGTGGTCATTTTGGCCGTTTGGGGTATTGGTTCAATGATTGTCAATACCACCATGGCTTCCCATGAGCCGCCACCAGTACCCACCCCCACAGCAATCTCTCTACCCAGCGGTGTTCCAACGCCGGTCTTCTCTAGCGATGGTCACACAGGGGGGGTGATGCGCCAATCACAGATTCATATAACCCCTGCCACACAAATCGAAACACGGTATGAGGTCACCAAGTATGTCGTCGAACCAGGTGACACCATCTTTGGTATCGCGGAAAAATTCGGCCTAAAACCAGAAACAGTGCTCTGGTCTAACCGTTATATCATCGGTGACACGCCCGATGGCTTATCAATCGGTGTCGAACTGAACATCCTGCCCGTTGATGGTGTTTATCACAAGTGGTCAGAGGGCGAGGGATTGAATGGTGTATCCTCATTTTATGGTGTCACCCCAGATACAATCATTAATTATCCTGGCAATAATTTAGACCCGGATGCGGTTGGTGATTTCGCCAACCCCAGGATCGAACCCGGCACAATGCTGGTTGTGCCAGGTGGTCAACGCCCGGCCGTAGCCTGGATCGTGCCGCGAGATGCACCTGCATCTGGTAGCAGTCACCTGGGGCCTGGCGCTTGTGGCGGAATCCTTTATGGTGATGTTGGCACCGGCTCTTTTACCTGGCCTACAAACAATACCTGGTTATCCGGTTATGATTACACCCCTCCAGTCCATAATGGGCTCGATTTTGGGGGCGATTTTGGCCACCCAATTTATGCTGCTGACACCGGTGTGGTGGTTTATTCAGGTTGGTCTGATCGTGGTTATGGCAACCTGATTGTGGTTGACCACGACCGTGGCTGGCAAACTTTTTATGCCCACCTGATGGATGGCACGATGGTTCCTTGCGGTTCCAATGTCCGTAAAGGCCAGGTTATCGCTGCCATGGGCAGCACAGGCATGTCCACAGGACCGCACCTGCATTTTGAAATTCGGCTTAATGGCTTCCCTGTCAACCCCTGGCAATTCTTAAACTGACCTGGGGGCCATAAACTAATTTTTACAATTTTATGAGAAGGTGTAAAGAAAGAAAAATTTACATACAAGAAGACACCAAAACTATTGGGTGCCTTTTTATTTCACGAATCACTCTCCCCTGCCTCAACCTCATCAACAGGTATCATGCTCCGGTTATCAGGGTTTGAATTGGCCACGATCCAGACATCCCCATTGACAAGCCATCCCTGGTAAGGCTCATCCCCACGGACCGGTGTCCACCCAGAAAGTACAAAAGGAATCACACCATCCGCCGTCATCCACTCGCCATTGAATTTTCGAGCAATATGAATATGCGTGCCTGTGGAGCGACCACCTTCACATGAGGGGAACCCCAGCGGATCGCCTTCAGCAACAAATGTGCCCACCGGCACACGCCCCTGATCGGATATATGCAGGTAAAAGACAACCCACCCAGTCTGCTCAATACCATCGCCATCCAGGTCTAACACAAGCATACCTGGGCCATCCCGGATGACCAACCCATCTGCTACGGCTGTTGTCGGCACCGAGGAGATGAAACACCCGGTTCTCTCAGATGGGGGTGCAAAATCCAGTGCAGCCCAAGGTGCCATACTGCCCCAGCCGGTATGTGGCCCGCCTGTATATGCCCAGGCCTGGTTATTAACATATGGCAATTGCAATTCTGGCTGTGTCAACGATCCCGGGATATGCGGTTCGATGTCCCAAGGATCACCAAATAAATCCTGATAGGTTTGAGAAAAACCATCCGGACCAATGGCATGGTGAAAATCAGTCACGCTCAGTATATGGGAAAAAAAATATTGCAAGGCAACCGTAGCCGCATTTTGCCAGGGGTCAGGCCGCACCAATGAGCCATCTTCAAGTAAAAAATCCATTAAATCACCTTCACGCCAGCGATAATAACCATCGTTAAGGATATTTGATGCATAAGCAAGCTGCAGGTAGACACCAGTCCATGCATCCGATTTAAGGCCCATAACTACTGCTTCATCATCCGAGTCGATAAACGACCTGGAAAATGCCCCACCCTGGAACTCCAGCAAAGCCAATAATAATTTCGGGCTGATAGCATAATTAATAGCGACATAATCCACAATATCAGCCGCTGTACGAGTCCCTCTGAAAGCCCAGGCATTATATGTACGCAACCAGCCCCCTTGCTGAAGGATAAAAGAATGCATATTGAAACCCACCGCATCCGGGCCGTTCACAAAAGCGGCATCGGGCACAATTTGATGAGGCGTGCCCCATAATGGCCGATAATAGATCGGTATTTCCATCGGCATCCCTGGCGGCATGGTGGTTGCATCCTCCGGGATAATAGGATTGGCCTGACGGATCTCTTTAACCGTTGTGTTAAATCTTGTCGCCAACCCTGGCAGCGTATCACCCGTCTGGGCTGTATAGGCAACAAGCTCACCAGGCGCATATGCTGGTCGGGTGGGAAAGGGCGTTATTTCCAGATTCACTTGGTCGTCAACCTCACTGGTCGCTGTCGGTAAGATCATGCTTGGTTTCGTCGAGGGAGCACAAGCCGTGAGGGTCAAGCCCAATAGCATCAAGAACAAAAATAGTTTACGATAGGTCATAACGAGGGGTTTTCAATCAATCCAGACAAAAGAGCTTAGTTGGTCCGGGTTTTTATTGGAATAGACTTCATCAACTGACAAGCATACTCTCTCGTGAGAAAAAAGTCCAGACGGGAGCTTGTCTGTTAATCGCCCGGGTTTAATATTGAAACTGTGTGTGTACCCTTATTCCTCACGGATGATATGCGATTCAGCCGGACTGGATGTGTTGGCAAAAATGATGTCGGAATCTCTGATCAACCAACCCTGATACGCCTGAACCCCAGCCCTGGCAACCCATCCGCTCAATGTAAAGGGCAAGGGCCCATCGGCCGGGACCCACTCCCCATTATAACGACGGGCAATATGTACATGGGTGCCAGTCGAGCGGCCGCCCTCACAGGAGGGATGCCCGATCCGATCACCCTCTTCAACCCAGGTGCCCACCGGGATACGGTTTTTGGTGGCTATATGCAGATACAGCAAAGTCCAGCCAGTCTGTTCATAACCATCCCCATCCAAATCGATCACCACTACGCCATTTCCAGACCGGACAACCAGCCCCGGCATCGATGCCAATACCCACGCGCTGGATTCATGACAGCCAGTCTGATCCGTCGCTGGTGCAAAATCAAGCGCAGCCCAAACATCTGCCCTACTCCAGGCAGGATGGGGGCCGCCCGTGAATGCCCAGATCTGGTTTATTTCAAAAGGCAAGATCATTTCCGGTTGAACAACATCAGCTGGAATCAAAGGCTCAACCGCCTGGGCCCGGATCCAGGGGTTTCCAAATATATTCTCATGGAAAATGAAGAAACTATCATCACCATACAAGTGGTTGGCCCATTCTTCATATTCAAAGAGGTAGGTAAATGCATTCATCAACCCAACTGTGCCAGCATTTAATTGGGGGGCTAAGCGTAATGTATGGCCGTCTTTAAAATTAACCACCAGCCGCCGGCCCTCCCGCCAACCGTAATAACCGTCCATCACCCGGCTGGCAAACCAGGCTGATTGAAGGTACAGATCTTCTTTTGCACTGTCCACATACCCCATGGGGTACCGTTCAGCCAGTTCATCTTGCGGATAGCCGTAGACCCAGCCAGATTGGTACTCCAGGAATGCCAGCAATAACCTTGGGTTGACCGAATATTCCAATGCAATCCGTGCAATCACATCGGCCCCCGAAGTGGTGCCGGTAGAACTCAGCCATTGGGTATGGCTTGAGAGATAACCGCCCGCCTCATCAACAAAGCCATGAATATCAAAATCAATCGTCGAAGGAGAAAAAGTGACCTCACTGTCTGGCAACAGCTTGCTTCGGGAACTGGTCACTTCCAGGTTGTTTGGGATGATTAATAACTGGCCAGGTGCAATCAACCCCCTCCTCTCAATCGGTTGAGGTGATGTAATATCATCCATATCCACACCAAACCGATTGCTGACCATGGGCAAACTATCACCAGCAATGGTGTAATATAAAATGTGTGTTTCTTCACTGGGTGGGATAATCTGCCCCTGTGTTGGCAGTGGGATTGAAATCAGTTCTTCAATTTCCTCTGTTGCTTGCGGCATTGCTGTGGCAGGGTCATCTGGCACTGCTGGATCAGGATCAACCGGTTGGGGTGTAGCCTCACCAACCAGCAACTGTGCGGTCTCTGTGGACACAATGGATGTGGATGAGTCAACCAGTACCAGGTAAGGTTCTGCTGGTGCGTGAACAGGGTAAACTGTACCACTGCAGGAAACGGCAACAGCCAGTAACAAAGCCACACACAACACCAAACCAGAACGTTTAAAACGACGCTGGTAGTATCGGTCTCTAGCGCTCACTGCCTTTGAGCGACGCGTGCCCATTCAATGCCTCTACAATCAACTCTCTGTTAACCAAGTAACCAAATGATCCATGGAATCAACTTCTGTCTTCTTACCAAAATATTCAATCAGCTCATAAAAAGTGCTGCTTCCCATTCACCACCATTATAACAACTTTTCAGGTTTAACAAGATCCGCAAAGCATAATGGTTCAACCACCTATGACCTAATCCAGGGGTTTCCAAACATGTTCTCATAGAAAATGAAGAAATTATCCTCTCCATAAAAAATATCGACCCATATGTCATACTCAAAAAGATGCGAAAATGCATACATCAACCCAGCTGTAGCGGCATTTATTTCTGGGTCCAAATCAATAACCTTTCCATCCTTAAAATAAATTGCTGGCATTCTTCCTTCTCGCCAGCTATTATAACCATCCGTCACCCTGTTGGCAAACCATGCTGATTGAAGATACAGATCATTTTCAGTTGTATCCACATGGCCCAAAGGATAGCGTTCAGCCATTTCATTACTCGGTTGACCATAAACCCATCCAGATTGGTATTCCAAACACGCCAGCAATAACCTTGGATTTATTGAATATTCTAAGACAATCCTATCAATCACATCTGCACCCGAAGCTATCCCTGTCGAACCGATCCTGTGAGTATAAGTCGAAAGATAACCCCCTGCATCATTAATAAAACCATGGGTATCGAAATTCGACTCAGCCGGTGAAATAAACAATTCGCTGTTTGGCAGCAAGGAACCCGTTGATCTGCTCTCGTCAGAATCATTGGATGTATCCATGACCTCTTCCGGGATGATTAGCTCTAACTCCTCATTTTGAGCAGGTATGACAGTTACATTCAGTACCAACTCAGACGCCATACTTTCCTCGGCCAAACTATCATTGGAATGACTTAAAACGAATTTATCCACCTCATCATTAAAAGATAATGGCTGTTCTTGGGTTGCTATGGGGTTATGCGATTGATTCTCAACTGTTACTGTTTTAATTGGTACAGGTGTTACCGTACCTCCTGAGAATGGCGCGGATATGCCAAACGGCATCGTTGCTGTCCGGGGGATTACGATAGCAGTTGGCGGATTGGCCAACAATATATCAGACCCTGGCGCTTGAACAGGGACAATTAAGCTGCTCAATGATGCTGCAACAGCCAGGATCAATGCAAAAGATAATATCACTCCGGTGCGTTTGAGACAGGGCTCACAATGTCGTTTTCTAATATTGAATAGCGTTACGAGACGATCGTCCATTTAAAGCCTCCACAATCCGGTCGCCTTTCACAAGGTAACCATTATATTCAACGCCATATCCTTCTGCCTTCCATCCATCTAAAACAAAAGGTACCTCGGCGTCTGCTGCAATCCATTCGCCATTATATCGACGGGCAATATGTAAATGTGTGCCGGTCGAAAACCCGCCTTCACAGGAAGGATGCCCAACCCGCTCACCTGCTTCCAGGTAAGTGCCCACTTCCACGCGGTTGTTCGTATCAATATGCATATACAGGATAGACCAGCCTGTTTGCCAGATTCCATCACCTTCCAGGTCCTGGATCACAGCCCCATGATCAGAATAGACGATCTCACCAGGGGCGACAGCCGTCACCCAGGCAGTGCTTGGAACACATCCCATAGGCTCACCGGGCGGGGCAAAATCAAGCGCGGCCCAGGCCGAGCCCGAATCCCAACCGCCATGCGGGCCTCCTGTGAAAGACCAGACAAGACCAGGTTCAAAGGGTAATTGCAAGAACGGTTGCGTCAAACCCTCCGGGATCAATGGGTCAAAGGTAAAGTCAAATGGGTATCCAAAGAAGCGGGAAAAGGTAGAAAACACCCCTTCTTCAGACACTGCCTTTTCCCATGCGTTTTGGTTGGCCAAGTACTGGAACAAATTTATTACACCTGCAGTGCCCGCGTTGATGGTGGGATCTGCCTGAATTATGCTGCTGTCTGGCAGCATCCAGACGCTGATAGCATTGACCTTCCAGCGGTAATAACCCTCATTCAGTAAATTTGCCGACCAACCAAGCTGTTTATATAACCCGATTCGACGATGATCATAATAACGCATTGGGAAGTCAAGGGTTTCTTCTGGTGGGTTTTGATTGGTTACCCACCCACTCTGGTACTCCAATATTGTCAATAATAAACGGGGATTAACCGAATATTCAAGTGCAACACGCTGGATAACCTCCACACCGCTCAAAGTCACGTCGTCCACTTCCTCTGAATAGGCCACCAGATAACCATCGTGCTGTGTCACAAACTTAGCAACATCAAAAGTCCTGTTAGAAGGACTGTTGACCAGCTCGGAATCAGGGATAATTTTGAAAGGCGAAGCAATCAAATCAAAGGAAGGCGGGGGAATTAACAACACTTGCCCCACCTCAATCAGGTCGGGGTTTTGAATCTCATTAAATGTGCTGATCTGTTCGACAGACACCTGGAATTCTTGTGCAATTTGCCGCAGGGTGTCCCCTCGCTGGACAATATATTCACGGATCTCCAGACGTGGCGTCGGCAATACAACAGGTGGATTGGGCGTAGGTGTTGTGTCTCCCATGATCGGTTCTGGATCATCCACCGTAATCGTGATACCTTCAGCTGGGCTCGCGTTATCAGCAGACGGTGGAACTGTGATAGAAGATTCTTCATCAAGGCCAGAAGCCTTCCATGGCTCAGAACCGGGGCCAGGTTTATAGCACCCTCCCAAAAATACTGCGATTAATACCATCAATCCAAATATTCGTTTCATCGTAAGGTTTTTATTTGCTTTCTGAAGGCCGGCAAAATAAGGCATAGGTTTCCAACTCTTCTTCCTGAACAGCATATGCAGCCGCTTTCGCTGCCTGGCTGATTTCAACCGCCTCAATCAGGGCTACATCCGCCCCACTTGACCAGAACCGGGGCAGAACATACAGCGGGTTATCCGCAGCCGCCTCTTGCTCCCCTAAGGGGACCCAGTTGTACATCAACGGCCCTCGTGAGTAAGCTGTGAACCCAAGCTTGAAGCCAGCCTCCTGAGCCAATTCAATCGATGTTTTATTAAAATTGCCACCGGGCCAAACAATCGAAACTGGTGTCTGACCAAAACGGTCCTCAATGATCTGTACAGGTTTAAATACTTCTTCTACCATTACCTCAAAGGGAGTAATTTCCTGGATATAAATATGATTGTGTCCATGGGATTGAATATCCAGACGGCCCGACTCATTCAATGCCATCATCACTTCCCAGACGGAGTCACGGGTTGTCTCGGTCGTTATCCATCCCAGTGTCAATGTCCAATCGTATTCTTCCAGGTAGGGCATGAATAATTCAGTCACACCAGGCCGGCGATCATCCAGGATCAGGATCATTGAAAGCTCCGGGATTGGTTCGTTGCTATAAAGGAAACCAACCAATTCATCCATTGTAATTGTCGTAAATCCCAGTTCATAAGCATAGTCCATAAAATATTCAAAGTATTCCCTGGTGATGTCAGCAGGGTTATTCGCGTCCCATCCCGGTTTGGCTACCGAGTGGAACATAATGGGTGCAACAATCGTGCCAGGACCACTCTTTCCTTCTCCCCAACGGTTATCAAGGTAGCGGCACATGTCGTCTATGTACGTTACAGGCGCCACACCAGGCCGAATTTTTTCAGGAAAAAATAAGTCAAGTGCCGGTGTTGGCCGCATTGTCGCGGTGATTGATCTTGTAGGGGGTTTAAGACTAACGATCTCGGTTTCTGTAATGGTAGGTGTTTCACTCAGCATTTGCGTGGGAGTGATTGTTGAGGTAGGACTGGGGAGGTTCGTCTGTGAGGGGGGTATGGTCTCAGAAATAATTGAAGGCGGGCCGGGCTTTCCTTCAACTGGAATCACACCAGAAGAATTCTGGGGCTTGCCAGCACAGGAAGAGAGTAATACGATAATCACAGAGATAACGAGACTATTAAGCTTCATAACTGCCATTAATTATAGTAGAAAATCATCTTGGGGACATCGAAGCTTGTTTTTGTAAAATTGCGCAAATCGAATGATTTTTTCTGGTAAAATTACGAGTAACTACTCAGGCAGCACTGCTGTCGAGGGTAGATTAGTTAAGCCATCAGCAACAAGAATCGGAGAGAAATACCATGAAAAAACTTGTTTGGCCCCTGCTGTTGATTTTCTTTTTATTAGGTGGTCTCGCAGCCATCATGGTTGGCCAGGTTGTCCTACCTCCGGAACCCCGGCCAGAGTCGGTTGAAGCAATTAGTGAAAAATGGGCCAGCTCAGGACACGCAGACCAAGAATCAAGATCCTTTACGAATTGGGACGAAAATGATCCTCCGGTTGTGCCCGCAACCTGCGCCAAATGCCATAGCGCGTTTGGCTATCTAAGCTATCTGGGTGAGGACGGCTCTGAACCCTATTCTGTTGACTCTGAAGTGCCGATCGGCTCCGTGGTCAGTTGTTATGTCTGCCATAACCCCAGCGCACATGAAAAAGACGAGGCCATTTTCCCCTCCGGTGCCGAGATTACCGGTCTTGGCGAAGTTGCCAATTGCGCAGAATGCCACCAGGGGCGCCAATCAGGGTTGAGCATCGTCAACGCCACCATGAACATGCCCGACGATGAAGTTAATGAAGACCTCAGTTTCATCAATGTCCACTATAAAGTGGCTGCAGCCACCCGTTACGGCAGTGATGTCACCCTCGGTTATGAGTTCCCCGGGATGGATTATGTGGGCTTCTATCCCCATGTGGCGGACTATCAGCAATGCACTGATTGCCATGATGCACATTCACTGGGCATCACTGCCACAGACTGTGCTGCTTGTCATCCCATGGTCAGCGACCTGGCAAACCTGCGGGATATTCGCATGTCGGATACACCAGACTTCGATGGCGATGGCAACACCACAGAAGGCTTATATTATGAGATGACCAATATCCACAGCATGCTGTATGCGGCTATCCAGGCCTATGCTGATGAGGTGATTGGTCAACCAATCGTTTATGGTAAGCAGTTCCCGTACTGGTTTAATGATACCAATGCCAATGGTATCGCTGATGAAGATGAAATCAATTTTGGCAACCGCTATGTCACCTGGACACCAAGATTGCTCAGGGCGACCTACAACTATCAGATCGTCAACATGGACCCGGGTGGTTTCATGCACAACGCCAGGTACCTGATCCAGATCATGATTGACACCATGGCCGATTTATCAGAGACCATCCCCATTGAAACAGCCCACCTGACCCGACCATAATATTTTCTTCAAAAAGAAAATAAGTAACTGCTCAGGCAACCGGGCTGCTGAAGGGTGGGCACCCCAATTCCCTCGCACGCTGAGTAGTTACGAAAATAAACAAAAGGCTGCCCAGATCTGGCAGCCTTTTGTTCTTAATACTGACACCAGAGACTGTCGTCTCTCTTTTGGAGACCAAGTTTGGTTATAATATCAAATCAGCCCCGCCTGGATGGCAGCAAATAACCCGGCCAGCAGCAAACTGATGACAATTGTGACGACAACAAACCAACGTTTGAAAAATTCGTGAACACGCATAATTGCACTCCTCTCAGGCCATTTCGTATTTTTCTGAGAATACTTTAGAAGATCGGACATTAAGGCTCCCTAAGGCACCTTCAACCGCTTCGATCATGGGCATTGGCCCGCACAGGAAGAAAATATACTCCCATTCTTTATAATCTTCAGGCAAGTGTTTTGTCAGAACCTCTGCCCTGATGAATCCGGTTTCACCCTCCCAATTCTCTGGTGGGCGTTCCAGCACATGCACCACTTTAAGGGGGATTTGCTTTTCGAGCTCTGCCAATTCTTCGCGGAAGATGACGGTATCCCAGGTCGGGTTACCGTAGAAGAAGACGACTGGCAGGTCACGGCCCCGGTCGCGCATCGTTCGCAGAATACTCAAAACAGGTGCAGACCCGATCCCACCCGCAATTAGAACCAGCCGCTCGTCATAATGCTCATCTAAATTAAAGGTACCATACGGACCATCAACATAAACGGTATCACCAG
>PWSY01000246.1 GCA_003563055.1 Anaerolineaceae bacterium | reverse complement strand
CGCCAGACATCGTACTTCATCTTCAATGCCTCGCGCCATACGGATGTGATCACCAGCACAATCATCATCAATACCGAAAGAACGGCTGCACGGGCCCGCATGGGGGCTGTAATGAAGTTCAAAAGCCGTAACGTCTGGGGGTTATTAATGAACAGCAAAACCGGGTGGGCAATTGCAAGCAAAACGGTGAATATGGATAGATGGTGATGGACAGTGTAGAGCATTTCCATTGGGAAATATTTTGTCAGGAAATGCAGACGTGAGGTAGGGATTGTTTGCAAACCCAACAGGGCCATGGTCAAAAAACCAAGCCCTATCGAAAGCTCCCTCAGAAACTCACGCCCAGCAGGCCGGGGAAAGATCAATAAGAGCACCAATGGCAGGAACAACATCAGAAAAAACACACCTATCCAAAGGCTTGATAAAAATTTTTTCTTCAAAGTGGACATCCTTTCAAACTAATTTTTTACCATTTACGATAAGGATTATCAAATATTAATAAATTTTACCTGAAAAAACACTGTTTTTCAGTCACAAGTTTTCCAGTCACAATTTTACCTACTTTGCCCTGACCCTGTTGACAAATTATAGATATTCGTTACAATAATAGCCTATGCCGAAGTGGCGGAATTGGCAGACGCGCTACGTTCAGGGCGTAGTGAGCCTTGGGCTCATGAGGGTTCAACTCCCTCCTTCGGCACACACCCCCTGCTTCGGCGGGGGGTTTTTTCTTAACAAAGCCTGCTGGCTATAAATGGTACAATATTTGCACGGATAAGGACAATGGTTTAGACCCAGTCACTGGAAGAATTTCTGTCATGAAAAAGCTCTTTAAAGACAAGCGCATCATTGTGGTCATCTTGGTCATTATCGCGGTCTTTCTTTTAATCGATTTCAACCAGCGCATGGTCTTGCTCACCAGGCTGCGCGGGCAGGAAAAGCAGCTAACTGAAAGATATGCCGCTTTGGAAGACACTCGAGAAGCACTTGAAACCCAGATAGCATTCGCGAACTCAGATGAAGCTGTCGAACAATGGGCGCGGGAAGAAGCCAGCATGATCAGAGAAGGCGATATTCCCATCATCATTTTGCCTTCATCAGACACTATCTCCACGGAACCCCTTATCCAGCCCCCAACCGTGGATGAAGTCCAAAGGTGGCAGATCTGGCTGGAACTCTTTTTTGGTCAATAAGCCAATCCATACCCCATTATGATCCTTTCTCATTTTCAAACGCGCCCATTAAGTGCGCCAGGTGTGCCAACGATCATGCCGCTATCACTCGATTTGGGTCTCACGACTGTAAAAGTCCACAAAACGCCGGAGGGCTGGGAATGTCCCGACGGGCAAATCCTCTCATTCCCAAGCATTCAAGCGATCAATGCAGATCAGAACAGCTGTTTTCAGCTTGTGGATGGGCAAATACATAAAATCGAAGCGTTTTCAGCTTTCACCCACCGTTATTACAGCCTGATGCCCTCCCCACAAGCACCCACCATGCTGATTTCAGGGATCCCCATGCACCGCATCAAAGAGACAACGCCCATCGAGGACACCCATCTAAAGATCAAGGCCCTGGGCAAGCCCTTTAGGCGAATTTTGGACACAGCCACCGGCCTGGGCTACACGGCCATTGCGGCTGCCCAGACAGCCCGCGAGGTGATTACCATCGAATTTGATCCTACTGTGCTCGACATTGCCCGGGTTAACCCCTGGTCACAAAGGTTATTCACCCATCCCAACATTCACCAGCTGATTGGCGACTGCTTTGAACTGACAGCTGCCTTCGAAGATGAGAGCTTCAATGCCATCCTGCATGACCCGCCCACTTTCAACCTGGCCGGGCACCTGTACTCGCATGTGATATACCAAACTTTTTTCAGGATCCTCAAACCTGGTGGGCGTCTGTTTCATTACATCGGCAACCCCCACAGCCGAACTGGTGCAAGGGTTGGGCGGGGTGTCGTCGAGCGCCTGCAGAAGGCCGGCTTCAAAGTCACCCCCAAAGAACGTGCCCATGGTGTGCTGGCGAGAAAATAACTATTATTTTGTGTCAACCACCGGATTGGGTGCAACTGCTGCATTACTGGTGAAACTGTAAACATTGTATGCCATAGTTTGCACACACCCCCCTCCCTTCAGAAGCAGGGCTGCCTTAGTAATAATAATAAATCATGCAAAATTCTAACGATTTCATTGGGGAGAGGTGAAACAAAATGCAAAAATTATGGCGTGTGTTACACAATTTCATCATCATCAATTTCTTTATTGAAGTCATTTATGGCTTCTATATGATTTTTTATGTGGTTGGGGGCGGAAAATACCCGCTGATGATGAAAGCTGAGAAAACGCCCATCGAAGTCATTTTAAAACGACGGCTTTTTGCGATTGAAACCTGGGTTGCCATCGCGGGCCTGGCTGGCTATCTGGGCATAACAGAAGTGTTCCCACGAAAACTGGAAGCTATCCTCGAAAAAGCGGAAAAAGTTCAGGCTCAATAATGCCGCCCAACACGACCACTTTAATGCGTGCAGGGGTACTCCTTTTAACCTGATATGAGTCAAATTGGCCAGTTAAATGAACAGCACCTGCACGCTGGGTTGAAAGCCCATTACGCCCAGCAAGCAGCCCAAACCGAAGTCATGGTGGATGGCTATATTATCGATGTTGTCCAAAACGGGTTGTTAATTGAAATCCAGACCAAGAATTTTCATGCAATTAAAAAGAAAATGACAAATCTGGTATCACATCACCCGGTGCGACTGGTTTTCCCAATTGCGGTCGAGAAATGGCTCCTGAAATTGCCTGTTGCAGGTGGACAGGGGGGTCAACGGCGTAAATCGCCCAAACGCGGCCGCCCAGTGGCGGTATTTGCTGAGCTGGTCAGCTTTCCAAAATTATTGATCATGCCAAACTTCTCCCTGGAGCTGGCCCTTACCCAAGAGGAGGAAGTTCGACGTTACACCGGTAAAAAATCCTGGCGAAAAAACGGTTGGCAGACCGTCGAACGTAAATTGATCAAAGTTGTGGACCAAAAACGCTATTCAAACCCTGGTGAACTGGCAGGATTATTACCAACCGACCTGCCAGAGACATTCACCACCAGCGACATCGCCTCAGCATTGCACATCCCACGCTGGTTGGCGCAGAAAATGGCCTATTGCTTTCGTGAAATGGGTGCCATTCAGTTGATAGGCAAGCAAAGCCGATCCAGCCTGTATTCAATGAGTGATAAAGCAGAATAAAGCGTAGATGGTGTGCCTACCCTCACGAGCTGCGCTCTCAGGGCAGGGAAGAAGAGCGCACCTTGCTCATTGTGAGACCCTGCCAGTGGTCCTGGGGATTTCAACCGCTGATTAATCCCGGGGGTCTGAGGATGATCGGTTATGTGCTATTGCAGAATCGAATTTGCCAATCTTCAAACAAAGACCCCCGGGATTTTTGTTTTTCTCTGTGCTATGAACCTTATCGGGGAAATCCCGGGGGTCACAAGAAAATGTTGTCATTGCAAGACCCCGCCAGGGGTCGTGGCAATCCCAATCACTTTGTTTCGTTTGCATTTATCAAATCCCTGATCAACCCCGCCGCTTTAAGCAGGCGCATCACATCCAGGGTCACCCATTTGCTGGGCCGATGACGTTTTTCAATCGGCCAGGTGCGTGACACAGAACCGCAGTAAAACATTCCTCTATCATCGCCTTTTTCAAGAACCAAATCTAACAACCCCCTAAAACGTGGGTCTTGTGCATACCCATGGGCTGCCAGCGCCATAAGCGCGCTGACCAGATCCCAGCCTCTCGGCACACCAAAAGTCAGCCAGCGTTTATGTTCACCCGCAAAATCATAATCCCCATCGAGCAAGGCTTCTGACAAACGACGGATAACACGCTCAGCCCGAACGGTGCGGCGTTCATCTGGTAAAACAGCTAAACCTTTTAAGGCTGCAATTGCCCCCCACAGACAGGCCTGGTGCTGGTAACGGCCACAGACAAGTGCATCCGGTTCATTCATCTGATCGATCAAATAATTAAATGCTGAACCCACCCTGGCATCCGTACCCAGACCAAAATAAACCAGGAAAGGCAGGTGCTCTCCGGTGGTGCAGGGGAAAATGCCACTGTGTCTGGTGAGGGTCATCGAAAACCCGCCACTGGCATGCTGACAATACCGCAGAAGTGAATCACAGCCAGCCGTTGTGCGATCATCAGGTTGAACACCGAGCATATGTAAAAGTGATAGCACGGTAACCGCACCTTTTGCTGTGTAAGGTTTCCTTGGATCATCGCCCCAATGACCGTCTGGGTGCTGCAGGGCAAATAATTCCAGCACCAATGGTTGCTGGGGGATAGCTCGTTGAGCATCGATCACTTCTGCTGCACTATCAGGCAGACCCAAAATATCTACCATCGTCCAATACCGGATTGATGGGTGATTGTCTTCAAGCAGCCATGAAAGGACATTCAAAATAATTATTTCCTAACCACAATCATCTTTCTGACACAATCCCATTAGAATGATTCGGCTTATTATGTAAATAAATTGTGACAGAAAATGCATGAATTTACCTCATTCTACCAGCAAAAATCCCAGCCATTTGGTGTTATTCTCTTAGATCAAGCATATGCTGCCCATGAATCCAATCGTGATCGGTCACACCTCAGTAAGACATGATGATGGTGGTGGCAATTTCTACTTGCGAAACCTGGAGGAGATGAAAAATTCACTCCCAGATAAAATATCAGGATTTTTTCAGCGCATACTTCACCGAGAAGGTGCCCTTAGAATGGCGCGTACCTGCGTACATCTTATGGTATTCTTAACCAACGCTTGCAGCCACCGTGTTCTGAACCCTTATTTTCGATTAAGGAATATACTCGCGCTGCCATATTCGTCGAGGTTCAATGAATAAAACCCAACCTAGCTATCAATGGGTGATCGCCATCCTGTGTTTCTTTACCTTCTTCCTTGTGATTGGCCTGGGAAACATCCCGCACAATCTGTACATCGTGCCGGTCACAAATGCTTTCAACTTCTCGCGCGGCCAATTTTCCCTCGTTTTCTCAATTATCACCCTCATCGGCCTGATCATTCAACTTTTATTTGGTTTAATCGTCAAGCGACTAGGCATCCGTTTGGTCGTCTCCATTGGGTTATGCCTGGTCACCCTGGGCTACCTGATCTTCTCAAGAGCGACAACCTTGGCCATGTTTTTTGGAGGGGCAGTGTTGATGGGATTCGGCTTTGCCTGTTCAACGCTGACATCGATTTCCATATTAATCAACAACTGGTTTACCCCAGACCAGCAGGGCACCATGCTGGGTATCATCGCTGCGGGAAGCGGGTTTGGCGGCTCTTTATTTTCTTTAATCATCGGGAATGTGATCGTCTCGCAAGGGTTTCAAGCTTCTTATTTTTTAACTGCGATCATTCTCGGGTTAGGCGCCATACCCATCATCCTCTTATTGCGCTCAAAACCAGCACAGGACATCCCCTGCGGTGACGAGGGTCCCCCATGTTTCACAGACACGGATAACCAGCCCCCCCAGGGTGAGACTGCTAAGGACTTCCTCACCCAGCCCCATATTTACCTGGCGATTATCACCGTGCTGATCATTGGCATCTCTGTGGGTCCCTCGATTATTAACACGCCTGTATTTTTGATCGAAAAAGGGTTTGATACTGTTTTTGCTGCCAGCATCATCAGCGCCTTATTTATTGTCCAGGCCTTCACAAAGATTGGCATTGGTTTTTTTAACGATCGAGTGGGTATCAGAACCAGCCTGTACATCGGCCTGGGTGCTTTTGTGATCGCCCTGGTACTGCTCATCCTGACCCGCTCTGTTTGGATGACCTGGGTATACGTCTTCTTTGGGGGCGTTGGCCTGTCTGTTATTGCGGTCCTGGTGCCTTTATTTGCCAGGGAGGTGCTCGGGAAAAGCCATTATGAGCGTTACATCGGTGTTTTCGTGGCCACGCTCACCACGGGGCTCGGTATTGGCAACCCGGTGATCAATTTCGCCTATGACCTGACCGGCACCTACACATTCATCTACATCCTGATGTTGTTCATGGGTGTAGGGGCCATCTTCCTGACCAAACTATCCCTCAAGCTGAAGGCTAAAAATGTCCACTATACAGCGAGCCCAAGCCGGGCTGAACTGGGCGACAGCCTGAACTGACCCAAGCAGATTTTCAAGCTGCCTGGTTGCCCTCCAGCGACCTTCTCAAGCAAATAGTTCAGGATCAAACAGCCGGGCAAATCATAACGAAATAGAAGCTTTTTCCCATTTTTTGACCCCTGAGCTCAATCATCGTTCCCATCCGGATATCCCCCGCGCGCATCGCTTCACATCACATCTCCTTCAGCATTTTCTAGTATAATCTTGACCTATGGAACTCAAACAGCTCACCCAAGCCATGCAGGCTTTTGTCAAAGACCAGGGTTGGGACCGGCCAGGAAGCCCCCGCTCCCAAACGCCCAAAAACCTGGCTGCCTCGCTATGCATTGAAGCCGCCGAGGTGCTGGAATTATTTCAGTGGTCCGAGCAGACACCCGAAACGCACCTGCTGGCTGAGGAACTGGCCGATGTGGCCCTGTACCTGCTGCAGTTGGCCAGTGTATCGGGAATCGACCTGGAAGGCGCTATCCTGGAAAAACTTCAGGTAAACTATAACCGCCGTTGGGATCAATAACCGGCACCAACAAGCATTAAGGAAGGAATATGACCAAGAAAATCAGTGTATTTGGCAGCTCCAGCCCAAAACCAGGCGCCGCCACCTATCAAAAAGCCTATGAACTCGGCAAACTGCTCGGCAGCGCCGGGATGACCGTGCTGACCGGGGGTTATATGGGCACAATGGAAGCCACATCGCGCGGCGCCAGCGAGGCCGGCGCGCATGTGATTGGCGTGACCAGTGAAGAGGTTGAGGCCTGGCGCCCGGTTGGACCCAATCAGTGGGTCGCTGAGGAATGGCGCTGCCAGACCTACCAGGATCGCCTGTATGCCCTGGTCGAAAACTGCAATGCCTGCTTAGCGCTGCCCGGTGGAATCGGCACCCTGCTCGAAGTCACCCTGGCCTGGAGTAAGCTGGTGGTCAACGTACTCCCGCCCAAACCCCTGATCCTGATCGGAAATGGCTGGCACAAGGTCATAGAAACTTTTTATCAGGAAATGGCAGATTATGTTCCCTATGACAGCCGTGAATATATCTCCTTTGCGCCAGACAACCAGGCCGCCTTTGAACTGTTAAAACAGCTATTAAGCATCCCCTAGTCATTACCCAATCATTATCACGAAAGCAATCATGAATGAGAAGAAGTTAACCCCCAAGTCAGAAAATTATTCCGAGTGGTACAACCAGCTCGTTCAGCGGGCGGAAATGGCCGACTATGCCCCGGTGCGCGGCTGTATGGTGGTGCGCCCCTACGGCTGGTCACTGTGGGAGAATATCCAGGCCAAGCTGGATAGCCGCTTCAAGGCAACCGGCCATGTCAACGCCGCCTTTCCCCTCTTTATTCCCATGTCCTTCCTCGAAAAAGAAAAGGAGCATGTCGAAGGTTTCGCCCCGGAACTGGCCGTGGTCACCATCGGCGGCGGTTCGGAATTGGAAGAACCCCTGATCGTGCGACCCACCTCTGAAACGATCATCGGCCACATGTACGCCAAATGGATCCAGTCCTACCGCGACCTGCCCGTGCTGATCAATCAGTGGGGCAACGTCGTCCGCTGGGAGATGCGCACGCGCCTCTTCCTGCGCACGCTGGAATTCTACTGGCAGGAAGGGCACACCGCCCATGCTACTTCGGAAGAGGCAGAAGCAGAAACTCGCCAGATGCTGGATATTTACGCGGATTTTGCTCGCAACGAGGCCGCAGTCCCCGTCATCCCCGGGCGTAAAAGTGAGAGTGAAAAGTTTGCCGGCGCAGTGCGCTCCTACACCATTGAAGCGATGATGGGGGATAAAAAAGCACTCCAGTCGGGCACCAGCCATAACCTCGGGCAGAACTTTGCCAA
Source organism: Anaerolineaceae bacterium (assembly GCA_003563055.1). Taxonomy (GTDB): domain Bacteria; phylum Chloroflexota; class Anaerolineae; order Anaerolineales; family Anaerolineaceae; genus Brevifilum. The sequence continues at coordinate 6,909 of PWSY01000246.1, read as the reverse complement.
GGCCTTCGACATCCAGTACCTGGATGAAACCAATACGCTTCAGTATTGCTGGACGACCTCCTGGGGCCTCTCCACCCGTTTTATCGGCGCTATCATCATGACCCACGGCGATGACCAGGGGCTGGTACTGCCGCCGCGTTTGGCGCCCATCCAGGTGGTCATCATCCCCATCTTCCGTAAGGATGAAGAACAAACCCGGGTCATGGAAGCGGTCAAAGCGGTGCAGGCGCAACTGTCCGGCTTCCGGGTCAAGGTCGATGACCGCACCGAGGTTACCCCGGGTTTCAAGTTCAACCAGTGGGAGCTGCGCGGGGTCCCCCTGCGCCTGGAGATCGGACCCAAGGACATCGCCAATGACAGTGTTGCCCTGGCCAGGCGTGATATTCCTGGCCGTGAGGGTAAGTCTTTTGTCCCCCGGCAGGGCCTAGCCGAGACCGTGGCTGATATGCTCGAGAAAATTCAGGCCAACATGCTTGAAAAAGCAACCACCTTCAGGGATGAAAACATCCACGAACCCCAGGATTATGCGGCATTCAAAGAGATCATCAGCCAAGACGGCTGGTGCTATGTATGGTGGAAGCCGAATGCAGATAATGAAGCCAAAATTAAAGAGGAGACCAAAGCCACGTTGCGGTGTTTGCCTCTCAATCAAACCGGCGGCAAGGGAAAATGCATTTTTAGTGGACAGGAAACATCAGAAAAAGCTTATTTTGCAAAAGCCTATTAGACCCCCCATAAGCCTGGTTGACCCGGTCAAGCGCGCCGTACCTGAGACCGGCACATCCCCCCACTTGGTCAGCGACTGGAGGGCATATGCCAGCCGTTGACCCTGCACGCTTGCGCTTCCGGGTTGAAGACCTGCTGACGCATTTCAATTCGCCATCGGTATTCCACCGAGAATTACAGCATCTTTTCGATTTATACGCCAACCGGGTCTTGCGCCAGGGCGCTCACGCGCCACCCAAACCCCTCATCCCCACCTATAACCTGCCCAGGATGGTCACCCGCCAGCTCGAACTGGACCTTAAACCCCATATCATTGAAAATCCTCAGGCCGCCCTGGCGCTGGCGGATGACCTCTGGATAGATGATTATTTCGAGGTCAAGCAACTGGCCATCTTTTTGCTGGGCACCGTCCCATTGGAAGAGCCGGATCTAATCTGCCAGCGTGTTGAGAGTTGGGCCACCCCCCAGGTTGACCAGTCCGTCCTAACGGTGCTGCTGTCCAGGGGGGTTGTCAAGCTCCAAAATACGTTCCCCCAGGCCTGGGCTGAGATGGTCGAATCTTACCTCACAGGGGATGACCCTAAAATGACAGCTATCGGCATCCTGGCGCTTACCGAAGGCGTCAAAAACCTGGCGTTGACAAACCTGCCAGTCATTTTCAGGTTAGCCAGCCCTGTCTTAAGGCACCCCCACAATACCGCCATGAAATATTTACAGGCACTCGTCGAAGCAATGGCACAGGTGTCTCCTACTGAGACTACTTTCTTCTTAAAACAGACCCTCGCAACCACCACATCGCCCAACACCCCCCGCCTGGTTAAACAATGCCTGGGTAGTTTCCCCGAATCCGCTCGCCAGGACCTGGCAGCAACATTAAAACAATAACCGCACCCGGCGATCAACCCTGGGTGCGGATAATTTGACCGTTAGGGGTTATAGTAATCGGGTCCTCAGCGTAAATCGTATGCCAGACAGTATGCCCATCGGCCCATAATTCAGCCAAAACATACGATTCCAGTTGGGCGGCAGCCAAGATCTTTGCCGATTGATGAACAGACTGAAATGACGCATCATGCGGTAGTGCCATGGCACAAATATGCCAGGCCGACATGCCGATAAGGTCATCAATTGTTAAACCTGCGCCAAAATCCCGCACCATCATGCTCTCATCCTTTTATTGCGTCACCACGAACCGGTGACCCTCAATCTATTGCTTCAAGTCAGAACCCGATTATTGTGTATCGAGATTTGAACCTGATGTATGATATTATAGCTTATGTCCGATGATATCAGTGATGTTATGGTAGAGGTTTATCCAAGTTGCATTGCGGTTTTGAAAGGATGTCTTTGACCAAACCTGTCGCCCCACATAAAATCCGTCGTACGACAGAAATTCTGACAACCTGGCTCATAAGGAGGTCTTGAATTGACCGACGATTTCCCCACCGATGACAGGACTGAGGATGAAATATCCAAGTACCTATCCCTGATGCAAGAGATTGATCGGGCATTATATGCCACCCGGGATATCAACAGCACCATGCTGGTAATGCTTGAAGCAGCGCTGACACATACCCATGCAAGCATGGGTGCCATCGGTCGGGTTGATGGAACCGAAAAGATCTGGGAAGAAATCCGGCAGATCACCTCCGAAGCGAACCAATCCACACCGGCAGATCGGGTGAAGTTGGCGGAACTGCCCTGGTTTTCAAAGGGGTTGCGCGAACCCAGGGTGCTTCAATGCACCCGCCTACCAGCGCTGCTGAACATCCCTGAAGCTTATACATGGCATTACATCGCCCTGTTCGAGCTGGAAGCGGATGAATTTGTCCTGCTGACTCTACACCTGGCGCATCCTGAACAATTGCCCGACCTGGAGGTCGCCTTCCTGGCGCAGTTAAACGAACACGCATTGGTGGCCCTCAGGCATGCTTATCTTTATAAAGTCCTAAAAGACACCATCCAGGAAAAAAATGAGTTCATCAGCTTCATCTCCCACGAATTAAAAACCCCTCTGACAGTCATAAAAGGGTACGCCGATATTTTGAGTAAAGGCATGGCGGGTGAGGTGAATGACGAACAACGGGATTACCTGGTGACGATTGCCCACAACGTGCGCCGGATGAGCACTTTTATCACCGATCTGTCTGACCAATCTTACATTGAGACCAAGGCGTTACGACTGCAGGTTGAAGCCAACTCGGTCAACGAGGTAGTCAACGAGGTGCTCCAATCCTACACAGTAACCTTCAGGACACGCGGCCTTCAAGTCCACAAACAAATCCCCCCCGACATTGTGGATGTGTGGTGCGACCGCCTACGGCTGATCCAGATTCTCTCGAACCTGGTATCCAACGCCGCCAAGTACACACCCGAAGGGGGCCAGGTTGTGATCGGTGCGGAAACCAACCCCAATAAGTGGGACCCGGACGGGGTGGCGGAAGTCGTTCATTTCTGGGTGGAAGATACCGGTTTTGGTATTTCACCTGAAGACCAGGCCCATATGTTTGAGAAGTTTTACCGAGGGTCCGATACACGCAAGCTCAACATCCCCGGCAGCGGGTTAGGGTTACGCATCGCCAAAAGCCTGACCGAGATGATGGGCGGGAAAATGTGGTTTGACAGCCAACAGGGTGAGGGCACAACCTTCCACTTCACCATGCCAATATAGAAGAAGCCCTCCAAATCTTCCCTGCATCCATTGGGGAGTGGAAACGGCGTCTCTCAGAGCATCTTCATTTTATGCCAGGCAACCACACCCTTTAAGGGCATCGTCCAGTGCACATCTTCCAGCTAGGGGTATGCTGGTATGGTAGGCGTGGCCGGTGGTGGTTTGGTTTCTGTTGCTGGTGGCGGTTTGGTTTCTGTTGCTGGTGGCGGTTTGGTTTCTGTAGCTGGCGGCGGTTTGGTCTCTGTGGCTGGTGGTGGCGGTAGTTTGGTGGCCGTGGCCGGCGGAGGTGGCTTCGTGGCAGTGGCTTGGGGTGCCTTTGGGGTGTTGGTCGGGATGGGCGTCTGTGTGCGCGTGGGGATGGGGGTGGCCGTCTGAACATCCAGAACAGCTGCGACGTTAATATCAAAGTCAAGTGAGAGCCACTCGATCGACAGCCAGCCCTGCAGATCATCCTCAGTTGTAACCAGCAGCCAATTTTGAGAGCTTTCTACAAATAAAACCTCAACCATTGAACCAACACCTAACCCACCCGATACCGCCATGTACTCCGTACCAGGGCCCTCCCGCAGCACTGCGCCATCCACTTCAAGACACGCCATCAACGCAAGGGGCTCATTTAGGACAGAAGCTGGCGGCAGGTCTTCTGGCGTAGGCTGGATGGTGTTCGATGGGGTGCCAGTGGCTGTTGCTGTGGGAGGTGCGGTATTCGTCGCCATAAGATTCATTACCCCGACCACCCCCGTCGGCTGAGATTGATTAAACAACTGCCCAGCAAGGGTTGAACCAGCCCCGATCATCAAACCAAACAAACTGAGCAAAATCAGGGCCAAGCCACCCAGCAATAACAGCCGGCTCACGCGCAGTTTCAATGACGATGCGGCCTGGCCTTCCGCTGATCCTTCGGAATTGAACATCAGCCAACTCTTCCAGAATGACTGCTTCACCTCGCCACCATCATCCCCCATCAAAGACCGCTTCCTGTTTGTTTTTTTGTCTTGGCTATTCGTCATCTTCAGCATACCTCTCACCAACTAATCACGGAATGACCACAATATACAGCTTTCTACCCAGCCATTGGTAAAATAGTACCATGGGCGCCTCTCAAATGAGTGTAACTCGAAGGATTTGACAAGTCAGGGTGTTAGCCTGTTTGTCCACTAGCCAGAAAAAAAGGATGCCGAATTCTCATGTTTATCCATGTAAAAGTGTGTATTCTTAAAAACCGATCGACTCATATTGTAACAAATCAGATCAATATCCGTCTTAATAGGTGAGGCATGAACATTGAGGATGAATCTCGTCAAACAGAGTTACTGAAATTCGCTGTCGAAGGCGACAAGCAAGCTTTTGGACTCCTGTATGAAAAATACCTGGATGAGATCTATCGGTTTGCATTTTATAAAGTTGGTGATTCAATGCTGGCAGAAGATATTACTGAAGAAACATTCTTGAAGACCTGGGAAAGTTTGCCCAAGTTGTATGCCAAGGGACAAAAAATGGGCAATTTTCGAGCCTGGCTTTACCGAATTGCACATAACCTGGTCATTGATTATTACCGCAAAAATAAACCGGAACAACTTGGCGAAAACCAATACCAATCAAAGGCTTTATCTCCCGAAGAAATCTCCGAGCGTCATGCCTTAACCCAAAGAATAATCGCTGCCCTGAAGAAGTTAGAACCAAAATTACAGCAAATTATCATCCTGAGATTTATAAACCAGCTCTCGCATCAAGAAACAGCATCCATCATGAACATCAGCAACACCTATTCGCGGGTTTTGCAGTACCGAGCCATTAAAGCTTTAAAAGTAATACTTCTAAAAAAGGAAACGCACCATGTCTGAAACCATAGATTCCGCCTTTGAAAAATGTTTGGATATGCTGGAGGCTGAAGGTGCCACCATCGAGACCTGTGTGACCGCTTATCCCCAGCACGCACAAGAGTTGAGGGAAATGTTAACACTCGCCCAAACCCTTAAACCACTCCAACAGCTTACGCCAGATGCGGCCTTTAAAAAGAACGCCGGCACACGCCTTGTGGATAAACTGCCAGACCGACCTGTAACATTTTTTGGCTTCATCCGTCGTATATTACACAGACAAGAACAAAAACCTGTCAGGAGGTTGAGAATGATAAAAATATTAATAACGGCGATGACACTGCTATCGTTTGCGATCGGTGGGGTCTTTGCAGCTGATACTGCAGGCCCTGGGGACATGCTCTACGGTCTAAATAGAACTGTCGAGCAATTCCGTTTATCCTTATTAAATAATCCGGAAAAGATAACAACTTATCGATTGACGCTGGCCAATACCCGTCTCGAAGAAGCAAAAAATAAATTAAGCCAAGGCGATTTGGAAAATGCGCTGACTGCTTTCGAAGGCTATGACAGTGAAATAGCTGCGTTGGCTGAACTGGTTGCCGCTTCAAAAGGCCCTCAGGGTGAGGCATTGATGGCATTATTAGAAGAAGCTTTAAGCAACCACCAGGTCATATTAACCGACTTATTAGAAAAAGTGCCGGAACAAGCACAAGCAGCCATATATCAGGCACTTCAAGTGTCGATCTCCATGTTAGACATCCCGCCCTTTGATCCGCCTTTTGACCCACCTGGTGAACCCCCCTTTGACCCACCCGATGCGCCGCCCGTCGATCCACCCGATGGACCACCCGTCGATCCACCTGATGGCCCGCCTTTCGACCCTCCTGGTGAACCCCCCTTTGATCCACCCGATGCGCCGCCTTTCGATCCACCCGATGGACCACCCTTCGATCCACCCAATGGGCCGCCTTTTGATCCACCTGGTGAACCTCCCTTTGATCCACCCGATGGGCCGCCTTTTGATCCACCTGGTGAACCTCCCTTTGATCCACCCGATGCGCCGCCCGTAGATCCACCCAATGGACCACCCGTAGATCCACCCGATGGACCGCCTTTTGATCCACCTGGTGAACCTCCCATTGATCCACCCAATGGGCCACCCGTAGACCCACCCGATGGGCCACCTGTCGATCCACCCGATTCACCACCCGTAGACCCACCCGATGGACCACCTGTTGACCCGCCTGATGCACCACCCATAGACCCACCCGACGGGCCACCTGTCAATAAACCCTGAACGACCTATGGATGTACATAAACAGAAACTCAAAACAAGTACACTCAAAGATTAAAACATCAATCCCCAAATTAATTAACACTGACCCATTCCTTCGCCAATGGCAGGGAATGGTCTTTTTAACAGGCAATTGTTTTTAACAGACGATTGCAATGTGTTCTTGTTGAAATGCTGATGGGGAAAAGAATGTCCTATATCTGTTCTCTCAATGCGACAATCAATTTATAGGGGACAAGCAAACCCCACCATAACTCACGCAATGCCTGCAAAATAGGCGCGCCCATAAGCCCCTTCTGCCACGTGAATGGTATGATGATTAACATCAACAATGACGATATGTTGCATGTGACGATCAATAATTAAGGATCAACATCACTACTGGCCGGGTTGCT
>PWSY01000132.1 GCA_003563055.1 Anaerolineaceae bacterium | reverse complement strand
AGTGACATCATTTCCTCTGGCCAAATGACCGAATCAAAGTTCAGGTCGACAGGTGTTTGGTCTATCTCCAGAGAGAAATATTGGATGGTATAGGAGGCCCACTCAGCGGCTTCCTGGTCTGTGATAATGCCATCCCGACTGAGGTCGGCCTCGTACCAAACCAGCTCAGCGAGCAATGGGCCTGGTCTGATTTGCCAGGTTATTTCGACTCGGTCTGGTTGGATCCTGATGGTGTGATCATGAAGATACTCGTCAGCCGGGTGAGCTGACACAGTGCTTTGTGTGGGTATCGCACATAATATCAGGGTCAAAAGCCAAAGAAATTTATGCATTGGGGTATGAGGGTTGAAAACACAGATAAGTCGTAGGTCTGTATAGGATGTGGGCGTGCCGGGTCAATTAAGCAGGTGAAACATATAGGATCAATGGGCAAGGCGCGCACCTGTAGGACCCTTGTATTTTACCGGCCTGGTTTGATCTCGCAAGTTGCTTTTGATGGGGATGCTCCATATGATTTCTTCTTTTTCCCTGGCTAAGCTTCTTAGAGGATTGATGGGTCATATATCTTTGACAATATGGTTTTTCTTGGGAGATGCAACGCGCAGGTTTTGATGATATCCCTGCTCATTCACCGGCATTGGCTTGCTCAATGAGGGATTTCGCCAGTTGGTTGAGCGCTTTTTTTCTTTCCGGAGACATACTATGGTTGCTGGCGTCCCAATAATAGTCAAGCAGTTCGATCACCCCCAGGCTGCTGGCTGCTCGCCCTTCCGGCAGCCTGACCCTGGCATGAATTTGGGGCCGTTTGACAAGGTGAAATTCAAATGTGCCTGATGCCAGCGCACGCAGGGCAGATTCATCAATCAGGGATTCCCAATCGCGGTGATATTCGATCACCATGCGGACAATTGCACCTTCCAATGCCTCCTGGGTTGGCATGGCGGCCTGTAATGTATGGTTGATCGCCTCATCTGTTTCGGGCTTGATATAGATGTCAATGAAGGGGCGGATATTTTTTAGTTCACGCCAGATGACCCGGGTGTTCCCTTTGTTGATCTCGGCCAGGATAAAATATTTTTTATCTTTTACCTCGCCAAAATCCACCCTCTCGATGGACCCCGGGTAAATCACCGGTGGATGTGACCCTTCGTTGAGGTTCTGTGGTTTGTGGATGTGGCCTAATGCGACATAATCCAGATGCACATCCTTTACCAGGGTTGAGGGGAGGGCCAGGTCTGTTCCCAGCATGACCATTCGCTCTGAGCCATAAAGCGCGCCTTCAACCGAGGTGTGCGCGGTGAGGATAACAGGAAGGTTGGGGTCAGTTTCTAAAAGGCGATCCTCGACCCATCTTTTCAGCAGGGTGGGTAATGCCTCATCCTTATTATCGGTCTCGATATCAAAATTTTCTAAAAGGTCATTTAAGCCAAAACGTGAGATCCATGGCAGTGCCAATACCTGTACTGGCAGATTTTGTAGATCATCTGATTTTAGAAGCTGGGGTTTATCCAGCACCCTGACATTGGGTACATCCAGTGTGTCAAATTCTTGGATGGCATGCGCTCGACCGGTGGCCGGGGAGATATCATGGTTGCCGGTCAGCAGCAGGGTCAGAATCCCGGCTCGTGAGAGCTGCATGATGCGTTTTCCCCATTCCCTCTGATAAGTGGGTGCCGGTGAGCGGTCTTTGTAAGCATCGCCGGCGAAGATGGCCAGATCCACTTTTTCTGTAATGGCTGTCTGGACGATTTCATCCAGCGAGTTCAGAAAATCCATGACTCGTAAAGGCAGGCCGGTCTCTGGGTCGTGGCGGCCATAGTTGGCCATGTCGATATGCGCGTCCGCAAAGTGAAGGATCTTGATCATGGCGGTATTATATCATCCCGAATTCCAGGTATAAAAGAGGTACTGTTTGGATTTTTGACCCACGTATTAAGCCATGGTGATGTTAAATTAATGATATAGGCAAGTTCGTCGCGGGTGTAATTTGCGCTTTCTGTCGATTGGAGATCACCAGATCAGCTAACATGATTATCTGCAGGCTTGGCAAGACTACCATTTTGCCTGGCTTGTTTTCTTTCCAGGCGCTTCTCGTCTAAAATTGCTAATTTATGCGCTTGAATACCTGTGTTGATCATAAAATAGAGCACCATCAAGAATGTCATCACGCCAACAATCAGGGTATACAGGCTTGTTGTGCCAAAAATGGGTAGTTGGTAAAGCACATCGCCAATAAAAAAGATGGCAGTATTGGCAATGATTGCCAGGACGCGAATTTCCGTTGGGCCGACTTTAGCATTGGTAATTTGGAAAGTGCCGGTTACATAGGTGATCAGGTAGACCATGATTGAGACCAGAAGGTAGGCAATTGCGCCCATACAGGCTACCACCAGGCTGACATAGGGGGAAAGACCGAGCCCAATGAAGATCAACACCGCGCTGATGGCATCTACCCAGTGATCAATCAGGAATCCGTAACGCGGCCTTTCAATATGCCGGTAGCGGGCCAGTGTGCCGTCCAGACTGTCTCCTAACCAGTTAAGCACAAAGCCCAGGCTCGCCAGCCAGAGATAATTAGGGCTTATGTTGGTGAGGGCATAACTGGCAAAAATAAGAATGGATGCGAAAATGCCCAGCCAGGTTAATGTATCGGGCATCACCCAGCCTGGCATGTGGGCGGCCAGCCACTGTAGGGCTGGTCGTTCAAGAAACCCAAGCAGGATATCATTTTCTCTTTTATGGTCTTCAACTTTAGACATAAGACACCTTTCTATTGGTGAGGGGTATTATATACCCAGAAATTGCGGCCAAACTGGGTAAAACATCGCCCATTGATTGGAATATTTTTTAATAAAGCCCTCAGCTCTTGTCAAGACTTTGCTGGCATTATTGAGTATTTCAGTTTCGAGGTTATCTTCAGGTGTCATCCAGATCAGGTCTGATCCTTCCAAACAGTACCTGCCGCCGGGCTGTGAGGTGGGTGCGAGAATAATGACCGGTGCATTGGCTTCCTTTGCCATCCGAATGTAGGCCAGTGGCAAATTGGCTTCATGACCGAAAAAAAGGGGCTTGTATTTATCCGTGCGATTATTGCTGAGGGGGCGGTCCAGGCCTGTGAGAATGCTGCCACCCCTGCGAAGCCGTTCTCTGGCCATTCGAAAGGCGTTTAGGCTCATCGGTGTGACGGTGATCCCCAGGCTTTTCCGTAATTGGTTTTGCAATCTATAGGTACCCTTTGGATTCGGAAATGACAATACTTGCACGTCAATGTTTTTCAGGGCCAGTATGTAACCCATAAGTTCAAAATTGCTCAAGTGCGGGCAAACAACGACACATGGCTCTTCGTTTTGGATGCGTGTAAAGGCGAGTTGTGCTTTTGGGCTGATATCGATAACCCCTTGCAGTGCTTCAGGCCTTGGCAGGTAATAAAGGTAATCAAACAGGCATCTGGCTGCAGAGGCAAAAACAGTTTTTGGCAGGTCATCCAACTCTTTTTTAGTGAGTGACTCTTGATGGATCACCCATTGGTTGGCCCGGATGGCTTTAACCAGTGGGCTTGCCTTTATGCTGCCAAATGATTTGCCGAGGAATGAGACGAACTTTAGCCCGCGTTCTCGGGGTAATGTCTTTCCAGTCAGCATGGCTAGCTGGATACCTAAGGGCTGATGGATGATTAGTTTTTTTTGCATTTTTTTAAATATTCAATAACTTAATTGGATTAAGAGTTGTTTGTTTTTGTTAACACGGCAACCCATTGAAGGACTTGAATTTTACTGCATACTCCTGAAAATGTTTATTTGGTTAATTAACCAGGAAAGATTTTCCTAAAAAATTTTTCTGAAAAATGCTATCAGAAACCTTATCGTCGCCCAAGAAAATTCTCTGTGGCTCGATTATCCAGGAAGTTTTTCATGTGGTATAACTGCAAACGATAGAGAACTTGATATTAAGTATAACATCCAACCTGAACTGTATGAATATGACATTACTGAAGGTGTGTCAATGAAAATTGTTTGTATTGCGGCCTCATTCGTGCCCTCAAAAACGGCCAACAGCGTGCAAGTCGTCAAAGCGAGCCATGCCCT
>PWSY01000051.1 GCA_003563055.1 Anaerolineaceae bacterium | reverse complement strand
CATCTCATATCCCAACCGACTCAATAATGGCGGCGCGGTGAAAAACACACCCCGCCCTACAATGTCTACATCAACTCCAGCTTGGGACGGTACTGCAGCGCTTCCGCCAGGTGTACCTGGTTGATCGCCTCCGACCCCGCCAAATCAGCAATCGTGCGGCTGAGCTTCAGCACCCGGTGATAAGCCCGCGCCGTCAGCTGCAGTTGGCGCATGGCGGTCTTCATCAATGCCTGGCAGGCGTCATCCAGTGCGCAGTATTTGCGGATTTGGGCCGGGTGCATATCGGCATTACAGGCAATCGTTGTGCCTGCTAACCGCACTCGCTGCCGCTCACGGGCCGCCTCCACCCTTGCCCGCACCTCAGCCGAGGATTCTCCCGGGCGCATATCGCGCAGCTTCTGGAAGTCCACCCTTGGCACCTGCATGTGGATGTCAATGCGGTCCATCAGCGGCCCCGAGATGCGCTTCTGGTAGCGCGTCACCCCTGACGAAGAACAGGTGCAGGGGCGGGTCGGGTCACCATAATAGGCGCACGGGCAAGCGTGTAGTTCAGTATAAAGGCGGAATATTTGTCACCATATTTGAAAATTATATTGATTGAATAGTAAGGTATCGTAATTTGCGGACAGCTTTCTCTGATGGGAAAGCCCCTTTGATTTTGACACCTTTCCGCAATTGACGATGATATCCCTCAACTGTGTTGATTGTTTGAAAAAATCAAGTACGCTTAAAGAATATAAGCCTTATTTTTGCTTGCTATACGGTGTAATTGCAGCAAATCAAGAATCCGTATAATTAATAGTTATACAGGCAAATTCAAGAAACATCGCATACACCCATTAAAAGAGGTGTCGGGATGGAAATCGTTGGTACTGCATTGCAGATAGATATCCCGCACGTATGCTTGCTATGTGACCACCTTGCGATTAATAGGACCTTTTAGTATGGATCCAGCCATCATTGTTGTTCTAATTATCCTCATTGCCACTGTAGTTGCGCTCATTTTCGAGGTCGTCCGCATAGACATCGTTGCGCTTATCTGCATGCTGGCGCTGGGATGGACCGGCGTTCTGACGCCACAAGAAACGCTCTCCGGTTTCTCAAGCAATGCCGTGATCGCCATGATAGCTGTCATGATTTTAGGACAGGGCATTGCTAAAACCGGCATAATGGATCGGTTTTCACGCGCAGTCTTGGAAAAAGTGGGGACCAAAAAGACGAACGTGATTGGGGTAATGTCCTTAACAGTGGGGATCCTCTCGGGGCTTATACAGAACATCGGTGCGGCGGCGCTTTTTTTGCCGGGTATTCTCAATATCTCACGCCGTGAAAAAATCCCGGCATCGGCTTTGATCATGCCAATAGGCTTTGCGGCCATCGTAGGCGGCACATTGAGCATGGTAGGTTCAGGCCCGCTGATTCTGATCAATGACCTGTTGAACAGCGCTGACTTAGCGCCTTATGGATTATTCAGCGTAACCCCAGTGGGTGTTCTGTTGCTTCTTTCTGGAATTGGCTTCTTTTTCTTATTTGGCAAATTCGTTCTACCTCAATCTGAATCTCCGGAGGAATTAGTTTCGGAGCAGGATAAACTGATTGAAGCACTACATCTACCGCATCAAATCTGGCACTATGCCATTCCCCCAGACAGCGCATTGGCAGGCAAAACGACCGAACAATCGGGAGTATGGGGAAAATTCAATTTAAATATTCTCGGTATCTCGCAAGGCAAGGAGGCAGAATATGCGCCTTGGCGAGAAGCGAAGTTCGAAGCTGGGCAGGAGATAGCGCTTCTGGGCAACGAAGAAAATGTTAATAAATTCGCCTCCACCTACAACTTAATACATCAAGAACAGGCTGATCGATTTTCCAATCTCAACAATCCAGAGCGAGCCGGTTTTGCAGAAGTCATTATCCCGCCCCGTTCGGAAATAATGGATCAGACCATTCGCCAATTTTCACTTCGCAAACGGTATGCCGTGGAGCCGGTGATGATGTTCAGCAAGAGGGAAGAAATTCGGGGAGATTTTTCAGACCGTCAGATCCTTCCCGGTGACACAATGATTGTCTATGGTTTATGGGAGAATATCTGCGATCTGAAAACGACCTCTGATTTTGTGGTGGTGACACCGTTCACGGTCGAAAAGAAAGAATCCCCCTCAAAAACCTGGGTGGCTGCACTGTGTTTCTTGGGCGCTATCGGATTAGCAATGACCGGTGCTCCCATCTCGCTGGCTTTTTTTACCGGCGCTATTGCGATGGTACTGACCCGGGCACTCACCATCCAGGAAGCTTATCAAGCCATCGAATGGAAGGTCGTTTTTCTTCTTGCTGGATTAATTCCGCTTGGGATCGCCATGCAGAAGACCGGAACCGCTGCTTTTTTGGCAGAGAAAGTGATGACGCTGGTAGAGGGGGGGCATCCGATGCTTATCCTTTTGACTGTTGCGGTTTTATCTACCCTGTTTTCGCTGTTTTTGTCCAATGTGGGTGCGATTGTGGTGTTGGCCCCGCTGGTCATAAGCATGGCACAAATTGGCGGGATCGATCCCCGTCCCCTGGCTTTGATGGCAGCGGTATGTTCGGCAAATTCCTTTATTTTGCCCACCCACCAGGTCAACGCATTTCTGATGTCCTCAGGCGGATATCGTAATGCAGACTATTTTAAGGCCGGCGGCGGAATGACCTTGCTATTTCTTGCGGTTGTCGTGCCTGTTTTTTACTTTTTCTATCTATAAACCCATAAACTTTAGGAGGAACCTCATGCTGCTCAAACATTTTTTCGTCCCGAAAATCGCTCACAGCTCTTACCTTCTCGCGGGGAAGGATTATTGCGCCGTCATCGATCCTCAACGGGATGTCGATGTCTATATCACCGAAGCCCGTACGATGGAGGTGGAAATCACCCACATTCTTCAAACCCATCTTCATGCTGATTTCATTTCGGGACACATGGATCTGGCGAAAAAAACCGGTGCAAAAATTTACATAGCGAAATCGGCACAGTGTACCTTCGACCACGTGGCCCTTTCTGAAGGCGATTCGGTAGAATTGGAGGATATGCTTCTCCAGGTATTGGAAACCCCTGGTCATACCCCGGAACATCTCAGCTATGTCGTGATCGACAAAACCCGGTCAGATAGCCCGATCGGTGTGTTTGTTGGAGACACGCTTTTTGTTGGGGATGTAGGCAGACCAGACCTTTTTCCTGACATGGCGAATGAACTGGCGCGAAAACTCTATCACAGCCTGCATGATAAAATATTGAAGCTGCCCGATTATGTCGAAGTCTATCCGGCACACGGTGCAGGTTCCCTGTGTGGTCGTGCTATGGGCGCCAAATGGCGGTCCACCATTGGCTTTGAACGCAACGCTAACGCTGCTCTTCAAATCAAAGACAAATCCGAATTTATCAAATCACTCACGGAAGATATGCCCCCTGCCCCAGATCATTTCAGCCGCTGCAGCGACATCAACCGTCATGGACCGGCTCTAGTTTCTGATCTCCCCACGATGGAGGAATTAAGCCCAGGCCAATTCAAGGAACGCATGAACGCTGACAATATTGTGCTGCTGGATGCACGCGGTTATCATGCCTTTGCCAGCCAGCACATCCCTGATGTCTGGCATCTTGATCTCAACAGCAACTTTCCAACATTTGCCGGCTGGGTTTTACCGACGGACAAGGATATCTTATTGATAGCAGATGATTATAAAAAGGCACTGGAGGCTAATACCTGGGCGCGCCGGGTTGGTGTGGATCGCATTGTGGGTTATCTGGATGGCGGCATGGTCGCTTGGGCCGTGGCGGGATTTAAGACCAGTCATATCGAGCTGACTTCAGCCGAGGGCTTGCACGACATGATCTCTGGCACTACCAGATTTGTGCTCCTAGACGTACGAACACAGCTTGAATATGCGGATACCCATATCAAAGGCGCTATCAATATCCCGGTGGCTGAGCTGCGTACCCGCCATAATGAACTGAACAAGGATAAAAAAACCGTCCTTATTTGCAGCTCGGGGAATCGTTCCACCCTCGGCGCCAGCATTCTCAAACAGCATGGATTCAACGAAGTCTATAATGTCGCCGGAGGATTGTCTGGCTAT
>PWSY01000179.1 GCA_003563055.1 Anaerolineaceae bacterium | reverse complement strand
ATTGATTTAGGGAAGTTTTGTATAGGAAATAATTCTTCTCCTTTCTTCAATTTTTCTAAAAATTTCTCTATTGTTCCAATTTCTTTTTTGGCTTCCTCTCTAGCTTTTAGTGGCTTAATAGGAAATTTTGAAAAATCAATATTTTCTCCCCACAATTTTTTGAAGAAAGGGAATTTTTTAATCAAAACTTCTAATCCAACATATCTGGCTAGAACTCCTCTTGGTTTTCCACCTTCCAATTCATCAATTCCAATTCCTCTAAACCTTGTCTCAATCCCATCACATAATTTTTTTTCATTCTTTTCAAATTTCTTATTGATTTTATTCTCTTCTTCAATAATATCAAAATTTGAAGTGACAATTCCAAAAATATCAATATCACTTTGAGGAGTTCTATCTTTTGTTAATATCGTGCCAGAAAGATAAAGAGAAATTAACCCTTTTTCTTTTAATTCCAAAACTGTAAAATCACTAATTCTTTTTATGACTTTTTTTAGTTCTTTTGTATCCATAAAGCAATTAAGAAGCATATATTATATAAATATATTGAACGCCGAAATGCCCCCGAGTTCTATTTAGGTCCGACGACTTTGAATTTTTCCCTTCGGGAACGTTGCACTAAAATTCAATCCTAACGGAGAGTTTAACAGCGATTATGCGTAATTTTTTATTTGCCTTGAAGAACTACGTTCATCCATTTCTCAGATGAAAACCCTTGCTCCCATACAAAGCTCACAAGGGCTAATCAATTAATAAGATTAATTGGCATAAAATTATTGAGAATAATTTTCTGTTCTATTCGAAGAACTACGCAGTTGAAAATCTATAAACAAAGAGGCACTATTAAAGAGATTTAGAGGATTTACTAGTCTTAAAAAGACATTCATCACAATATAACCTATCTTCAGGTATTTCACATTTACATTTCAGACAATTATTTACCATTATCAATCAAACAGCCTTTTTTATTACCAAAACATATTGTTGTTTTGCGTTTCTTTTTGCTCAAGTCTTCTTTGGTTCACTATACTCCTATTCTCAAACATTTCTTCAAATTCATTCTTTTGATCCATCTTAAACACCTCCTTTTAGCTACCGATCTTTCGAGTAGAAAAATAATCCATATATCTATTGTAGAAAAAATCCAGATTTTTTTGGAAGTCATTTCTACCCATAATGTCATCTTCTTCGTTTTCAAAAACTTGTTTCATCTTAATCACCTTTGTATTTTTTATTATCCTTTTTCTTCTTATCTGATACCCTAAATTCCCCTTCCTTATTCATAGTAATATTAAATCCCTAAAAATAAACATTCTAAATCCGCCTAAAAGAGAAGTACGAAATGAGAAAAATAATTTCTCTCAAATCACTAATCTTTCTTAACCTCTTTTTCATCTTTATTTTTTTCTTCTGATTTTTCATCAGTTTTAACTTCCTTTTTTTCTTCTGTTGGTTTATTATCTTCGCTCATTTTCTCCTCCATTCTTTTTAAAGGATAATTAATTATCTAAACTTGATTTTGTAAAAAACGTAAATGCGTAAGTTTCTGTTTGATATCTATTCTTTCAGATTGCTCTTTCATCATGCGCATCTCGATTTTTCTCAAGGAGTGTTGTAAATAGCCAATTCATCTTTCAACTTCCATTGAATTTATGTTTTCCATAGTAGATTCCCTTCTTAGCCTTATCTTATGATTGTTATTTTACTTATCCCTAAACTCTTGCATAGTATCCTCGAAATCATAACTCTCTGGAAAACTTAACTCAAATTTTCTATCTAATCCCATTTTCTACCCCACATATTAATAATTTCACAAGTTTAATGCTTGTATCTTATCCAGTTCCCAAATACCCCTGCATGAATCCTGCTTCTTCATTCGATATCATGTCATTATCCAAATTATCCTCAATGAACTCTTGCTCATAAAAAGAGTCGTTGTCTTGACTATCATTCAAATCCCAATTATTTTTTACATTCACCTTAAATCACCCCTGCATAATAAATACTAGGGCAAATTTTTCTGCCCTAGCTTAACTTATGTATTGTATTACTCATCTTTTTTGTCAATATCTTCGCTTGGTTTTCCACAATAAGGGCATATAATTTCAAGCCCGATAAGTTTTACCTCCTTTTTAATGGGCTTTTTGCAGTGCTTGCATACTATTTCCTTAATTGCTTCAACCATAGATACTGTTAAGGGAGACAACTATAACTATTTATGGTAGTAGAAATTATCTAAAAAACTATAAAAAGAGGTTATTTATCTATGAAGAACTCATTTGAACTGGATACTTTTTGATTAATAATCGAGTCTAATAGGCCTATAGGATTTGACTTGATAATCCTATCAACTGAGAAAGGATATACATGCACCACTTCAATCTCTTTGGAATATTTACTTTGCAGTTTCATAAGGTATTTATCCTTATCATCAATATTCTTAAATCCCATAACCAATAAATGTGAGATATTTGATTCTGGAATACGATAAGCAGTTATCACTTGAGGAATTTTTAATATCCTTTCTGACATTTGTTCCTCGGAATATTTTTCCCAGATATAGCTGGTCAATTTTATGCCAAGAACAACTAAGGTTTCAACACCAATTTTTTTAAAATCGATTATTGGCATATACCCTTTTATTATTCCTACATCCTCCAGTTTGTGCCTAATTTTAAATATTCCCTGCTGAGAAAGCCCCATCTTTTTAGCTATCTCTAAATCTGGAATTTTAGCTTGGTCTATAATACTCTTAAGCACTTTTTGTTCATTTCGTGTTAATTTTGGGATGTTAATCATTGGTTCTTGCATATAACTTGATTAACCTTAGTAACTATATAAATGTTCTTTAAATTTCAAGATAATAGTGCCTCTTTGTAAACATATACTCTGCTAACGCAGTAATTGATAGTAATAGATTTTCAACTGCTACGGGTAAACCAAAATTTTCTTAACGCAAATCATCGCTTAACGCCACTAAAAAAAATCATCAAAATGCTTCGCACTTTGCCTAACAAGCGTTAAACGGCTACATACGAGTCAAGCTCTATTCCGACCCAAATTTTTTTCTTTAACGATATTAATTATCAAAATAAATCTAGAAAAAACTATAGATTTGCTAAAAATTACACTCAGCACAACCCTAATCGGGTACTGCTTCCTTTTGGCAAATAAAAAACTGCGTCGACCATCAAAGGTCGACTACGCATAACACGAATTTAGCGGTTGCGTTACTCGGGGCATCAAAGCCCCTGCGTTACTCACCCAAATCCCTCCTCCACTCTGAAAATTTCTCAGCTCTGTTTGATTATGTGGGTTGCCTCAAAATCAAACGAGGAGAAATTTTCGAGGGCTACGGGACTTCGCTAAATTCGGATGTTATACTCAATTTTTTTGCATGAAAAGAGGCAAATCTGAAATTTAAACAAAAAACAAATAGCCCTTCGGGCTTGCTTCCTGCCTTTAAATGCAAAAAAACTCTGCGATGCAGCCCCGTTGCACTTTCGCTGGCGCTCAGGGAGTATAACACGCATTAGCCGGCTCGCTCGTTGCACTTCGCTCACCCAAATTGCCAAAAATAAAATAAGAATTCCTCGCATTGAATAAGATTTCCTACACTATTTATGCAACATCGGCTAATGCGCATGTTAGTTTCAATAAGCGGGCGAGCTAAAAGTTAGTCAAAATTTTCAATTTTGAAGAATTAATAAAATAGGGCAGGGCTTACTTTTTTACTTCAAGTGCATATGGAATATCAAAACTATATGGGCATCCAACACCTTCTCCAATCTTATCAACTTGAGGATGAGAAGCTTTACATCTTTGCCCATGTCCACCCGTGTTGTATGGACACTCAACATTACTTGAAATCATGTTACTTCCTGGACCCTTATGTATTTCAATATTGACACTTACAGGAGTGTCCAGAACTTCATCTCCAACTTCATTTCTACCTTTACATCCAATTGGATAAGTTTGAGTTACATATTCGTCTATTGCCATAGTTTTGAGTAATAATGGATTCTTTATAAAGTTTTCTATCATTTGCTACTTCGGAGTTTATACAGCCCTGCCCTAAAAGACGCTCGCCCGCTTACTCTAAAATTTTCCT
>PWSY01000162.1 GCA_003563055.1 Anaerolineaceae bacterium | reverse complement strand
TGGGATGGATGCCCCATGGCGGGCTGGCATTGGCGAACTCATTGGCAACAGGTTTGGAAAGCGTGGTGTTGATTTTGCTTATGCGCCGACGCCTGGACGGTCTGGAAGGTGGGTATGTTTGGAAGGGTGTGGCGATTTCGGCATTGGGCACGGCTCTGATGGCCGCTGTGGTGATCGGTTGGCGGGCTGTATTTTGGGAGCGTTCTTTATTGATTGAACTATTTGGTGCACTGGGGGTGGGCTTTGCGGCTTACCTGGGGCTGATGTGGGCGTTGAAGATGCCTGAGTTGAGCGGCATGGTTCGTTCGTTTACCCGGCGGATGAGAAGAGGCTAGATCTCACCGCCCATAAGTTGCAATCGGAACACTTATCAATGGCTATTCATTGGCATGGCTGGATCAACAATGAGATAAGGCAGGCATTGATCCTCCCTAGAATAATTTCAACTTAGTTAGAAAAAAAGGTAGAAAAGAAAATAATTCTTAGCCCGAGGTTTGCTCTGGCGTAGCTCCAGACAATTCACGAATTGGTAATGGGTCTTACCAGTGTCAGTTCACGCAACACAAAGGAGGGGATAGGGGAAGGCTGACTTGACAGGACTGTATTTTGGGAATATTATATTTCTTAAAGTAAATAAAATTATGTACAATAAGAAATAGAATATGATATTTAGAGAATTTGAAGCCTGGGCAGCAAATCGGTCAGTATTCAACCTGAATGATATCCGTAAGGTTGATCCTAACTTTTTCCGACAGCAATTAACTGATTGGCAGACAAGGGGATACATAAAACCAATTGCCGGAGGCTATTATATCTTAGCGAATAAAACCATGAATGAAAAAACGTTGTTCATGGCAGCCAATAAAATATATGAGCCTTCTTATATCAGCCTGGAGTCTGCTCTGGCATACTACCAGGTAATCCCTGAGACAGTCTTGGGGGTAACCAGTGTCAGCTCCCGCAAGACGAAGCAGTACACAAGTGAGTGGGGAAATTTCAGCTATTGCAGATTAAAGCCTGACTATATCTTTGGCTACGAAGTTGTCGAAACCGATCAGAGTATTAAATATAAGATTGCCAGGTTGGAAAAGGCTGTGCTGGATTACTTATATCTAAATCCCCATATCCAATCCAAAGATGATTTTCATGGACTCCGCTGGAACAAGGATGACTTGCAGTTCCTGGAAACCAGCCCATTTTTCGAAAAATATCTGGCTATTTTTGATAAAAAAGCTTTGGAATATAGAGTGCTGGTCTTAAAGGCGTATCTCAATGCTTGATTTCCAACAAATAAAAGCACAGTATCCTGTAGAGTTGCAATCCTTTGAGAGGGCAATTCTTCGGGAATATTTGCAGTATAAGATTTTGCAAGCTGTTTTCGAAAGCAAGCAAGCCAGCAAATTGACATTTCTAGGTGGGACATCATTGCGCATTATCCATGGAAATCATCGATTTTCAGAAGATATCGATCTTGACAATTTCGGTATGGGTGGAAGTGATTTTGATGATCTGATCACTAGTGTGGAACGGTTCTTGACCTTAGAAGGTTTCGAGATTGAAATCACACGGGTGGTAAAAGGTGCTTTTCACTGTTATTTGAGATTTCCAAAAATCTTGTATGAGCATGGGTTATCGCCTCATCAAAGTGAAAAAGTTCTGATCCAGGTGGATACGGTCGCTCAGGGGTATCACTATCAACCTGAAGTCAGGCTCTTAAATAAGTTTGATGTGTTCACCGAGGTCAGAGTGGCGCCAGTGGATTTATTACTGGCACAGAAGATATTTACAGCTATCAATCGGAAACGTCCGAAAGGCCGTGACTTCTATGATATTACGTTTCTATTTGGTATCACGAAACCAGATTTCAATTATATCCACCAGATGATGCACCTCGATTCCGCTGAAGAATTACGTGAGGCTTTTCTTGAGAAAATCCGGGAATATGATTTTGAAGCGTTGGCGAAGGATGTGGCTCCCTTCTTGATTAAACGGGATCAAATTAAGCGGGTGGTTAAGTTCAGAGAATTTTGGAACCAGGTGTCAATGGATTAACATACCCAGGTAAATAATCACAGCATTACAACCTTAATGGGATGTGTTTTGACTCTAAGATTCAAGATTCTATATTGGCCAGAGCGTCCAGGTGATGAGGCTGACGACGATCCCCAGGATGATGCCCCCCAGGGCTTCAGCGGGGGAATGCCCCAGGACTTCTTTGAGCTGCTCGAATTCTTCCCAGGGTTTGGCGCGTCTTTCAAATAACTCTTTGATGATCTGGTTGATCTGGTGGGCGTGGAAACCCGCCTGGCGGCGGATATTGGTGGCATCGTAGATGACCACAGATGCCACGGCAAAGGCCAACCCGAACAAGGGCGTGTCAAACCCATTATAGTGACCGACACAAGCCGCAGCTGCTGTGACCACGGCTGAATGAGAGCTGGGCATGCCCCCAGGGTCGAATATCAAGGCCCAGTCCCAGGTCTTTGTGCGCAGGTAGGCCAGGGGCGCTTTTAAGATTTGGGCCATCAGTGAAGAAATGATGCAAGCGATAATGACGGGGTTGTGGAAAATGCCAATCAGGGGCATAAAGGTTTAATCCTCTTCCTCTGCTGCGGTGGAGGCTGGCATGGTTAGCGTGCGGACTTTTAATTCCGCTTCATCCAGCAGGACAGCACAGCGCTTTGCCAATGCTTGCCCGCGCTCGAAAAGAGTCAGGGCTTTCTCCAGGGACAGCTCTTCGCCCTCCAGTTGGGTCACATTTTCCTGTAGGGCAGTGAATGCTGTTTCAAAATCCATTTTCTCAATCTCTTCTGGGCGTTTATTTGTCATCAGGAACCTCCTGGGTTGGTTTTGGTGATTTGTGCCTCCATGCTGCCTTGGCTGACCTGGATGTGGACCTTATCGGCTTGTGTGACCTGGCCCGAAGACCTGACCAGTTTTCCGTCCGCACCCCGGGTGACGATAGCATAGCCCCGGTTTAGCACCGCATGGGGGTTTAGATTTCTCAGTGCCTCGGTCAGATTAGTAAACTGGAATGTTTTTCGCTCTAAAAATGACGCGATAGCGCGGTCAACCCGGTAGCCAATTTCATCCAGACGCTGGCGGTAGGTATGGATGCTGTGTTCGGGAGACAGGCGCTGGAGGGCATTGTGTGTCTGACTGTGTTCATAGCGCAGAGCAGCGATCTTTTCTCTTAAGATGGTGGTATGGCGATTGGCCAATTCCCCTGCGGCACCCAATAAATCTGCTCTGTCAGGCGTGGCCACCTCTGCGGCCGCCGTTGGCGTGGGTGCCCTCAGGTCGGCGGCAAAGTCGGTGAGGGTGAAATCCGTTTCGTGGCCCACCCCGGAGATAATTGGGGCCGTTGAGCCAGCCACCGCACGAACAACAGCTTCTTCGTTGAATGCCCACAGGTCTTCAATAGAACCGCCGCCCCGTCCGATCAGGATCACATCGGGGTGCACTTCTCTGTTAAGGTAGGTTAAGGCCGCCACAATTTGCGGTGGTGCATCTGCCCCCTGAACGGCGGTCGGGCAGAGCACCACTTCTGCAATGGGGTAACGTCGGCCAAGGGTGTTGATCATATCCTGGAACGCTGCCCCGGTTGGTGAGGTGACAATGCCGATTATTGCGGGCAAGGGCGGGATTGGGCGTTTGATTTCTTCGTCGAATAGTCCCTCGGATTCCAGCTTGGCTTTAAGGCGCAGATATTCTGCATATAAAGCCCCTTCACCAGCGGGCTTCATCGTATCGACGTAAAGCTGTAACTGGCCGCTGACCTCGTAGATGTTGATGCCTCCATGGGCTTCTACTGCCAGGCCTTCACGCGGTTCGAAATTGAGCCTGGCCGCGGCACTGCGCCACATGACACAGCGGATGGCCGCCTGACTGTCTTTCAGGGTGAAATAAAGATGACCGGAGGATGGCCTGGCAAAATTAGAGATCTCACCCTGAACCCACACATCCTGCAGAAGCGTATCATTCTCGAGCATCTGGCGCAGGTAACCTGAGAGCTGACCAACGCTCATAATGTTATTCGGTTGAAAGATGCTGTATTGCTCCATGGTGGTTGTTGCCTCTTTACAGATTTTCTAAGTATATCAGTAATTACTCAGTCTGAGAGGGAAGTGGAGGGGGGTGTGATGTGGCGGCGGAGCCGCCACATCACACCCCC
>PWSY01000172.1 GCA_003563055.1 Anaerolineaceae bacterium | reverse complement strand
CTCTGCGAAGGTCAGGCAATTTCGAAATGGTGTAGATAAGGCTTGTCTTTATCTAATCGGGTTCACAACCATTTGGCGATGTCTTTATAAATCAGAAGAAATCGGTTCGCAGCTCAAATTGCGAGGTGACAAACCCCTCCGGCGTTATTCTCCTGTGGTGGCTTGTAGAAATGTTTGGAGGTCTAGGGGTGAATAAAGTCTCCCAGTCGTCTGGTAATCGCTGTCGTTTTCCTTTATTCAGCTTCTGCCCGAGACACTTCACCGGGGGCATTTTTGCTGCGCTTGGGGCGATAATTAACGATGGTAATGCCAGACAGGATCAACAGCGCGCCGATGATGGCACCCCAGTAAAAGCGCTCGCCCAGGATAATGATCCCCAACAGCACCCCCACCAGCGGCAGGATGTAGGTCACCATCGACATGCGGGTCGGCCCAATGCGCGGGAGGACATCAAAATAGATGATATAAGCCAGCCCCGACCCCAGCAGCCCGAGCCATAAAAGCGCAAACCAGGTGATGGGCAGGCGTGGAAATTGGAGCGGCCGCTCGGTCGCCAGGGTAAAAATCCAGATCATGGCTGTGGCCATGAAAAATTGCAGGAAGGCCTGGGTCTGGGCTGGCAGCACACCGGCCTTCTTACGGGCGTAGACCGTTGACCCGCCATAGCACAGCGCGGCAAGCAGCATGGCCGCCTGCCCGGCCAGGTGCGTGTTCCATTCTCCGCCGACATTGGGATAGAGCAGGATGACCACGCCGACAAACCCGGTCAGCAGCCCGGCTGCCTTGGGAAGGGTGAACCGGTCATCGCTGACAAAGAAGGGTGAGATCATGATGGTGAACAGCGGCATGGTTGAGTTGAGGATCGAAGACAGGCCGGAATCGAGGTGCTGCCCGGCCCAAGAGATCAGCAACCAGGGGGTGACCACATTGATCAGCCCGAGGATGAAGAACACCCCGAGATGTTTGCGCACCAAAGCCCATTCCGCCCGAGCCGATTTTACAAAGAGGAGAAAGACGGCCAGCCCCAGCAGGGCGAACAGCGTGCGAAAGCTGACCAGCATGAAGGGGCTGATTTCAGTGACCGCGATCTTGATCCATAAGAACGAGGTGCCCCAGATGATGCCCAATAACCAGAACAGCAGCCAGTCCCTCGATTTCATTGATGCCCATCCTCGCAGGTGCTTGGGGGGGCCAACCGCATCACGGCTGGGACCGAGACGATGGCGGAATGTCTGTTTGATGAGGCAGCTCCTGTGGGCTGGGGAAGCGGTATTTTTACGTTCGGCTTGTCGGTTTGTTTCAGGGTCATTGGCGCCGGGTTCTCCTTGAGCGGGCTGAGTTATAAGGCATCATTATAATGAAAAAGTAGGAAATGTGCTATGTAGGTGAGGGAGGGTTGTAAAGTTTTGTTGTGCGGGTAGAAAAGGGTTGAAATGGGGATTGGGTATTCGGTATTGGGTATTGGAGAATGTGACCCGTCCTAAAAAATGTTTACAGTTACGGAGATGATGCGTTAACCACCCTCATCGCCGGCCCTTCTCCTCGCGCTTGCCCCCACTAAAGGAGGGTGGGGGTTCCGCTGTGCTACAGAGAAGGTTAGGTGAGGAGGGTATTTTGGAGCCCTTTTTGCTCACAGGGTAGACAACAAAGCTATACCTTTCGCCGACCTTGTGGTCGTCCTGGAGGCGTCTGGGAGTAAAGATTTTATGTTATGATGGGGATAGTTCGAAAAATAAGAGATAGGAAAGCACATGGCAGAGATCGTGATCACCGTCAATGAAAAGGACTATCGCGCAGAATTAGCCGACAGCCCCACAGCAGAGAAATTATTGGGTGTATTGCCGGTGGAGGGCTGCGCCAACATCTGGGGCGAGGAAATCTATTTCGAGATTCCTGTTACTGCTCCGCAAGAGCCTGATGCCCGGGAAGAAGTACCCCTTGGCACGATTGCCTATTGGCCGGTGGGCAAAGCCTTGTGTATCTTTTTCGGCCCCACGCCGGTCAGTAAGGGTGGAGAGCCCCGAGCTTACAGCCCCGTTAACATCTTGGGGAAAATTGTGGGTGACCTGAGCGGGTTGAAGCAGGTGCCGGCCGGCGCAGTGGTGCGGGTAGAAAAGGCATGAGCAGAGAATTGGGTATTAGGCATTGGGTAATGGGTATTGGGTAACCCTTCCTAAACTAGGTTTACAAAAAATATTTAGGAAATAGGTTTCTCGCTGTGTGATCTCTAGGGGAAGCGAAGATATTTATTAAGACCCCCGGGATTTTCAGCGGATATAATTAAAAAGACTCCCTCGCAGTCTTGATTAATGTCTTGCGTGATACAATGAGAAAATCCCGGGGGTCTGTGTGTTTTTGAAATAGAAAACAAAATGGGCGTGAACTGTGGAAGAAATACAAAACAATGTGTCGCTCGAGTTTACAACCTCATCTGACTGCCCCTATGCAAAAATGGCACTTTGAAAACAGCAAGTTGACCCGCTTGGTATCAAAATGTTGAAAACATTGGGCTTTACCATTCAGGCTAGCTGGTCTGGCCATTGCAGTACCGGGTGTGCGGCCTGAGTCGGCAGCCACCTTTCCAGGCTGTTCACGCAACAGGGACAATGCAACTGAGCGCAGGTGCTGGCTGATTGTTTCAGGATCTGCCCCGGATAGGCAGCCTGAGGTGACATATTTTAAGTTCTGATCAAGCACATAATAAGTGCAAGGATGCTTGACCTGGACATCCACACCAAGATAAATCATTTTTCCAATACCGAACGAGTCTTTTCGAGAAAATCCATTGACACACATTCACACCAGCGCTTGATTTTCAAAAATTGCCTT
Source organism: Anaerolineaceae bacterium (assembly GCA_003563055.1). Taxonomy (GTDB): domain Bacteria; phylum Chloroflexota; class Anaerolineae; order Anaerolineales; family Anaerolineaceae; genus Brevifilum. The sequence goes on along the minus strand of PWSY01000172.1, from coordinate 1,387 downwards.
TGACAAATGCTTAAAAATTGTTTATATTAGTTGTAACACATTTGTTTTTAATAGGACGGGAGTATGAATTCTAATCTGTTATTCTTAAGTAAGGTTTACTTGAGCAAAATAAGTCGGCAAGCCAAAAACGCGCAGGGGCTGGTTGAATATGCCATCATCATTCTTCTAATTGCAGTGGCTGTTATCGGCGGCGTTATCCTATTTCGAGATGAGCTGGTAAATTTATATCAACAAATTGTCAATCAAGTGCCCTTTGACTAAACTTCAGCATTAAATTATCAAGACATCATTAGTAAAGCATGCTATTCAATGGCACGCCCTAGCCATCATCCAGCGCACCAGATAGGGCGGGATATGAAGGCGGAAGCATTTTAATAATTTTAGCTCCTCTGGTAGCCCTGCTGGATTCAGTAAAATGACCATACCGGGATAAAGTTGCGCCATCTTCTAACCATAAAAGGGTGTTGAATGGGAACTATTAATCGAGCCATTTCGTCTTATTAGCACCCGCAAAATTTGATTATTAACATAATAATGACCGCTTTCCTTATAACTTTTTGGTTTTATGGAGGTTGATATGACAAATAAGCATTTGTTTATTTTGGTTGTGGCAATCCTGCTGTTGATGATGACAGCCTGCCAACCGAAACCAGCCATGCCCAACCCGGCTTCTGTTTTCTGCGAAGAGAACGGGGGCACACTTGAGTTGCGAGAAGACCCAACCGGGGGACAGATGGGGGTCTGTGTCTTCGAAGATGGGAGCGAATGCGAGGAATGGGCATTTTACCGGGGCGAATGCCAACCAGGCGATTTTTCGGAGGGGCAGGCGGGTTTGGCCAATCCGGCATCGGTCTTCTGTGAGGAGAATCAGGGCACCCTTGAGATTCGTGAGGATGAGTCGGGTGGCCAGATGGGGATCTGTGTCTTTGAGGATGAGAGCGAATGCGAGGAATGGGCATTTTACCGGGGCGAATGCCAACCGGGTGAGGAGCAAGAATAGAAATAGCACCAGGTAGATACTTCTAAGCTGTACTGATAATTTGAGTATAAGAAGTGGAACCATAATAAGCAGAATGTGAGATTGCTTCACCCCCTGTGGGGGCTCGCAATGACAAATAGCCTTGTCATAGCGAGGAAGCTGCCAGGCAGCGACGAAGCTATCTCAGGTGTTGATCAGGGTTGTTTTTGCTATCAGCACCATGAGTGAAATAAATACAGAGATTGCTTCCCCCTATGGTGTCGCAATGACAAACAGCCTTGTCATAGCGGTATGTGTCAATGAATTGAAACAACTCATCAAAAAGTTTACGCTCTAAAAACATCGTTTATCATCCAGCTGAAGCACTTCTTGCTGGCAATTATATTCCTCCGGCCACCCCGTCAAGGG
>PWSY01000071.1 GCA_003563055.1 Anaerolineaceae bacterium | reverse complement strand
GGTTCATCCAACCAATGGGCCTGAACCAGCCATTGTGACCCTGGGCAATCACCTGGGTGGCGTCCGTCGCCTTTCTCGTCATGGCCAGGTTAGCTACTGGGCCAAAGATGTGTTGGAGGATATGCTGATGACAAAATCTAATCCATAAATTTTTCGTAACTACTCAGGCAGCCCTGCTTCTGAAGGGAGGGGGGTAATTCAATAGAAAATCCAGGACTATTGGTTCAATTTATCATTATCCACATGATATTAACCAGAATTAATCACACCTTCCGGGTCTTCCAGCAAATCTTTTAAATCGACCAAGAAATGAGCGGCTATAGCACCATCGATGATGCGATGGTCTGCTGCCAAGGTCAGATTCATCAGGGGTCTGACGTTGATTGAATCTTCATCATCCACCACAACAGGTCTACGCTTTATTGCGCCAACAGACAAGATTGCTGATTGGGGCTGATTGATGATCGAAGTAAAGGAATTTATGCCATACATACCTAAATTCGAAATGGTAAAAGTCCCACCTTGAATCTCCTCGCGGCTCAATGAACCCTCATGCGCTTTCTGAGATAACGTTTTCACCTGTCGATTAATCTCATGAATTGAGAGCTTATTCGCTTTATGAATCACTGGAACAATTAAACCATCTTCTAATGCGGTCGCAATCCCAATATGAGCATCTTCCCAAAAATGGATTCTCTCATCTTTTAAATAGGCGTTAAGAAATGGATGCCTCATTAAACAAACCGAAATCACTTTAACCAAATAAGTGGTGATGGAGATATTGGGGAACCCTTTTGTAGAAGCCTTTTGATTAAGCTGCTTTCGAACCTTTTCTGCTCGAGATATATCGACTTCCACCGTTAAAAAGATATGGGGTATATTTTGATAACTGGCAGTTAATCGTTCAGCAATGCGTCTCCGCATACTGGTTAATTGGAGCGGCTCTAATTTTGTAGCGGTTGATTGACGATCAGGTGTTTTGTGAGACATCTGTTGCACTGCATTTAAAACATCGGACGCCTGGACACGTTTTCTGGGCCCACTGCCCTCTACCGTTTTAAGATCCACGTTGTGCGCTAAGGCAAATCGGCGCGCAGCAGGCGTTGCTGGTGATTCAACCCTGGGTTTGATTTTGCACCTGGTTTGCAAGTAGGCGTCAATATCTTCCTTGGTGATTTTTTCTCCCACTGCAGGCACTTCTCTGAGGTCAAAACCTTCAGTTTCTGCGATACGCTTGGCAAGAGAGGTCGCAGAAATTGGTTTGCCCTCTATGGCTGATTTTGATTGGTGCGTATCTTGTTGGGTTTCATCATCTGCTGTTTCCACATGTGGAAGATCTGCTTCTGTTTCACCTTCTTTTAGGATAAAAGCCACAACTTGTGTCACAGGTACAACTTGATTCTCTTTATAAAGAATACGCGCTAATTTTCCTTCAGCTGGCGCTTCAATTTCGCTGGTAATTTTATCTGTTTCTACTATAATAACAGGTTCACCTTTTTCAACTGTGTCACCTTCATTTTTTAGCCACTGATCAATGACCACCTCTTCCTGGTCCATATCCATTTTGGGCATTATGAAAGGGATAGGCATTACTGTGCTCCTTTTTAGTATTGATTACTAACAATTGCCTGAATTTCTCGAACAATGTCCTCTTCTTGAGGGACAGCTGCTCGTTCAAGAAACCGGTTATATGGAATAGGAACATCTTTACCCGTAAGCCGTCGCATTGGTGCATCCAGATAGTCCCAGGCCGGGCTCTCTGATACAGATGCCATGATCTCTCCTGCCCAACCGGCAGTTTTTACGGCTTCATGGACAACGAGAAGCCTACCTGTTTTCATCACAGAGTTCGTTATTGTATCAACATCTAAAGGAAGGAGTGTGCGGGGATCTAAGATCTCAACTGAAATGCCTTCTTTACTTACATCTTCTGCTGCACTCAAACTTTTATGCACCATGATTTCTGAAGTTACGATTGTTAAGTCTGTGCCCTCACGTTTAATATCAGCCACACCCAAAGGTATGGTATATTCGCCATTTGGCACTTCACCTTTTGTTTTATAAAGCAGTTTATGCTCCACAAAGCAGACAGGGTTGGGGTCTCGAATGGCGCTCAAGAGGAGCCCTTTCGCATCATAGGGGGTGCTGGGTGCCACAACTTTCAATCCAGGAATATGCATCAATATTGTTTCCAGGGATTGCGAATGATGGGCTGCCGCGCCTGTGCCTGAGCCACTAGGCATCCGCACCACCATAGGGACGGTAGCCTTGCCGCCAAACATATAACGGACTTTTGCAGCCTGGTTTGCCAAGGGATCTAAAACAAGCGTTAGAAAATCCATGAACATAATTTCAGCAATGGGTTTCATCCCCACAATGGCTGCGCCAACTGCTGAACCAACGATCGTCTCTTCCGAAATCGGCGTTTCCCAGACCCTATCACGACCAAATTCATCCAGGATCCCAGCCGTCACACCAAAGGCACCACCATAAGTCCCAATATCCTCACCAATGAGGAAAACACTACTGTCTCGACGCATCTCTTCAACAAGGGCGTCATGAATTGCTTGTCTAAAAGTAATTTCAGGCATAAACCCACTCCATTACGTCTTCGATATTTGGTTCGGGTGAATTTTCCGCAAACTCAACAGCATCCTCGATCACCTTGGCCATTTTCTTTTCAATTTCATCAACTTGTTTCACAGTGATAATATCAGCTTCTAAAAGCAAATCTCTAAAGCGAATGATGGGGTCCTTTTCTTTCCACTGATTGATCTCATCTTTGGTTCGATAAAGATTCCGATCGCTTTTTGAGTGCCCTAAGATCCGATAAGTTTCGGTTTCGACAAACACCGGTCCTGATCCTGACCGAGCATGAGAAAAGGCATTTTTCATGAATTCGTACACTGCAAGTACATCATTTCCGTCGATAAAGTAACCGGGGATTCCCAGAGCTTCCGCCCTGTCTTTAAAAGGCACTTTACCCGAAACTCTTCCAACTTCGGCGGACATCCCGTAATGATTGTTCTCACACAGGTAAACAACCGGTAAATCCCAAATAGATGACATATTGAGGGACTCAAGGAAAACGCCGCGATTGGCTGCGCCATCGCCAAAAATCACTAAAGCAACCTGATCCGTCTTCCTCATTTTGATGGCAATCCCAACACCAGGGGCCATGGCTATTTGCGCAGCAACGATACCCTGGGCGCCCAAATTATTGGCGGTGACATCAGCAATATGCATCGACCCACCGCGCCCATGGCAGAAGCCGGTTTCTTTGCCCAGGAATTCAGCCATCATTTTATTAACATCGGCACCACTGGCGATAAAATGCCCATGACCTCGATGATGGTTAATCAGGTAATCTTTATCCTGTAAGGTGAAACCTGCTCCAGCGGCCACAGCTTCCTGACCGATGGATAGGTGCATTGTGCCATGGACTTTTCCTAAGCCATAAAGCGTGGTTGCCATCTCCTCAAAATGACGGATTTCGACCATCACCTCATACATTGAGACCAAATCTTCATTGGTAAGGCCAAGTTCTGCTGCTTTTTTGCGGGCATCTGTGGTTTCTTCATTATCATACGCTGCATTAATTTTATTTGATCCCATACAATCCTTTCTGCTTAGTGAATGAATATTAATTCGTTTTTTCCAAGACCTTGAATGCGGTTTTTGCATCAGAGACCAGGATATTAATCAATTTACTTCTCAATGCCCCAATGATTGGATCCACTTTTGCAGATCCACCAGCCACGCCAATCCGAATGGGGATATTGGTCAGCTCTTCTGCAGATATGCCAATCAGCCTGTTCTGAAATTCAAAAGCCGCCATGTTGCCGTTGATGTCATAAAAACGTCCACAAACATCACCAATCGACCCGGATTTTTTGATTTTTTGCATATCCTTTTTGAGCACATAACCGGCAAGGTAGTAACTGCTGTTCTCAAGATCTGAACTGCCAATTCCCAACAAGGCGATATTTGCCAGCACCCCTAACGCCAATGTTTCAGCAATGCTCTTGTCGGATAAAAGAGATTTTGCGATAGTATGGTCCTCTACCAGAAAAGGGGCGTTCAAATATACTCCTTCTGCATCCAATTTGTCTGCTAATCGCCTGACAATGGCATGGGCGTCATATTGCTCAATCTTTGCACCTAAAGCCCCTAAAAGCTGAACTATTCGGATACCTGAGCAGGGAGATGGTACGTCAATATTTTCAACTGTCGTGCTGATC
>PWSY01000046.1 GCA_003563055.1 Anaerolineaceae bacterium | reverse complement strand
CAACTGCGACCGTGGGATCTTTGGAATCAATTGCCAGTGGATTTTCTCCCTGTCCGGCCAGATCAGGGTTGAAGCGATAAAGAGGCCACACACCTGATTTGACAGCCAGGTCTTGCTGCTTGAGTCCATCTTTCATGTTGATCCCGTGGGCAATACAGTGTGTGTAGGCAATTATGACCGAGGGCCCCTGGTAGGCTTCTGCTTCGCGGAAAGCCTGCAAGGTTTGGCGGTCACTGGCGCCCATCGCCACACGGGCCACATAGACATAGCCGTAGGACATGGCCATCATCCCCAGGTCTTTCTTGGGTTGGTCTTTACCATTGGCCGCAAATTTTGCCACAGCAGCCCGGGGGGGTGCCTTGGATGACTGCCCACCAGTATTGGAATAAACCTCGGTATCGAGGACCAGCACATTGATGTCCCGGCCAGAGGCGAGCACATGGTCAAGACCGCCGTAACCAATATCATAAGCCCAGCCGTCGCCGCCAATGATCCACACGCTTTTGCGGACCAGGTAATCCGCTACAGAGAGCAGGTTGCGGGCGGCAGGGGTATCTAATTCTTTGAGTTTTGTTTTGAGCTGGTCAACACGTTGACGCTGTTCTTCCAGTTCTTCTTCAGTCTTTTGGCTGGCGTTCAAAATTGAATCAGCCAGGTCTTTGCCAACGTCACTGGCTAATTTCTGCAACAGCTCATTGGCAAATTCAACAAATTTATCGATCGTCAGGCGCATGCCCAGGCCAAACTCAGCATTGTCTTCAAATAAAGAGTTCGACCAGGCAGGGCCGCGACCATCTGCGTTGGTTGCGTAGGGGGTTGTCGGTAGGTTGCCGCCATAGATCGAGGAGCAGCCTGTTGCGTTGGCGATCACCATTCTATCGCCAAATAACTGGGTGGCCAATTTTATGTAAGGTGTTTCCCCACAGCCAGCGCAAGCACCCGAGAATTCAAACAGGGGTTCCAAAAGCTGTGAGTTTTTGACCGTATGGGCAGAGAAACTCTTGCGATCCGGGTGAGGGATGGATGTGAAGAATGCCCAATTTTGTGCTTCCTGTTCTCGCAGTGGTGGTTGCGGGTGCATATTGATCGCTTTGTGACTGGGGTTTTCGCGATCTTTTGCCGGACAGGTCTCTACACACATGCCACAGCCAGTGCAATCTTCGGGGGCCACCTGGACGGTAAAAGCCCAACCATCACGGAATTCACGGAACTTGGCATCTGTGGATTTAAATGTTTCCGGTGCTTTTTCGAGGTAAGAGTCCTGGTAAACCTTGGTGCGGATGGTGGCATGTGGGCAGACAAAGGCGCACTTGCCGCATTGAATGCACAGGTCGGGGTCCCATACAGGAATCTCGAGGGCAACATTGCGTTTTTCCCATTGGGTTGTGGCCGTTGGGAAGGTGCCATCCACTGGCATTTCGCTCACTTTGACATCATTACCACGGCGGTCGATAATCTTCCCGAGCACCTCGCGCACGTATTCTGGTGCTGTGTCAGGGACTGGTGGCAGCATTTGGATTGTGCTAGTGACTTTGTCAGGAACTGTAATCTCGACCAGGTTTTCAAGTGCACTATCCACAGCTTCGAAATTCTGTTTCACAACAGATTCACCCCGCCTGCCGTAGGTCTTTTTGATCGATTTCTTTATCTCTTCTATGGCCTGGTCTTTGGGCAAAATGCCGCTAATAGCGAAGAAACAGGTTTGCATGATGGTATTGATGCGCTGCCCCATATTGGCTTTCTGAGCAACATCGTAAGCATCGATAATGAAAAACTTGAGTTTCTTATTGATCAACACTTCCTGCACCCTTGCTGGCAGATTGTCCCAAACCTCGTCAGGGCCATAAATGCTGTTTAGAAGGAAAATGCCATTAGGACGGGCATACTTGAGCATATCAAACTTTTCGAGGAAGTTAAACTGGTGGCAGGCCAGGAAATTCGCCTCGTCCTCAGCGATCAGGTACGGCGCTCGGATTGGCTCTGGCCCGAAACGCAGGTGCGATACAGTCACTGCGCCGGACTTCTTTGAGTCGTATTCAAAATAGCCCTGGGCAAAGTTTTCTGTTTCCTCACCGATGATCTTGATCGAATTTTTATTGGCACTGACCGTTCCATCGGCACCCAAACCATAGAACATGGCCTGAATCACATCCTTTTTGAGAATTTCGTAGGATGGGTCCCACTCGATGCTGGTATGGGTTACATCATCGATAATACCCACAGTAAAGTGGTTTTTAGGGGTCTCTTTGTCCATTTCGTCAAAGACACCTTTAACCATAGCCGGGGTGAACTCTTTGGATGAGAGCCCATAGCGGCCGCCAATGATCTTGGGCAGGGTTTCGAAGGGCGCAATCCCTAACTCATGACCTTCTTTGACCGCGGTGACAATGTCCAGGTAGAGCGGTTCGCCGCCAGCTCCTGGTTCTTTGGTCCGGTCTAATGCTGTGATGGTTTTGACAGTGCCAGGGAGTGCTTTCATCAGATGTTGAATAGAGAAGGGGCGGAAGAGGCGTACAGAAATTACGCCAACTTTTTCACCTGCGTCAACCAGGGCTTTGGCTGTTTCTTCGGCAGTTTCGGTGCCGGAGGCCATTAATACGATGACCTTTTCAGCATCAGGTGCACCCACATAGTCAAACAGGTGATAGGTGCGCCCAACCTGTTTGGCAAATGCGTCCATCGCCTCCTGAACGATCTCGGGGGTTTGGCTATAAAAGGGGTTGACGGTTTCTCGACCCTGGAAGAAAACATCCGGGTTTTGGGCGGTGCCGCGTAATACTGGATGGTCGGGTGATAGTGAACGAGCGCGGTGTTGGGCGATCAAGTCATCATCGATCAACGCCTGCAGGTCGTCCTCACTTAACCTTTCGATTTTGGCAATTTCGTGTGAGCTGCGGAACCCGTCAAAGAAATGTAAGAAGGGCACCCGGCTGCGTAATGTTGCTGCCTGGGCAATCAGGGCCATATCCTGGGCTTCCTGGACAGATCCACTGGCCAGCAATGCAAACCCGGTGGCACGCACGGCTGTGACATCTGTGTGGTCTCCAAAAATGGAAAGCGCCTGGGCGGCCACAGAACGGGCACTGACATTAAACACAGTTGGTGTCAGCTCACCGGCAATTTTGTACATATTGGGGATCATCAACAACAGACCCTGTGACGCAGTGAAGGTTGTGGTTAACCCACCTGCCTGTAATGCGCCATGTACTGCGCCTGCTGCTCCCCCCTCAGATTGCATTTCTGTGACATTTGGAACTGTACCCCAGATGTTGGGTATGCCATCCGCCGCCCACTCATCGGCATATTCCCCCATCGGTGATGAGGGTGTAATGGGATAGATCGCGATGATCTCATTTAACCGGTATGCGACCCAGGCTGTTGCCTCATTGGCATCAGTCATAATCATGTGACGTGTCATAAACAATACTCCTTGTAATTGATATTTACAAACAATGCGCGTTCAGTGTACGGGAGATTTGGACATTGGGTTTCCGAAATACTCCTGAGTGTTCTGAGCTTATCCAAGTATATAGTATAACCCGTTTCTCATTTACTCACAGGTAATGTTTTTCACTATCAGCGACGAATCCTGTCATAATTCCACAGCCATTTTGTCAATGAATGACAATATCATTTTACCTTAACTACTCAGCACGCGAGGGAAGAGGGGCTGCCTGAGTAGTTGCGTCGGGATTAAAAATTCTGGTCGTTCATTAAATCGGGCTGGGCCAGCAGCAGGGCAGCCAAAGTCTTGCTATCAACAAACTCTCCGCCAATTGCTTTCTGATAAGCGTAAGAAACAGGCACCCGCACCACTTCCAAAAACTCGTCAGGATCAGGTTCCAAAGATGATTCAAACAAATCTGTTGCCAGGAAGACGGTCATAAACTCATCCGTATAGCCCGGAGCCAGGTAGAAGCCACCCAATTTAACCAGTTGCTTTGCAGCCATACCAATTTCTTCCTGGATCTCCCGCATTGCACAAATCATCGGTTCTTCATCATTCTCTAAAACACCTGCAGGTAATTCTAACAACGGTCGGTTAGCACCAATTCGATGCTGTGAAACGAAATATAGATAGCCATCTTCATCGACTGGCACCACGGTAACCGAATGGCCATGTTCAACCAGGTCGTAGGCGCGCTCTCGGCCATCTGGTAACTGAAAGAAAACTTTGGATACATCAAATGCGGATCCGCGGTATTCTTTTTGGCGCTTGGTGATTTTAAATGGCATGGGTGTTT
>PWSY01000148.1 GCA_003563055.1 Anaerolineaceae bacterium | reverse complement strand
TCGCTCCATTAGACTATAGACTAGTTTACGATACTGGAAGCAGCTATGCTAATATGAGAGTAGTCGAACAAGGGCTGAATAAGTCTACGGCGCTCAAAAGAAAAAAGCTTATATCGCGATGAAGACCCAGCCCTTGTGTGGATCAAAGCTAGATAGTAATAACGTCCATCAGGCTATTAATGGAGAAAGTTCAATCCACCATGTTCGACTAAACTCATTTTACACCAAGAAGACCAGGAGGCAGAAGTGGAAAAACCAAAATATTATGTTGGTATTGATATAGCTTCAAAGACCTATACGGCAACCATAGGTCAATATCGAGAAGATAAAGGTTGGGAAATAATCGCGAAACCGAGCACATTTGAAAACACCTATGATGCATTCAGCCAGTTTATATATTGGCTGAACACAATCAAAGTTGTGGCCAATAATTGTATTGTGTGTATGGAAGCCACGGGCGTATATGGCGAGGCATTGGCATATTTTCTAGTTAGAAATGAGTACACATTGGTTGTTGAAGCGCCACTGAGAGTAAAACGCGCATTTGATCCGGAGGGGCATAAGAGTGATCCTGTTGATAGTCGTCAAATTGCAGAATATGCCTATAGATTTATCGATCAACTCAAGGTTTGGGAGCCAAAAGAGATGATCATAGAGCAAATAAAGGTTCTTTTGACGGTGCGGGAGCAGCTGGTGGCGCAAAGAACAGCACACAGCAACGCAAATCAGGCACTCAACCGAAAGGTAGTACAGACACCGTTTGCACAAGACATACATGAAAAGGCATTTAAAGAATTGGATATGCATGTCCAGGAGGTTGAAGCAGAAATCAATCGACTGATTAATGAGAGTCCCTCCTCTCGTGAATTACAGAGATTACTTGAAACGGTTCCAGGCATAGGCCCCATCCTGGCGACATTTTTAGTAATGACTATCCACTCAGCACCAGAACCTTATAACCCCAAAGCCTTAGCGGCATACATCGGGATATGTCCGTATGAAAACAGTAGTGGAACTTCACGAAACAAAAGGGCTACGTCAAGGCATTATGGTCCTTCACCAATGCGTCGATTACTATATTTAGCGGCGATGTCTGTGCGACAGCATTGTCCCAAGTTTGAGCATTATTTTCTTAGAAAGGTAGCTGAGGGTAAACAAAAACAATTGGTGATGAATAACATTGCCAACAAGCTATTGAAAGTGGCTTGTGCTGTTGCGCGTACGAAGACTCCTTACATCTCTGGTTATCGGTCAATCCATCCACAACTATTGAAAGGAAATTAGTGAAATCTTGAATCTTTCCCTTGACAGGGTCATAGTAATCGCAATGACAAGGTGGAGCTCCCCACGACCCCTGCGGGGTCTCGCAGTGACAACAGTCCCTTACAGATAAGCCCGCGATACGCGCAAGGCCCTGAGGGTATTCCAGCGGCTAGGTTGGCCCGCTTTCTCCATGTCAAAATGGGTCCTCCCGGGGTGTTTGGCCTGCACCGGCCATCGGCCGTCCTTGCGCTGCTTCTGGCTGAGCATGTCCAGGGCCGGCCCCATGCGGTCATCGTAGGGGGCCTGGGCGGCCTGAAAATAATCCAACGCCCGCAGGATGTCATAGCGCCAGCGAGGTGGGAAGGACAGCATCAACATCTTTGGGTCGATGACCTCCCCCGTGCGATGACTGCGGAAGAGCTGATGGGCCAGCAGGAATTCTCTCCCCTGGGCAGCGATGGCCGCCAGCTCGATCTGACGGTAGGTGTACCCATTCGATAGGTAAGCATGGATCCCCTCCAGCACCGAGAGTGTCGAATGCAGGGAGCTGTGAACCGGGTCGCCGTACTCCCGCTCGCAGTTAAGGCCGCCATCGGGCATCAGTTGGGGAATCAGATAGTCCACGATCGAGCGAAGGTGTTCCGGGTCGGCGCCAAAATAGCAGGCGTAGGTCAGGGCCATGCCGTTGACGCACACATCGCTGGGTGCGCCGGGCGTCTTGTGGGGGTTGAGACTTCCCTGGGGGTCTTTGGATTCGGACAGGATCAGGTTGATCGTCTCCAATGCCAGGGGGTGGCCGGGGGCCAGGCCCAGGTGGCACAGGTCAAGCAGGGTATAGTGGGACGAAATCCACTTCGGCTGGTAGAATCCGCGGCCCCAATGGCCGTCCGGGTTGCGCGCCGCCAAGAAACGGGCACCCCAGCCCTCACTGGCGATGCGCGCTTGCAGGTCGGGCCTGTCACCGCACAGCAGGTCACGGTTGACCTGGTACTGGATGGCGATGTCGCCTTCCAGCAGCCAGAGCAGGGTGGATTCGGGGATGGCTAGGGGTGCTTTTTGAGCTTGCCCGTTCATTTCTTCATCTTCGCCCATTTAAACTCGACCTCGCTGAGGCCGCCAATCCGCTCACACAGCTCACCGGTGTGATACTGGGATTGGATGATTTCTTTTGTGGACATGGGAGTCTCCTGGGGAATTGATTATTACTCAAAATATTCGCATGTTTGTTTTTGTTGGCCTGATATTTTTAGTAATGACAAAAGAACCATTACATCCAATCACGACGACGCATCCACAGGAACATGCCCAACGGCAGACAAATCATAACAGCCATAACCACACCAAAGCTGGATGCACCGGTCCACTGGTTGAGCCGATTGCCTGCGGCAAAGAAATTCATGCCGAAAAATCCAGTTAGGAAGGAAAGGGGCATAAAAAGCGTGGTAATGATGGTCAGTGTTTTCATAATATTGCTTAACTGGTTGTTGACGACTGACAAATAAGTGTCCAGTGCTCCGCCGATCATGTCGCGCAGGCTTTCAATGATTTCATGGACGCGTACAAGATGATCATAAACGTCTCTAAAATACATACGTTCCTTTTGGCTCACGATCCCAAAATCCCCTCGGGAGAGTTTGTTTAATGTCTCACGCTGCGGCGCAATAATCCGCCGGAGATTCAGCAGTGACCGCTTAATAATGAAAATCTCTTCAAGCAATTTTTTGTCTGGTTTATCAATGACCGTGTCTTCAATTTCTTCCACTCTTATATCCAGGAAGTCAATCAATTTCATATATTCATTGGCCAGTTCATCGATGATTTGATAAATGATATACATACTGCCGCGCTGCAAATGGGATTCGTTGCGAAGGATATTATTCCACACCAAATCAACTGAATGAAGTTCTTCCTGATGGTACGTGACAATATAATTCAATCCAAGAAAAATGTCCAGTTCAATGGATTTGTTAAAGTCATTCAACGGCTGTTCCGGATTGACCGCAACCAGCGACATATAAAGGTAGTTTCCCCAATCGTCTATCTTTGGAACATGTCTTTCAACGAGGGCGTCATCCACTGATAACGTGTGAAATTTAAATATTTCTGTTAATATCCTCCGGCTCTCATCAACAGGGTCGCCATCAAGATCAACCCAGATAAGGCTTTCTTGGTCATTAAGCGATGATCTCACGGCTTCAAGATTGGTTGTTTCAATTACGGTTTTGTCTTTATGTGCTACAAGAATACGCATCGTTATATCCTTTAATTGCGAATCAAATGAAGGCTTTTTTCTCTGAAGGTGTTCTGAAGTTGAAGTAAAGCCAAAATCCCTGAAATCCTTATCTCTGCAGCAAGCTACGGGGCATTATAGTATTTCATGCTTCGAGATGGAAATTGTTGAACATTCTCACAGTAAACTGAGGGGAAATGCCCTCTATAGATTATATCTAGATTATGCTGGGTGACAATCCAACCTGTGATCATTACCCAGAAAAGTCTCAAAATTTTGAACATAGAGATATTTTTGATACCAGCCGATATAGTCGAGTACTTTTCAGCAACTAGAGTGGTACGAATTAGAAAATATATCTGGCAGACTCCAACTGCCTGTCCTTAAGCTCGTTCGACTCTGTGACAGCCCCAGTAATGAATCTGCTGTAACTTATGATTAATTGTGGGCCTGGACCATCAAAAAGAGTGTGGTTTACGTTCGCTCATCATGCTGACGAAAGCTGTCGTAAGAAATGAGGATTGGTTCGATACATTTGACCAAGATTTTGAAGAAATAAATTGATTCAGACAGTTTTTTATGATTATGCGGAATAGCAAGAACGCAGGTGACGAAGACAGAATGCTTGGGCTTTAACTGTATTCTCCCCCTATTTATCCTCAATCTGCTTAATCCGGTTCTGCAGCCATAGGGTTGGTTCGGTTTGATAGCGGCGTACGATTAATAATGGCGTAGCGATCTCTTCAACGAGATGAT
>PWSY01000102.1 GCA_003563055.1 Anaerolineaceae bacterium | reverse complement strand
TCAGGTTTTATAGGTGGTTTCTCGTAACCTGTAACAGCCTTCGTTGCCATTTTGACACCTTCAGGATCTCGGGTAGAAGCATCCACATATAATGCCAGTGGATACTGACGACACCAAAGAATAATATAGCGTTCATTTCCATCAGCCAGACAACCCCTGTAGACTGCCTCCATATCTTTAAGCGATGAGATTAAGTAATTGACCTGTGAAGGAAAGAATTCTTTAAAGGCTTGCCATTCACGATCTAAAAATGGCAATTGATACCCTAGTAACGGTGCTTCAAGGCAATGGTGTAAGCCATACTTCCGATCAATTAATAGTGATTCATAAAGGCCATTTCCCAATCCATCATTAACGGCAATGCCTCGTTTTTGAATCTCTACACCTATCGCGTCAGGCCCAAATAATTTCTCGCGACGGAAACCAGAAATCCTAACCAGGTAAGGTTCATCTACTGTCTGCGCCTCAACTGGAAAAGATTTTATCGGCCTTTCAGTTATGTCCTTTACCGGAAGTGTACCAGGCGGAACTTGAAAACGCAGGGTTCGGTCATAACCAGCGACATCATAGGGAACAACTGCCCCAGACTTAAAGCCAATAATCTCACACCCCTCCAATGCCAACCAGTCAATTTCATGCTCTGTTAATATCGTCATTCCTACCTCTTATTCTTGAGTAACACATAATAAATCTTGCTCATCCAGCAAATATAAAGATCAAAATCTAATATTCACACCACAGGTATGGGATCATCTGCCATCAATAAATGCACCCCGGCGGTCCTAAATGTCCTCGGCAAAGCCAGGATCTTTGGTTCATCACCAACGAAACGCTCAGCATCTCTCAATGCATCTGCAAATGTCTTCCTGGGTTTCATTTCCATACCCCGGGCATAACCAGGTTCATAAGCCCCGACGATATAAACCGCGCTGCAATGGATATGCGCTATCTGCCCACACGAGACCATCGAGAATGGATGGAAGGGATGATAGCTGTATTTAAAGCGGTACTTATCGATATAATCCTGATTGTTACAGAAGTATTCCCCATACTTATTAACATCCGGCAAAGTGTTATGATAATCTGTTTGGAAGAGCTCATATAATTCTCGATACGGGGCAAATTCTTCATCGTGAAAATAGCCATTACAAATCGAGGCTGCAATCACCACAAAATGATCCTTCATCACACGCCTGTGGCGGACAACATTTGCCCCGATAGCCTGAAGAATTAAGATGGGGTTGGTGCCGTGACCGTTGCCATAGTGAAAATTCTGGGGCATCCCAAACATCATCACATCAAATTTCTCCTTTGCCCATGGGACAAAGGTGCGTTTATTAGCAATTTCGAAGGCTTTAGGTTGCAGATCACGCCCATACCCGCTGAAAACCGCAATTTGCCGCATACTTGTATCCAAAACAGCATCACACATAAAAAATTTCTTGCCCATCCTCTTTTCCATGTGCATCCCAATGGCGTCAAATTTCTTGCGCATGGTGCTCTTGGGCGTGGCTGGGACAAAATCGGTCTTATGCATCACCCCGGGGATATGGTGGGAGGCGATACTTTTCCAATGCACAATCCCAGTGGATGCCATTTTATAACCACCGGAATATCCGCCATAAGGATTTCCCAGTACATGGCCGATTAATACCGGCAGGTCTGACTCAAAGACCTCTTTATTCATGATCACACGATCACCCAGCTCATCCGTACCCAGGTCGACCAGGTTATCCCAGTCTTCGGAATCATGGTTGACAATCTGATGGGTGGGTTTGAAGGCATGATAAATTTCATCACCGAGGATATCGCGAATCTCTTCATCTGTATTTTTACGATGGAGACCATTCGAACAGATCAACTTGATATCCCGCTTATCGACCCCGGCTTTCAAACATTCCTCAATGATGATGGGGATACAGGTCTTGCGGTGCGAGGTTGGTTGATAGCCGCCTTTCACCCGATCCGGAAAGCTAATCGTAACCGTCGAGCCAGGGCCGACCAGTTCAGCGATAGGCGGCATGCCAATCGGGTTTAAGATGGAGTCTCTTGTGACCGCTTCCACATCTTTCAAAAAGGGTGGATCCGGCACAGTTTCGCCAGGAATAAACACCTCAGCGCTGTCCGGCAGTTCAGCAGGCATCAAGCCTTCACCATATTCAAAATCAACGATTTTCATTTTATCCTCCAAACGATGCAATTCACTTTTTTACCCAGCCTCTCTTATTCAGAATAAGCAAGGTACTTATCAATGATTCCTTTTAATCCTGGTACATCAAAACCGATATCCCCCACAAAACGGGTCAGCGCGACCAAACCACCGCCAATCGTCTTAATCCCAGCGATCATCTCAGCATTCTCTTCCTTCAAGCCACCGCCGTAGACCACCCCCACATCCAATCCTAGCTTTTCTTTGACTGTGTTCTGGATGAAGGCTGAGACAAAGCTGATGTAGGCCTCCCCGGGGGGTGTCTTCCCGGGGCCAATCGCCCAGATCGGCTCGTACCCAATCACAACACGCTGCTCACCAATCATTTCATCAATACCAGATAAATTGGCGACCAATTGTGACTCCAAGACTGATTCAATGCGCGGTTTCTGTTCCTCAAAATTGCCTTCGCCGCGCTCCTCTGCAGATTCGCCCACACACAACAAGACGTTGATCCCTGCTTTGAGCGCATTCTGAACTTCAGCCTGTACAAGATGGTCTACTGCAGCATTGGCCCTTTGGGTTACCTCCGGCGTTGTATTAATCGCCTCCTGAAATGCCCCCATCACCTGTCGTTTGCCTTTACGCTCTTCCGAATGCCCGATAATGGCCCAATCACAGCCCAGGTTTTTGGCTGACGCCGCGGGCAGAAAAGTTGTGAATGCACCGAAATTTTTCCCTGGGGCAACATCCTCCCAATGGATTCCCTGCGAGCCAATACCAAGATATTGAGTCTTTTCTGAGGGAAAAGTTGCCCGGGTCTGCATGGCAGCCGGTATCAGGCTCTCTGGTAATAAATAGACCAACCGCAATGCCTCATTCGATCCAAGCTCAAGCGCAATGGAGTCTTTAATCACGGACTCAATCCACATAACGGGGTCATCCACAGGGCAGACACCCCCCATGGACTTGGGTACATCAAATCGCTTTAAATTGACAAAAATCTCGTTCATTTTTACCTTCCTTTGTAAAATGACACCTTAAAAAGCTGTTATTATTCACTGTCTACCAACTGCCATTCACCAACCTGTTTGGACGCCGCAACCATGGCCTCGATATGTGCAGGCGGCGTATCTGGCATCAACCCAAACCCCTCCGAAAGGATATACCCGCCTTTTGCGCCAACCTTGCGGATATAGTCGGTACATTCAGCCATAATGGCGCTTGTCGGGCCATTATGGATCAGGGTTGGATGGGGGCCGCCGCGCATCAAGACCTGCCCCGCCCAGGCTTGCTGCAGCCTTTCAGGAGGTACGGGAAAGCCAAAACCATCCAAAAAATCAATTGCCATATCATCCCGGATAATCTCAAGCAGGTGGGTGATTTTGCCACACATATGAAACACACGCGGGCAGGGGTACTTTTCCCATATACGGACATAATAGGGCACAACAAATGCCTGAAACATTTTTCCGCTCATCATCTCACCAGAATCACACCCCAGCCAGATGGGATGTTCCGGGTCGCGCCCGACAATTTCATCGAACAGCGCAATGCAGTTCAGATGGCTCTGGGTCACGATCTCCAATAATCGGTGCACCCGATCGGGGTCGCTGGCCATCCACAAGAACAAATTGGACCCACATAAAGCAAAAGCGGAGGGGATCGGGCCACCGGGGTGGTTCAATGTCACCTCAACTGCCACACGCTCTCCATTCAGCCTGAGATCAAAATCGTCAACGACCGCCTTCATCTCCTGATACCATTCGATAATCTGCCCATTCAATCCGCCTGAAGGGTCTGGCACAGCCAGAGTGTCTATATCTTCGACACGGTTCAACAAATGTTCGCTTTTTGGGGACTCGTCCCCCATCCAGTTAATGGTGATCGGAAATTCCACCCCCCGTAATGCGCCAAAATGCGGCTCCAGGACCAATTTCTCTGTCTCAATAGGGCGATCATCCCGGATCGTCTCCACACGCCACTTATGATTGAGCAACTGCCCCCGTAAATGGTCTTTGGGGCTTTGCATGAATTGTGAGAAGCGCTGCCCAGAGCCTGCTAGCAGCGCCCAGATCTGGGCATCAACCACCACTGGCGTGCGAT
>PWSY01000083.1 GCA_003563055.1 Anaerolineaceae bacterium | reverse complement strand
TTTGGCTCAATCTCGGCCGTATTTTTCCCAATGTTTACCAAATATTTTTTCTTCATCGGGCACAACCGGTTCGATGGGTTTTGACACCCAGGTGATGTTCAAAAAATGCTTCCAGTGAATATTTTCAGTGGTGATGTTATTGCCCCAGGTACCGCAGCCCAGTGTGAGGGTGAAAGGCATGCCGTTATCGTAATTGCCACTGTTGCCGTAACATTGCGGCTGGTTGACCATGATGCGGCTCACTCGGGCGCGTTCGCCAAGCAGCTTAATTCTTTCTTCAACAGTGGTGTGAATACCGCAGCTGTGACCGGTGCCGTTATAAGCCGTAATTTTCTGCACCATGCCAATCGCCTCGTCAAATTCCTGGTATTTCCACAGGGTGAGCACAACCGATAGTTTTTCCCCTGAAAATAAGTCTTCAGGCCCAATTTTTTGGCCCATGACCATCAAAAAGGTCTTGTCCTCTGGCAGGTCAATACCGGCGATCTCAGCAATTTTTTGCGCGCTCTGGGCGACCACATCCTTGTTCAGGTGAACCCCATCCGGCCACATGGCTGTGAACAATTTTTCTCGTTCGCTTCCACTGCACAAATAGCCACCTTCATTTTGCAGCAGGTCAATAAATTGATCAAAGACCGCTTCATTAATCACAGCCGAATTTTCAGTCGAGCACGAAGTGGCAAAGTCGAAGGTTTTACTCAGGAATATTTTATGCGCCGCCCCTTCCAGGTCGGCCGTCTCATCCACAATGGTGACCGAGTTGCCTGCGCCCACGCCATAGGCCGGTTTCCCGCTGGCATAGGCGGCTTTGACCATGCCAGCCCCCCCGGTTGCCACAACCAGGTCTACCGCCGACATCAATTCCTGAGAAAGGGCCACCGTTGGCTCTTCAATACACTGTACCAGGTCCACGGGCGCGCCCACCTGAGCCAGGCCTTTTCGCATCATGGCAACGTTCAGCTGGCAGGTCTTTTTGGCCTTCGGGTGCGGGGCAAAGATGACCGCATTGCGGGTTTTGAGGATGGGTAAGCAGTTGCCAGGCAGGGTGGCGCTGGCATTGGTGACCGGGGTTAAAGCCCCAATCACACCGACCGGTTTGGCAAATTTCAAGAGCCCTTTTTGTTTATCTTCTTCAATCAAACCCACCGTCTTCAAGCCCTGCAGGTCTCGTAAACCACCCAGGGTCTTCTTCTGGTGTTTGATTAATTTATCTTCGTAGACTCCCATCCCGGTCTCTTCAAAAGCCAACTTTGCACATTCAGCAGCGCTCTGATAACACTGCCACCCAACAGCAGCGACCATCTCGTCAACCTGCTCCTGGTTCCAAAACTCAATCTCGTGCTGTGCCTTGCGGGCTTTTGCAACAAGGGTCTCAACTGTATTCGTCATCGCAACCTTTCCTCTAGCCATTGTATATTGTAATCCTAATGCTGTCTATTCCTTTTTATTGAGGGCACCCAGAATCCGCTCCTGGGTGGCCGGTATTTCGTCAAGCCACACACCTACCGCATCGTGGATGGCATTGATCACCGCTGGCGCAGTGGGCGAGAGGGCCAATTCGCCCATGCCCTTGGCGCCAAAGGGACCGTAAAAATGCGGGTCGGTAATGGGTATCGAAACGATCGCAGGAACATCTCTGAAACGCAGTAAGCCCAAATCCCGCAACTGGTCTGTCTGTGGAATGCCGTTTTCAAGGTGATAAATTTCGCTCAAGGCATATCCCAACCCCTGGACAACCGCCCCTTCAATCTGACCAACAACATTCTTATAAATCAAGGGGGTGCCCGAATCGTGGGCCGCGATCACCTTATGCACACGGACTGCCCCGGTTTCTTCATTAACAGATAATATCACCACCTGTGCGCCAAAATCATAGGCAAAATGCAGGGGTGCCGGCGGCACCTCGGGATAAGGTTCGATCTGATCTGGCGGCGGCTGGGTGGTCGGTGCATCATATATTTTCTCAAAAACAAATTCTGTTGTCCCGGCAGCCAATTCCTCCAGCGAAATGTATTCCTGGCCAGTTTCTGCATTAAAAAATGTGCCCTTGCGCAGGACCAGATTATCAACCGATGTGTTAAATTCATCCGCAACGGTGTTCCACAGCAAATCCTTCAACCCTTCCGCTGCTGCCAGTACCGCATTCCCGGTGACAAATGTGGCTCGAGAGGCTGTCGTCATCCCGCCGTGGGGGTCTTCACGAGTATCTGCTGTGTGCACCCGGATTTCTGAAAGGGACACCCCCAGCACTCGGGAGGCAATCGCCGCAACCATCTGGGTTGAGCCCTGGCCCATGTCCGAAGCCCCATGCCGGACTAGGAATTTGCCATCCTTCTCAAGGCTAACTCGTCCACCAGATTTATCCGGGATGTTCGAGCCGAGGCCTACATTTTTATAACCGCAGCCCACACCAATCCCCAATTTCTCCCCTTCGCCCACCTCCGGCAGGGTTGTCTTTGCCAGTTCATCCTTCACAGCCTGAAGGCACTCGACCATACCGCCCCCAACCTCTTTGGTGATCACATCGCCTGTGATGGTCACTTTGCCGATATCCAATGCGTTATGCAAGCGGGTCTCAATCGGGTCCAACCCTAACTTATCAATCATATGTTGAAAATGAACTTCGGCGGCAAAGGTCGCCTGGGGACTGCCATATCCTCGCATGGCGCCGCAGGGGTTGTTATTGGTGTGGATCGCGTAGGAATCGACCTTGACATGGGGCACCTCATAGGGGCCGCAGGAAAAGGCCATCATGCGGAATAAAACAGCTTCGCCTGCCGAGGCATACGCGCCTGTGTCACCATGAATCGTAATTTCGGCAGCCAGCAGTTTGCCCTCTTTTGACATGCCCATCTTGTAATACAGGTCTGCCGCGTGCCGCTTATGACTGGTGATAATCGATTCCTTGCGGCTCCATTTCACTTTAACAGGACGTCCCGTATGCACCGCCCCCAGGGCAGCATGGATCTGACCGGCGATATCTTCCTTGCCGCCAAAGCCGCCGCCCATATAGACGTGGGTCACCTGAACAGCCTCTTCATCCAGGCCCAATACATGGGCTATTTGTTCTCGATCGTCGGTGGGCCCCTGGCTGCCAACAAAGACCCGCACCGTCCCATCTTCTTCGACCAGCGCAATGCTCGTCTCAGGCTCCATATAGGCATGTTCAACAAAGGGGACGTGATAGGTTTGTTCATAAACCAGGTCTGATTCCGCAAAACCTTTATCAGGATCACCCTTGGTGATATGATAATGCTTCAAGACATTGGGCTTATCTGGATAAGTTTCCTGTAACCGGGGATGAAGGATCGGGGCATCACCTTTGAGAGCATCGGTTACGGTATTGATGATCGGCAGCGGCTCGATAGTGTAATCAATGGCATTGAGTGCATCGACCACCTGCGCTTCGGTTTCACCAACAACCAGGGCCAGTGTGTCACCGACATAGCGCACCACATCATCACAAAAAACGGGTTGATCCTTCAAGATCACGCCAAAAATATTTTCACCCGGGATGTCTTTACGGGTCAGGATCTTAACGATTCCGGGCATCTGTTCAGCCTTACTGATATCCACCTGTTTGACTTTCCCATGGGGCACATTCGCCCTGAGTGCTTTGGCGACAAGCATATCGGGGAACGAGAGGTCATCGGTGTAGATCAGTTTGCCCGTAAGCTTCTCAATGGTCAGGTATTCATTGGCGGTGTCTTGCGCTGTCCAGGTGCTGGCTTCATCGCCTCTTAAGATGGCCGCAGCCCGTTTGATCGAGAGGTTCATCCGATTGAGCCCCACGCAACGGCATAACGTCCCTGATATTGCGCGTGTGATAGCTTCATCGGTGGGGTTGAGGGTCTCATCCAGCAAAGCCTTGGCAGATAGTATGGCGCCCGGCGCGCAGAAACCGCATTGGAAAATCCCATCCTGGATCAATGTCTGCAAGAGCGGATGGGGCATTTTATCTTCCTGAACAGCAAGGTTCTCGATCGTTTCAATTTGAGCGCCATCCAAAGTTGACATTTTTCTGATACAGGAGATTCTGGCCTGGCCATTAATGATCACTTTACAGAGACCACAGGTGCCTCGGCTGTCACAGCCCTGTTTCACACCTGTCAGGCGCAGTTTTTCTCGCAGGAATCGCAGCAGGGGCCAGTCCAGGTATTGGGACTCAACCTCAACGAGTTTGCCATTAATGTTTACACGAACGCCATCAGCCATACGGTTTTTCTCTCATTTCTATTACAACGCCTTGATCAAACGCCAG
>PWSY01000176.1 GCA_003563055.1 Anaerolineaceae bacterium | reverse complement strand
CCACGGGGATTCGAACCCCGGTCTTAGCCTTGAAAGGGCTACGTCCTGGTCCCCTAGACGATGGGGGCATTCGCTCATTTAAGCGAATGGAATTCTACCATCCAATCATAAACCGGTCAAGGATTCAAAATCATGTTTAGTTTTTGTAACTACTTATTCCACAAGTGATTCGACAAGGGTGTGGTGGGGCAGCCCTGCTGCCCCACCACACCTCACCATTCATGCGCTGCTGGTCTGCCCGGTTGGTAATACTACTTTATCAGTGTGGGCATTGGAATCCCAGCGGGGTCAGGTGTCACTATGGGTGCAGTTGTGATCGTGAAGGTCAGCCCATTACTCATACCGCCGCCTGGTGACGGAATAAAGACCGTGATGATGCCCTCACCAATGCTGCTGATATCCGCAGCACTGATCTGCACCTCCAATTTTTTCGGGTTTACGAAGGTGGTGGGGCGTTCACCGCCATTCCAACGCACGACCGCTTCTTCAAGGAAAAATTCGCCCATCACCGTGAGCGTGAAGCCACCTCCACCTGCTGTGATTGACATTGGCTCCAGGTTCATGAGAACAGGCGCAGGCAGTGGACTTCCGTCCACCACCGGGTTGCTAACGCCTGCATCACGCCACACACCATTCGCGCTACGTGATTGGAAAGAGACGTAATAGGCCTTTCCTGACTGTAATTGCAAGCCATTATGGGTGATCTGGGTCTGGATGGTTTCAGTCCACTTGACCACATCGCTACCACCGGGTGTGATGCCAATGGCATAGCTGTAACGATCAATATCCACATCCGGGTCTTCTTCGTAGACTCGGGCAGTCAATTGCGTCAGGTCGCCATTCCCCCAGGCCAGCACCTGGGATGTCGACGGGGAGTTGGGCGTAGGCGTGGGTGTGGGAGTCTGTGTTGGTGTTTCCGTAGGTGTCGCCGTCTCCGTAGGCATAGGTGTAGGTGTGGGAGATGGTGTCATAGTTGGTGTGTGAGTCACCGCAGGCGTGGGTGTAGGTGGCGGATCCCATACGGGCAGTTTGGAGACAGGCCCGTTCAGCGTGGCATATTCACCCCACACCCAGCAATGGCCGGGGCCTTCCGGATTTTCGATAACCCAGAAGTCAGCAGATGCATGGCGGGCAAGGACTTTAGCGACCTTATTTGTACGCAGGATACTGATGATGCCATAAGCCTGGCCGGGGCCTACGCGGCAGTTGGTCGCTACACTGACCTGAAGGGTCACACCTGTTGGGGTCGGTGTGGGGCCTGTCGTGGCTTTTGGTGTAGGTGTTGGAGGCGGGTCCCAAATGGGTAGTTTGGAAACTGGCCCGCTCAGGGTGGCATGTTCGCCCCACACCCAGCAATGGCCGAGTCCTTTCGGGTTTTCGATGACCCAAAAGTCTGCGGATGCATGGCGGGCGAGGACGTTGGCAGTCTTCCCGGTGTGCAGAACACTGATGATGTCATAAGGCTTACCTGGGCCTACCCGGCAGTTGGTAGGCACGCTGACTCGCAGGGTTACCTCCGTTGGTGTGGGTGAGACACCAGATACAGGTGTTGCAGTAGGAGTGGGTGTTGGCGGTGGCGTCCACACAGGCAGGTTGGCAATTGGCCCGCTGAGAGTGGCATATTCCCCCCATACCCAGCAATGCCCCGCTCCTCCTGGGTTTTCGATGACCCAGAAGTCCAGAGATGGGTGGCGGGCGAGGATGATGGCCGTTTTTCCAGTGCGCAGGACGCTGACGATATCGTAAGCCCTGCCAGGCCCCACCCGGCAGTTGGTCGGTACACTCACCTCAATCAGCGGAACGGAGGATGTTGCTGACGCTGTGTGGGTGAGTGTGAGGGTTGGCGTTTCTGTCGGTTGGTCGGTCGGTGTGTGGGTCAAGGTTGGTTCAACCGGTGCAGGGCTGGGGGTTTGATCTTCCGGAGTTGGTTCATCCGTCACAGTTGGCATGGCGGTCATCGTTTGCGCCACAATCGTGTTGACCAGGTCTTGCGCCTGACGAGTCTGGACCGCATAGGTTTGCGCTATTTCAAACTTCTCTTGGGGGTCTTCGCGACTAAAAATAGTCGCACACCCACTGGCAGCCATCAACGCTGCCAGGAGTATCAGGATAAAGAGCCATTTTTGGTATTTCATTTCTTACCTCTTATTAATCGATTTTCGCAACTACTCAGGCAGCAGGGGAATCGGGGGAGGTGTGTGACAGCTCAGCCGCCACACAACCCCCCCCACCTCTTCACCAGCAGGATTGGCTGAGTGGTAAAGGATTTTCATTGATAACAAACATCGCTCGATGGGCTTTATGGCACATAGGGCGGTAGATCCAACACCTGGCAGATGGTGTCATTGTCGCAGGCCACACGGACTGTGAAGTATGTTTGTGGCGGCATGGTTTCTTCATCAGCACCACAGCAAGGGCCTAGAACGAATTCACTGCCATCAGGGTTGGCAAAGGTTACTTCAAAGACAAACTCCTGCGGCTGATTCTCCCGAATTTCGATAATACTGAGGGTGATGCTCAGGGGGGACAAGCACATAAACCCATTGAGTTCACAGGCAGCCTGCAGAAGGCCAGCTTTGTCCTCAGGCGCTAAATCGGGATTGAAGTAGGTCAACACTTCGTAGGAGCCGCCATACAACCGAACAGCCCTTTCATATTGCCCCTGGTTGAGCAGGACAAAGAATTCCTCAAGGGCAAGATGTGCCTGCGCCTCTGTTGGGGCTTGGTTTTGTTCATTTCCGCTGAATGCTCGTACAGCAGTGATCGCCTTTTCTATTGAAACAGGCAGTGCCTCTACCAGATTACATGCACTTAAGGTGAGGGTCATCAAAAAAAGAAGGATAATATTTTTAAACATTGCTTTCTCCATTGTAATGATTGGTTTGGATAATTTATTTCTCGTATTGATTAAGACGATCATCATTCGATATTCGTTCCATTTTTATTACTTGGATTCAACGCTAATTCCCTTATAGACTGAGCAGTAAGCATTGAATTTGGAAATGGACCCGAATAATGGAAAAAAAGGACTTTCTTTATCCCGTATTGATACTGAATTGCTATCTCGAGGTATTTCTTTAAGGCTAATTGCTTAAGCAGGTATTAAAAGATCTGGGTAGTCGTTTTCGGGTGAATTGACCGCTCGTGATACTGGGG
Organism: Anaerolineaceae bacterium; assembly: GCA_003563055.1. Classification (GTDB taxonomy): domain Bacteria; phylum Chloroflexota; class Anaerolineae; order Anaerolineales; family Anaerolineaceae; genus Brevifilum. The sequence goes on along the minus strand of PWSY01000176.1, from coordinate 1,115 downwards.
GGCATTTCATCTCGTCAGCTGGATAGGGGCTCAAGAGGTTTGACAGGGTTCCTGCATCAGCCTGTGGATTAAGCCATTCCCAGCGATGATCTGCACCCAACATGACAGGCATGCGATTGTGATAGTCGCTGACCAATTTATTTGGCGGGCAGGTCAGGATGGTGCAGGTGTGTAATTCGCCCCCCTCAGGGGCTTGCCAGTGCTCGTACAGCCCTGCGAAGGTGAAGGGGTGATCATTTTTAAGTTTAAAAAGATAGGGCGTCTTTGGCGCGCCTTTCTCAGCGGCGTGCCATTCAAAGAAGCCGTCCGCAGGTATCAGGCAGCGGCGATACTTAAAAGCCGCTCTGAAAGAGGGCTTTTCATGGGCCGTTTCTGAGCGAGCGTTGATCATCCGACTGCCTATTTTGGGGTCGTCCGCCCAGAAAGGCACCAAGCCCCATCGATAGAGCTCAACAGCCCGCGTCTCAGCATCTTTAACGATTGGAATGGGCTGCGAGGGGGCGATGTTATAGCGGGGTTGGATGATATGCACAAAGGGACCCAAATCCAGCAGGGTTTGAATTTCCCCCGGGTCGAGGGTGAGTGTAAAACGACCACACATAGGCAATCCCTTCTCCAATGATGACCAGGCTTCCAAGGATAATTTTATCATATCAATGGACGGTAAGATATGCACGACCCAAAAACAACCTGTGCGCCTTTTAATCATCAGGCTGTCAGGGGATGTCGGTTGTTTGGGTGTTGCCAGGTGCAGTTGCTTAAAGCAAACATTTGTTCTATAATCGTATCATGGATGTGCTTGAGAGGTTGAAGGCTTTTTCGATTAATATGCCCTTTGAAGCAGCTGAAGATGTGTATACCAGGCCGGCACAGCGAGGCTGTCCGGAAACCCTGCACAAATTGCGGGAAAAATTTCCCATCACCCATGCACACTTACCCAATGGCAAAAGTATTCCGCTGCTTAAAACCATGCAGACCTCTGTTTGTGAGAATGATTGTAATTATTGCTGCTTTCGTTCTGGGCGGGATACCCCGCGAGCCAGCCTGATACCGGATGAACTGGCTGGTGCTGTTGTGAAACTGTCCTCAGCCGGCATTGCCAAGGGGGTTTTTCT
>PWSY01000189.1 GCA_003563055.1 Anaerolineaceae bacterium | reverse complement strand
TGGGTGACCATCAAAGCGGACAGTGTCTGGCCAGCCGTGATCGGGCATGGGGCTTTGAACGGCATCGCGGCAATTGGACTCCTTTTTTTACAAAACAACCCGGATGCACTCCTGGGCCCAACACCTGTCGGGTTGCTCGGCGGGATAGGGTTCACCCTGACGGCAATAGTCTTATTTCTACATCCTGCTGCCTTTGAGCCGAGAATAAAAAGTGAACTTAATCAATCGTAATACATAAGTGATGGGAGGGAAGGGTTCCTGGCATTTCCAAATTCTCTCACTAACCCTCCCAACCTTCCTGGCCTATCAGGGGCACAAACACCACCGGGATGCTGGTGGACTTATGAAAATCATCCCCGGTTCGATCCCACACTTCTAAAAGCTGTGAGAAACGCTTGCCCACCGGGATCACCAGCCGCCCATCTTCTGCCAGCTGGTGTAATAACGGGTCGGGCACAGAGGGCGCTGCTGCCGCCACGATGATGCGGTCGTAGGGGGCATGAGGGGGGTACCCCTGGGTGCCGTCACCGACATGCACATACACATTTTCATAACCCAGGCGGGTGAGCCGCTCCCTGGCCGATTCGGCCAGTTCTGCATGCCGCTCGATCGAGTGAACTTCTGCAGCCAATTCACCTAACAAAGCTGCCTGGTAGCCCGAACCCGTACCCACATCTAAAACATGATGCTCATCTCTGACATCTAATAATTCCGTCATCAACCCCACAACATAGGGCTGTGAAATGGTCTGACCGCTCCCAATCTGGACCGGGCTGTCAACATAAGCGTAGTCGCGTGCCTCAACAGGCAAAAACAAATGCCTGGGAACAGACATCATCGCAGCGAGCACCCTTTCATCATGAACCCCCTTTCTGGCAATCTGCTGTTCAACCATCCGCTTTCGTTCAATTTGATAAGTGTCCATCCGCGCCCTCCTTTGTCAACCGCAAGGCGATCTGGCGGTCAACCTTTCCCATTGGATATGCTGATAATTCATCGATTTTGGCCCAGGCCAACGCCTCACTCGCCAGAGGCTGAGGCTTTTCACCACAGGACAGTTCACAAAAAAAAGCAAATAATGTAATCTTGAAATGGGTATAAGCATGCTTATACTTTCCAAGAGGCTGGCCGACACGAACCTTCACACCCAGCTCCTCCATGATCTCACGCTGCAGGCAGGATTCAAGATCACGATCTTGTTCTTCCTGGGTGCCACCTGGGAATTCCCACAAGCCACCCAGCAAACCGTGCGGTGGACGTTGCGCAAGCAGCACACGGCCATTCCTGCGAATGACAGCCGCTGTCACTGTCAGATGAGGGGGTTTCTGCCGTGGCAACTTCACCGGTCGATCTTCCTGGATGCCCAATTTGCGCGCCTGACAATTCAGCCGGATTGGGCATTGATCACAGACCGGCATTCTCGGTGTGCAAATCATGGCTCCCAAATCCATGAGGGCCTGGTTGTATGCCCCTGCCCGCCCCAGTGGCAAATGTGCTTGTGCCAGTGCCCGGATCCTTTTTTCGCCTTCAGGGCTGCGCGCGGGTTCCTGAATATCAAAATAACGCGAAAACACCCTGCGAATATTGCCATCTACGGCAGCTACATCCTCTCCAAAAGCAATCGAGGCGATCGCCGCGGCTGTATAGGGCCCAACCCCTGGCAGCGTCACTAAAGTACTGGTTGTGCTTGGTATCTGCCCCTGCATGTCACGCATCATCAACCTGGCAGCTTGAAGCAGGTTACGGGCTCGGCTGTAGTAACCTAAGCCCTCCCACAAGGATAAAACCGCCGTCTCATCTGCCGAGGCCAGCGTTTCTAGATCTGGAAATCGCGCCATCCATTTATTAAAGTAAGCGAGCACCGTATCCACCTGTGTTTGCTGGAGCATAACTTCGGATACCCATGTCCGATATGGCGATGGGCAAGAACGCCAGGGCAAAATCCTGGCGTTCGCAGCATACCATTCCAGCAAGGGGGCGACAAAGGACATCAGAATTGGAAACCACCCGCCAGGGGGGCCATTTTAAGCTCGTAGTTTCTAACAAAATCCATCAAGTTATTATTCAATCGCTGCCATTCTTCAGATGCGATGATCTCTTTCGCCCGATTTTCTCCAGGCACAACCGCACCCACCAGGATCTGAGGGTGATCACCATAAATGGTAACCCAGGCGTCACTGAGTGCCATACCCAGTTTTTGCACACCAGGCATAAACCTGCGCACGACAAATTCAAAATATTCCTGCTCGCGACCTTCGATGATGTCCCATGACATGATTACTTTGACATTCATTTGTGACTCCCTTTCCATGAACTTAACACCAATAACTTAAAGACTGAGATCAAGGACCATCACCTGCGTCTCTTCAGGAAGGACATTCACACTGGACAATTTCACCGTTTCTTCAGTTTCAACTTCAGTCAATCCCATCTCTTTAAGAAATTTTGAGAGCGGGTCTAATTTGATCAATGAATCGGTCATCCCATAATGCATGGGGATGACAATACTCGGTTCGAGAAGGCTGATGACTTCCGCTGCTTTGGCAGCATTCAGGCTGGTCTGGCCGCCGATGGGGACCAGCACCACATTGACTTCCCCCAGGCCTTCCACTTCCGTTTGGCTGGGTACATTCTGCAACTCACCCAAATGGGCAACTTTTATTCCGTTGTAGTCAATCACATAGACCGTATTGCGAATATCCTCATCCCCTTGTTTGCTCTTTCGCCCATTAATTCTGACGCCGGTGATGAAAACGCCGCCTATTTCATACTCCCCAGGACCGGTGATCTCGAATGCCTTCCCGCGAATCGCTTTCAGGTGATTATGAGCTGGATGGTCGCAACTTATTGTGACCACCTCCGCGCGCAATTTGCCAGGATCAATACCAATAACTTCTGGATCATAAGGATCCGTCACCACTGCTGCCATACCACGTTCATTTATCCGAAAACATGAATGTCCGTACCAGGTAATTTCCATAGAACCTCCAAATTTATATTATAAATTATACAACGTTCTGTCAAATCGCACCGCTGCGTGTGACCATAGATTGTAACAGGCAATTCCGCTTTTTATATTGTATAATTCACCGCAACTAATCAGTCTACAAGGGAATATGGGAGTTTGGTGTGGCGGCTTCCCCGCCACACCAAACCCCCGTCCTTCAACAGCAGGGCTGCCTGAGCAGTTACAATTCATCCATCAAATAAGTATAAATATTTCAAGGAGATTTTTAATGGGTACCGATCTGGCTCAAACAACTGTCTTTTTATCATGCATACTTGGTTCGCTTGTCATTTTTCTCATCCTTATTGCACTGTGGGTCCTCAAAGTCATCCCTGAGTATGAACGCGGTGTCATATTCACGCTGGGGAAATTCACCGGCATTCGCCAACCAGGGTTAACTTTCCTGATCCCAATCATCCAGCGGATGATACGGGTGGATATGCGTTTAGCAACTGCTGAAGTCCCCCGCCAGGAAGTGATGACCAAGGACAATATCACCATGCTGGTCAACGCCGTTGTCTACTTTAAAGTGACCGACCCCGAAGCGGTAATCATCAAAATTGAAGACTATATTTTCGCCATTCGCCAATATACCCAGGCTGCACTGCGAGACGTGATTGGCAACAACGAGATGGATTCTGTGCTGATGGAACGCCTCCAGATTGCGGAAGCCATCCGCGAAATCGTCGATGCTGAAACCAGCGATTGGGGCGTTGACATTGAATCGATTAAGATTCAAGAGTTAGAACTGCCCGCGGAGATGAAACGGGCCATGGCTCGCCAGGCAGAAGCTGAGCGTGAACGACGGGCGACCATCATCGCTTCACAGGGTGAATTAGAAGCTTCGAAAAATTTACGGGCAGCCGCACAAGAGCTGGCGGCATCATCAGGCGCTCTGCACCTGCGCACTTTGCAAACCATCCGCGACATCGCCACCGACCCATCTGAGAAGATCGTCCTGTTCATGCCCTCCAATTTAGCTACCCTGGCAGATGTCATTTCAGGCAAGAAAGAAGAGTAGGTGTGGTCAAGCTCGATAACAACGTCCGCTACTTGCAGATCGCATTCAATTACGACCTGGGGATGGTGGCGAAAATCTTACCCAAAATACCACCCAGCGATCGCATCCTGATAGAGGCTGGCACACCTTTCATCAAAAGAACCGGCGTAAACGGCATCCAATGGATCAAACGCATTTGGAATGGACACCTGGTTGCAGATCTCAAAGTTACCGACGGCGCCGTTGATGAAGTGGATATGGCCCACCAGGCAGGTGCGACAGCAGCTACAGTGCTGGGAACTGCCCCCATTGAAACGATCTCCCTGTTTATCAACCGCTGCGAGGAATTGGGCATTCTCTCGATGATTGACCTCCTGGGTGTTGATGATCCGCTGACCATCCTGCGACCCTTACGAAAAGCCCCGGATATCGCCGTCATCCACCGGGGCCGGGATGAAGAAGGCACCCGGGGTAAATTAATCCGCTACCGCCAGGTTAATCGGATTCGCAGCAAATTCAGTTCACTGATCTCTGTGGCGGGTGGTGTTGACCTGCGCGAGGCACGCAGTGCAATCTTCAACGGCGCCAATATAGTGGTTGCCAACATCGTCCGTCCTGAAGACGGGTGGGCCGGCATCAATGCCAATGGGAATATTGCAGAAATTTGCAGGCAGTTTCTTGAAACGATATCGTGAGGAATGGGAACTGGGTAATGGGTACTCGGTACTGGGTAGTGGGTACTTGGTACTTGGTAGTAGGTACTAGGTTCTGGGTCACATTTCCTAATACCCAATACCTAATTCCTAATTCCCAATACCCATCCTAAAATCCTTCCAGATAACTGAAGTCTGCAATGCCATCAACCAGCCCAGAAACCCGCTGCAATAAAGCCAGGCGGTTTTCGCGGGTTGACTGTTCCTCTGCCATCACCAGCACATCATCAAAAAACTGGTTGACGACAGGCATTACAGGGACAAAAGCGTTTAGAAAAGCATCCACCGACTGTGCCTCAGCCACAGCCTGCTCAACCTCGATCACCGCGTTGTACAGCACTTGCTCCGACCGCGTCGCGAAGAGATCTTCATTCACTGCAAAGGTTTGATCCAGGTCTCGGGTGATTCGCACACAACGGCTGAATGCGGGCAGGATCTGGCTCCAATCCTCCCGGGTCACCCAGGCCGAGAGCGTTGTTACACCCACGTACGCGCCATAGGGATTATGCCCTTGTTCTGCCAGGACGGAATCGACCACATCATGTGGAAAACCCAGGTCAAGAAGCATGCCCTGTAAGCGACGTTCAATAAAAGCCAGACAGCCAGCAATGGCATCTTCGCTGACCGTTACTGTCATTCCTTCTGCGGCTGTTTTCAATGCCCAGCGCAGGTCAAAGGTCAGCTGCCATTCGATCAGGTTCTGGCAAATGCCAAGTGCAGCACGTCGTTGGGCAAAGGGATCCTTGGTGCCAGAGGGTGCCAGGCCAATCGAGAACAATCCCACCAGCGTGTCTAAGCGATCAGCCAGACCAACCACCAGGCCAGGCTTTGTTTTCGGAAGGTTATCATTGGCAGACCTTGGTAGGTAATGCTCAAAAATCGCTTCTGCCACTGCTGCGGTTTCACCACTGTGTAGGGCGTAGTAGCGGCCCATAACACCTTGAAGGGAGGTCATCTCGACCACCATATTGGTCGCCAGGTCTGCTTTGCACAGGGCAGCCGCCCTTCTTGCGGTTTCCATTTCATCCTGGCTCAGTTCCAGGGCCTGGCCCAGTGGTTCCACCAGGTTTGTGATGCGATTCGTCTTATCCAATATTGAACCAAGGTCAACCTGGAAGGTCAGCCTATCCAAATCATCGACAAATGCCGCTAAGGGTTGCTGCAAGTCTTTCTTCACAAAAAACTCGGCATCGTCAAACCGCGCTAAGATCACCTGCTCATTCCCATCAACGACAACATCCAGGTGCGCCTCTCCCCCATTGCGAACTGCAATAAAATAGGGCAATAATTTTCCTTGCTGATCTTCAACCACAAAATAACGTTGATGCTTTTTCATCACCGAGACGAGCACCTCCGGCGGTAATATTTTCAGGTAGGATGGGTCAAAGGCTCCCCGTAAGGCTGTTGGTTTCTCCACCATGTGGGTCACTTCTGCCAATAAGTCCGGGTCACCGGGCAGCGTACCACCAACCTCGGCCGCCAGCGTTTGTGCCTGCCTGGAGATCGCAGCGCTGCGTGCTGCTGGTTCTAAAATAATGCCCTGGGTAGTCAATTTTTTACTGTAATCTTGGGGCGAATCCACCAACCATTTTTCGTCACGGGTGAACCGCAACCCGCGTGTCTCCCGACCGCTGGGTAAGCCCGCATACTGGAATGGGACAACCGTGTTCCCATGCAAGGCGCACAACCAGCGTATGGGACGGGAAAAGGACACCCCACTGTGGTTCCAGCGCATGGATTTATTGAACCGAATGCTCGCGATTAAGCCGGGCAACGCCTGGCTGAGCACCTGTTGGGCCAGCAACCCCGGTTCCTCAACCCTGGCAACCACATACTCCCCGCCGTCTATCTCCACCGACTGCAGGTCAGCAACTTCAACGCCTTTGCTGCGGGCGAATCCCTCTGCTGCCCGAGTGGGGTTACCCGCATCATCAAAAGCCCGGTCTGCAGGAGGTCCTTTCACATCCATCGAACGGTCTGGTTGCCGTGCTGCCAGATCGCCCACCAGCACAACCAGACGCCGGGGGGTGCCTGCAATTTGAATATTACGATAAGTCAGGCGCAATTCATCCAATAATGCCGGCACACTGGCTTCAAGTTGAGTCAGCGCCGCAGCCAGGTCTCCGGGTGGCAGTTCCTCAGTGCCGATTTCCAACAAGAACATAGCCTCTTCCGTGTCAAGTTGAGACTCTTCTGGCTCATGCCCCGCAACCTCAATTTGCGTTTTATGATCCAACCAGGGAAATTCAGCCCCCTGGCGTTGCGTCACGTATGCTTCTGCCACCCGCCGGGCCAGGTCACGGGTGCGGGCAAAAAGCGCCTGGCGTTCTGTCACGCCTACCGCACCACGGGTGTCCAGAACATTAAAGGTATGGGAAGTTTTCAAAACATAATCATGAGCGGGCAGCACCAGGCCGGCTTCTATCGCTCGTTCTGCCTCGCGCTCGTACATCTCGTACATTTTTCGCATGCTGTCAACATCAGCCACGTCAAAGTAATAGGCGCTGTGTTCACGTTCACCCATCAGGTTCACATCCCCATAGGTGCGATCGCCACTCCACTGGATGTCTTTAAAATGACGGACTCCCTGCAGCGCCATTGCAATGCGCTCAAGACCATAGGTCAGCTCTACAGAGACCGGATCAAGGTCCAACCCACCGCACTGCTGAAAATAGGTAAACTGCGTGATCTCCTGGCCGTCCAACCACACCTCCCAGCCCAGCCCCCAGGCGCCAATCGCGGGCTGCTGCCAGTTATCTTCCACGAAGCGAATATCATGTTCGGCCGGATTGATCCCCAAAGCCTGCAAGGACTCCAGATAAACTTCCTGCGGGTTGCCCGGGTCGGGTTTCAAGATCACCTGGAACTGGTAGAATTGTTGGAGTCGGTTGGGGTTATCGCCATAACGCCCATCATCCGGGCGGATAGAGGGTTCCACATAAGCCACCTGCCAGGGCTCCGGCCCCAGGACACGTAAAAAAGTAGCCGGATTCATCGTTCCAGCCCCCACCTGTGAGTAATAGGGCTGCCAGATCAAGCAATCCCGCTCCGCCCAAAAATCCTGTAATTTCATGATGATCGATTGAAAGTCAAAAGCTATGTCCATAAATCCTGTTGCTCCAAAATGTGAAAATGTCTTTAACCAAAATTAACTTGCTAAATTACGCCGTTTTATTATACCACCCTCAATTTTCCCCTAATTTCAGTCCTGTTCAACTGGAATTCTGGGGATGTCGATTTGCCTGGATATCCTGCAAAAAGGCCGGGGTGTTCAGCTTCCGTTCTAAGAGATACGTGATATAGCGGGTAATCAGGTCAGCCAACTCGGGCTCAATCTGATTCGGGATATCCACCCGCTCTAACTGACCCCAAGTGGAGCGTTGAAAATGCCGCAAATACCTTAAAACATCACTGGTGACCGGCCATGACTCTGCTCGTGATCCACCACATTTTGGGCAAACCGCACCACCCCCAAGGGGTGAAAAGAATTGATCCTGGGCCAAAATCGACTGACTGCAATCAATACAAGTAAAAAGTTGAGGCCTGAAGCCGAGCAAATCCAGCAGGCGCAATTCATAATAATGCACCACAGTCTTCGGTCTGGGATGCGACTCCAGCCTGCTGAGGGTGGTTGTCAATAACCTGAACAACGCGGTGTTTTGACCCTCTTCGTAGGTGAAACGGTCCAATACCTCGACAATATAGGCAGCTAAACCCAACAAGCGCAGGTCTTCTTTTAATTCGGTAAAGAGAGTAATTGTTTCCGCCTGGGTGACGATATCCAGGTTGCGTCCCTTTGCCAGAAATAACTGCACCAGTGTAAACGGCTCCAGGTGCCCAGCCTTGCGGGACCGAATTTTCCGTACCCCTTTGGCAATCACCGAGATTTTGCCTTTCTCAAGTGTGAAAAGCTTTAATATCCGATCCGCTTCGCCATACTCAATATGAGAAAGAACAACAGCCTGCGTGCGATAGGTGCGATTTTCTTTTGGAGACATAAAATCTTTGTTTTTCAGGGGTCAAGGCACAGAAGCTTAAAGCTCATTTTCGCGACCCATAGGATGAGGATAATTTAACAAGCATTATTGAATATCAGCCTCACCAAATGCATCCGGCAAGAGTTCAGCAACCGTATAAGTACCCAAAAGCGTGCCGCTTGCATCCGCAATTAAAACCATCGTGTCCAACCCAAATTCGGCCAAAACCTGGCGGCAGGAACCGCAGGGGGTACCACCGTTTTTGGTCACCACAGCAATGGCCTGAAAAGCTCTCTCACCCTCCGATACCGCTTTAAAGACAGCCACACGCTCAGCACAGATCGTCAAAGGATAAACCGCGTTTTCTATATTGACACCCTCGTAGATCGCGCCGGATTCCGCCAGTAGCGCTGCGCCAACTGAATAGTTTGAATAAGGGGCATAGGCCCGCTGCCATACCTGGCTGGCTTTCTTAATTAAGCCATCTCGCAACTCATTTGTGAGCATCTTCCTCTACCTCCTGTGTGAACTGGTTCTCATCGCGCATGACCCGCACTTTCGTGATCCTTCTACCAACCACCTGGTCAACAATCAGGGTGACCCCATCAGCCCTAACTTCCTCCCCACCGGTGGGCACATCTCCGATCTCGCCGTAGATAAAACCGCCAATCGTATCCGCGTTGGCGGTTGTAATCTCTGTATGCATGATCTCATTGAAGACATCCAGGTCAACCCGGCCCAGGAAGACATATTCATTTTCTCCCACCTGCATATAGGGCATTTCTTCACTTTCGTCATATTCATCCCGAATTTCACCCACAATTTCCTCAACAATATCTTCCAACGTGACAAGACCAGCCACGCCGCCATATTCATCAACCACAATAGCCATATGCATGTTGCGGGTTTGCATTTCTGTCAGCAACTCGTCAACTTTCTTTGTTTCGGGAACAAAATATGCCAGTCGGATTAATTCTTTGTGTTTGGCAATTAGATCGTCGTCCTGCTGAATGCTCAGCAGGTCTTTGGCATATAATAAACCGATCACATTATCAACGGTTTCCTCGTAAACTGGCGCCCTGGAATGTCCGGCTTGCATGAAGGATGCCCTCGCTTCACCCAGGGTATTATTAACGTCCAGGGCAAGCACATCAATGCGGGGTACCATAATTTCTTTGGCAAGGGTGTCGCCAAATTGAAAAATGGAATAAATCATCTCACGTTCCCCTTTTTCAAGCGTACCTTCAGGTTGACCGACCTCAACCCAATTCCTCAGATCTTCCTCTGTCAAGGAAGCCAGGGACACTTTATTGGCATTCGGGCCTAACAAAGCCATCATGATTGCTGACAGGGGTAAGAAGGCGAGGTTAATTGCCCTGGCAACCGACCGCAACCTAATGGCGCACTCTTCTGGCTGGCGCAACACAAGCGCCTCAACCCCAAATTCAAGCAAGCTAATGAAGACCATACCGATTAAGAGGTACAGCATTAGAAGCCAGATGTTAATCATAAAAAAGCTGGTCACCAATGCCGCTGTCAAACCAATCAGCATAAAGTGAACCAGCATCACCGCCAAGCGAAGGCTGGTTCGTAAGCGAGGCTCTTCAAGAACGTCCACTGTGCGATCGATATCCTGCTCGCGGTTTTCCCGCAGGTTTAATAAATGCGGCAGGCTGGCATGGCTTAAGCTGGCCCTTACAGCAATCACCGTCAAATCCAAAACAAGAAAAAAAGCCGCTAATATATAGATCGTAGGGGTTTCAGTCACTTCTCTCCAATTTGCGAATTTCCTTGGCGGGCACGCCATGCACCAGCGTATCATCCGGCACATCGTGAGTGACAACAGCACCTGCCCCGGTGATGCTCCTGGCGCCTATTTTTACAGGCGCAACCAGCATGGTGTCACTCCCAATAAATACGCCTGCACCGATCTCGGTGAAATGTTTCTTTTCGCCATCATAATTACACGTGATCGTCCCCGCGCCGATATTGACATTCTCACCAATTCTGGCGTTGCCAATATAGGAAAAATGGCCCATTTTCGTGTATGGTCCCAAATAAGAATCCTTAACCTCAGCGTAATTACCAAGATGGACTCCCGTATCGAGGATGGCGCCTTTGCGCAGATGACAGAAGGGGCCCATACTGACCAGGTCACCTACTTTTGCAAACTCAAGAAGTGAGGCGATGATCTGGGCTTTGTTCCCCACCTGGGTGTTAATCAGGGTTGAATCCGGGCCGATGTCACAGTCTTCACCAATGACTGTATCACCACGCAGATGCGTATTGGGCCGAATGACCGTATCCTGCCCAACCCTGACACCCGCTTCAATATAGGTCGACTCTGGGTCAATCATTGTCACGCCCGCCAGCATCCAACCCTCGTTAATCCTTTGCCGCATCACTTTTTCTGCTTCTGCAAGGTGCACACGATTATTGAGACCAATCGCTTCATTGGGGTCTTGCAAAACCAAAGACTCGACAGGTAAGCCCTTATCGACTGCCAGTCCAATCACGTCCGTCAGGTAATATTCGCCTTTAGGTGAGAGCGGGATTTCAGCCAGGGCCTGCCACAACCACTCGGCATCAAAACAATAAGCACTGACATTATACTCCCGAATGGCTAATTGCTCGGGTGTCGCCACTGCCTGCTCCACAATAGCCGTAACGCGACCTGAGGCATCGCGCACCACCCGCCCAAAACCACGCGCCTCATCGCCGATAAAACTGGTCATCGTGACCGGCCTATCAGAACCAAGATGGCGTTCTATCAATAATTGCAATGATTCTTTCCGTATTAAGGGCATATCGGCAAAGGTCACCAGGATCGTATCTGCCTGGCCATTCAGGAGCTCCTCAGCAACAGCCACAGCGTGACCGGTACCCAATTGTTCTTCTTGAAGTACAAAACGAGCATCGCCACCCACAACCTCGCGCACAGCCTCAGCCTGATGGCCTACCACCAGCACCGGGGGTTGATCGATCCAGTCATTGACCGCTTGTAAGGCATGCCACACCATCGGCTTCCCTGCAAGGGGGTGCAGGACTTTAGGCAGCTTCGATCGCATGCGGGTCCCCTGGCCCGCAGCTAGTATAATTGATGCGACTGTCATTTCTGTCTACCTTTCATTATTTTTCCGTTGCGCTCACCCATATTTCAGGTTTCAGGGGTTAAAACAAAATGCCGAGCAAGGCATAAGAACATCCGTTATGCATGGCTCGTACAAATTTGTCTCAGGTCAGATTTTTCTTGGGTGTTCAAGGCTTTCTTTTATTTGGCCGGGGCACCAGGATTCGAACCTGGATCAACGGATTCAAAGTCCGCTGTGCTGCCATTGCACCATGCCCCAGAATGTTAGTTGTTATTTTAGCACATTTTGGTCAATTACCCAAAAATATTGCCCTGGCTTACCCTCTCACCGGGTTTTCAACCAAAACCTACCGGGTTCCAATCACCTTCTGTTCAGCTTGACGTAAAATACCATCCCAATAAAGCCAATCAGCATCCCCGAAACAGATAAAACAAAGGCCAGGAAATTCAAAAAGAATGTGGACCGGATCAGGTGTAAGACCATCAGCAAAGGCAAGGCGATGCTAATCAGCATCATGATGATGCCTAAGAGGATGATCTTCCAGGGGTGCCAACTGCTAATCATTGATATAACCAGCAAGCTACAAGTTGGTCTGGTTCTGGCTCAAAGTGAGGGGGAACCTCAACTTCGCAAAGCCCATCGATTTTATGTGGACAGCGGGGATGGAATCGACAGCCGGAAGGCGGATTGACCAGGCTCGGGGGTTCCCCGGGGGGCACATCCCGGTAACGGGTGGCGTTGTCAGCATCGGGGTCAGAAGTGGCTTCCATCAATGCCTGTGAGTAGGGGTGCAGGGGTTTATGGACGATATTTTCAATCAGGGTCTTTTCCACCGCCTGGCCCGCATACATCACAAAGACCCGTTCTGAAAAATAACGCACTGTAGAAAGGTCGTGGGTGATGTAGATCACAGCGAGGTTGTATTTCTTCTGGAGGGACTGCATCAACCGCAGAATTTCAACCCGCACAGATGCATCGAGCATCGAGACCGGTTCGTCAGCCACAATTAGCTTGGGCTCCAGGAGCATGGAACGGGCCAGTACAATCCGCTGCTGCTGGCCGCCGCTGAGCATATGGGGGAACTTCTCCAGGAAGTCCCCTGGCGGGCTCATCTTCACCTCTTCCAGAACCCGGAAAATCCGCTCTGTCTGTTCAGCTTTGTTCTTAATCCCATTGATGATCATGGGCTCTCGCAGAATGCGCTGCACATTCATAAAGGGGGGTAAAGCGCCGTAAGGATCTTGCTGCACATAGCCTACCTCTGATCGGTACTGGCGCATATCATTTCGACTGAGTTGGCTCAGCCGCAGGCCTTCAAAATGGATTTCGCCCTCAGTAGGCTGGTAAAGAGCTAAAATGCTTTTCATTAACGTGGTCTTGCCGCAGCCGCTTTCACCCACAATGGCGATTGTCTCGCCGTAATGCAGATCAAAATTGATTCCATCCACCGCGTGGACATGGCCGGCAACACCAAAACCAAAACGTCGCAGCTCAAACCAGACCTTCAAATCTTTGACAGATAGCAGGACTTCGTTTTGCTGGTTGTTTTTTTCGATAACGCCCGGTTCGGCGACAAAGGTGCTTGTTTGGGGATTGTCTATTGTCATGATTCCTCTTTACTATGCATGCAACCAGCACTTGACCGTGCGGCCTTCAATTGAAATAGTGGGTGGATCTTCATCACAGCGTTCAAACCGAGATGGACAACGTTCAGCAAAGCGGCATCCGGTGGGCGGGTTGAGCAAACTGGGGGGCTGGCCGGTGATAAAATCCGGCTCCTGCCTGGCTCGCAGCCGGGGGACACTATCCATTAATTTTTTAGAATAAGGGTGGAGGGGGGCGGCAAAAAAGCGATGGGCGTCACCGGTCTCCACAATTTGACCCGCGTACATGACGGCCACATCATCAGCCAGCTCACTGGAGGTGGCAATATCGTGGGTGATCAAAATGAAACTCATCCCCAGGTCTTTCTTAATCCGCTTGAGAACATTGAAGATATTTGCCTGGGTGAGCACATCCAGGGCGGAGGTGGGTTCATCCAGCACAACCAATTCTGGCAGGGACACCAACGACATGGCGATGGCCACCCGCTGGCGCATGCCACCGCTTAGCTCAAAGGCATAGCGCTCAATGAAATCATCCGGCACACCCACATGTCGGAACATTTTTTTGGCCTGCTGCAAGGCGATCTCTTTACTCATCTTATTATGGATAATGGCGGGTTCTGCCACCTGGTCGCCCACCTTCAAGACCGGGTTGAGGGAATTCATGGCAGCCTGGGGTACCATGGACATCTTCACCCAGCGCATTTTAAGGCGATATTCTTCATCACCAAGCTGCATTGTTTCTAAATCATTGAGATAAATTTCACCCTTATATGTGTCCACATTTTTGGGGAGCAGTCTGAGAATTGCCTTGGCCATCGAGGTCTTGCCACAGCCCGACTCGCCCACAACCACCACGGCCCGGTTTCGGCCTAAATCAAAATCAATGCCATCCACAGCCCTGACCACACCTTTACTGGTGCGGAAAAATAATTCCAAATTTTTTACACGTAATACTGTATCAGCAGCCATCGGTCTTATACCTCTCTTAGTTTGGGGTTGAAAATTCGGTCAAGTGCAAAACCAATCAACGCAAAACCCAACCCCGTGATCATCAATAACGCCGCCGGCTGCAGCACCCAGTAATAATAGCCATTATAAAGGGCACCGTTCATCTGGGCGTCATTGATCAATTTACCCCAGGTAGGCAGGATCGGATCACCCAGACCTAAAACCGCCAATGAAGCCTCCAGGAAAACATAACCCGGGATCAGGCTGATCAAGCTGGGGATGAGCACCGGGATGATGCGCGGCACAAGGTAACGCGAAATGATGCGCCAGTTGCCCGCGCCGTAAGACCGGGCCGCTTCAATATATTGGGATTCCTTTATCTGTAAGAAGATAGCCCGGTAATTCTTAATCGCAGCGCCAAAGATACTGAGAAGAATCACCACGCCCAGCATGACCCAGATGCTGCGGCTGTAAAATATCCCCACCATGATCAGAATCGGCAGGAATGGCAAGACCATATAAATTTCGGTAACCCTTTGAATGATATCATCCACCACACCCCCAAACCACACGCCGACAGCGGCGATGAACATGGTGGTAAAGGTCGTCCCCACGGCAGCCATCAAACCAAATGAGAGAGCTATCGGGGCACCCCATAACAGGGCCAGGGTCATATCCCGGCGGCGGTGATCCGTCCCAGCCAGTCCGTATACTTCCCCATAAGCGACGAACTGCGCATCGATATCGGAGTCTTCCTCAAAAACAATCGTATCAATATGCAACTCATAGGTGCCTTTTCGCACTTCGGGGGGGTCGGTATCCGGAACGGCCAGCAGCCCAATCCGGGGAGGTACGTCATCCAGTGTCCGCACCAGTCTGTCTATCAAATCAAAGCGGACCGTCTCCGTGCGCCTGGCGGCAATATCGTCAATTTTGATCCGTTCGCCATCCGGTGTATACCAGGTCAGAGTCACAAAGGGTGCTTTTTCTTCAAAGTCGGCCGACAGGATCACCTGGATTTCACGGGGGAAATCATCATAGGGGTAATCAAAGCGCATCACCATTTGAATATCCCACATCTCGTCGGTGATCTCTACCCGGGTCTTTTCAATGCCAGCCTCGGGGTCTGCACTGTCAATGAGA
>PWSY01000121.1 GCA_003563055.1 Anaerolineaceae bacterium | reverse complement strand
CACACCAACCCCCCCCATTAATCTATTGCAGACTGAGCAGATACGCTTCATAAATTTACTCTCACCCAAATCTGATTCTATTCGCAGTTACCGCTTATTGTTGAAAAAAAACCCCGGCTTGATGGGCCGGGGTGTGGATGGTTAATCTGCCAGCTTATGCTTGAAACTACGATAAGCCAACGATGTTCCCGGTTTCGAAGTCGATATCGATGTCGTAATAGGCCGGGCGGGTGGGCAGACCGGGCATGGTGCTCATGGTGCCCAACAGGGGATAGAGAAAACCGGCACCGATGGAGGCATTCACAGATCGAATGGGGATGCGATAGCCCTTGGGGCGATTTTTGAGTGTTGGGTCATGGCTTAAGCTCAGGTGGGTTTTCGCCATGCAAATCGGGATTTTGTCGTAGCCCAGGCGGGTGTATTCTTGAATCTGCTTTTCTGCTTCCGGGGAGTAATCCACGCCGTCTGCACCGTAGACCTTTTTGGCAATGGCTTCGATTTTTTCCTTGATGGGGATGTCCAGGGGATACAGGAATTTGAATTCTGATTCCTTTTCAGCCGCTTTGATGACGGCTTTGCCCAGTTCAATTGATCCCTCGCCGCCTTCTTCCCAGTGGTTGGTGACAACCGCGTCGATCACTTTGCCGCTGTCGAGGCAGGCTTTTCTGACCAGTTCCAGTTCGGCGTCGGTGTCGGTATAGAAACGGTTAATGGCAACCACCACGTTTACGCCGTAATGGTTGGCGATATCAATATGCGCCATCAGGTTATCGAGGCCGGCTTGCACCAGCTCAAGATTTTCTTTGACATATTCCGGTGCTAAGGGGGCGCCTGCGGTAACTTTTGGTCCACCGCCGTGCATCTTGAGCGCACGGATGGTGGCGACCAGCACCACCACGTCGGGAATGTTGCCGGAGTAGCGGCATTTGATGTCAAAGAACTTCTCCATTCCCATGTCGGAGCCAAAACCAGATTCCGTGATCACGTAGTCGGCTAATTTGAGGCCGATCATATCGGCCATGATGGAGCTGTTGCCGTGGGCGATGTTGGCAAAGGGTCCGGCGTGCACAAAGACGGGTGTGCCCTCCAGCGTTTGCATCAGGGTTGGCATGAGGGTGTCTCTCATCAGGACGGTGGCTGCGCCAGCTACACCCACATCCTCAACAGTGACGGGGTTTCCATCCACATCCAAGGCCAGCACGATCCGTCCAATACGTTCACGCATATCCTGCAGGCTGGTGGCAAGTGCCAGGACGGCCATTAATTCACTGGCGACGGTGATGTAGAAACTGGTTTCAAGGTTGAAGTCCTTTTCTTTGGCCCCTTGCCCAACGGTGATCTTGCGCAGCATGCGGTCATTGGTATCCGTGGCGCGGCGCCAGGTGAGGGTGCTTCGGTCAACGTTCAGACGCACAAATTTTCTTCGTTCGTCCTCTGTGAGCGCATTCGGGTCGGTTTTGTCGATCCCCAGGTTTTCTAAACGGCCCTTCATGCTGATTCCGAAACTGCGCTGGCCGTCTTCACCCGCAGGACATAAGCGGTCGAACAGCGCTTCGTCGCTTTGGTAGGACTCGTGGTACATGCGCGTTTCAATGGCAGCTGCGATCAGGTTGTTGGCTGCCGTGATGGCGTGGATATCGCCTGTCAGGTGCAGGTTGAAGTCTTCCATCGGAATAACCTGGCTGTAACCGCCGCCTGCGGCCCCACCCTTGATCCCAAAAGTTGGGCCCTGGCTGGGTTGGCGGATGGCTGTCAGCACCCTTTTGCCAAGGTGCGCACCCAGCGCCTGGCTCAAACCAACCGTCGTTGTGGTCTTTCCTTCACCAAGGGGTGTGGGTGTGATGGCGGTGACGTCGATGTATTTCCCATCGGGAACGTCTCCCAATCGATCCAGCACATTCAAGTTGACCTTGGCGATATGTTTCCCATGGGGTTCGTATTCGTCTGGCAGCAGGCCTAATTCTTCGGCGACCTTTGAGATCGGTTTGAGGGTTGCTTCCTGGGCGATGACGATGTCCGCTGGGACCGGGTCTCTTCGATTGAGCTTTGTGGGGGTGATTGTGTTATTGGGTTTTTGGCTCATTTGGTGATTGTCCTTTCGTGTTGGTTATGTGAAGTCAAAAATGTTTATAATACCGGGTTGTTTCTACTCGGTGGTGTATAAGAATGTGTGCGCGGGACACAGTGGTTAAGATTCTTATGTTTATTATGTCAGGCAGGTACTTATGCATGATCAGGTTTTGCGTTCGTCAGCACGAATCATGCCTGTGATCAAGCACCTTCCTATTGGTTTGATTATACCAAAACACGGCAGATTTGTCAGACATTTCCCCCACTGTATAGGGCGATCGCAAAGTCGCACATTTTCAACGTGACATTTTTGTGATGGGTTGAGAAAGAAACTTCAACGAGGGGAACTACATCCCGGTATGGGCGATGTTGGGCTGTCACGTATGCGTCATAGACCGATGTCATTTTGCGCTAATGCTCTCCGCTCATACGAGCGGTTTTATGTTTGGATATGATCGCAATACGCGACCTACAATTTCATTCGGTATGGCAGAATCGCGTGGGATGATGTGAACATGAGCTTACTTCCTTTACAGGACGTAAGCAGTCACTGCGTTCGCAATGACAAAATTAAACCGGATGCAATGACAAGCTGGTTTCGTTTGCATTGACAAAATTGGATGTACGATCACTTTGCGATTTCACTGCCCCACTGTGCGATTCCCTTGATCAGGATATGGCAACCTGAGTATTTGGTATGTTGTGTGTAATGTCAGCTTGTTAAAATCTCCTGAATCAATCGATCCTTTGATCAATTATGCGATTGCAATATAATAATGATGTTATTAGCAAATTTCGCTCGAAAACACGAATTTTATGATGAAAACACCTTTACTCCTTATGATGATTACCCTCGCCTCTCTCATCTTTTTGAGTGGGTGTGTCAGTCTGGTACAGGAGATCGAAATTGAGGAGGATGGTTCTGGGATGATGCGTTTTGCCCTAGGCGTTGATTTAGAGGTATATGACCAATTTCATTCAGAGATCCCTGAGGGATTTGAACTTGAGAATTTACTCTCGATAATAATGCGTGATGAAAATGTGAGCAATGTCCAGATTGAGCAATATGTTATTCATGGTCGCATGTGGGACTCTGTCCAGTTAACAGTGGTCGATTTTTCTGCCTTGTTCCAGCAGCCGCGCCGGATTGGCCCCCTGACAATGTCCTTATCTGAAGATGAGGGTGTGTATACATTTTCACAATCGGTGAATGTGGCTGGTTCGACCCTCAGAATCCCCGGCGTCAACCTTCTTGACCTATCCGGTTCTGCCTATACCGTCCGACTGGTGACTCCGCAGATTATCCGGACCAATGGCATTCAGTCGGCATCTGGAGTCAGCACCTGGAATGTTTCATTACCAGACTTATTACAGAATGGTGGGTCTTTTACTCAGCGGGCGGAGTATGTTCTGGTACCATATGAAGGTTTTTTCATTCCCTATGATGTGATTTTTCCTTATGTGGTGATCGGTTTTCTGGCTCTGAATGGGGTCATCATCCTGCTGGTCATCATTTTCAACACAACAAAAAAGCGGGAAAAGGAACTTAAGCTGCACTATTAACCACCCCATGCGCCACCTGCATCCGGGTGCCAATTTGTCTGGCGAATCAAAAATTTCTGGCCCAAGGTGCTTGTGCTTTAAAAAAGGCAATTAAGCGATTGTAAATAGTTTTCAATACCTGATATAATATGCTGCTGATGGATCTGGCCGGGAATTGAAGACGAATAGACGTTTGGATTTCTAAGGTTGGTATTAAATCAGAGATTAAACAGAACTTATCAGTATCTCGTGGAGCGATAAATGAGTGTGAATTCAGCAGTTGAACGGGAAGATTTTCAAGCTAATGGGGTTGCCCTGCTTTCGTCAGCCCATGCGGTTCATGACACGTATACGGCTTTTTTGCCAGCATTATTGCCGGTGCTGATTCAAAAATTTTCTTTGACCAATACAGCCGCAGGCTTATTGTCTGTATTTATCCAGTTCCCATCATTATTACAACCTGTCATCGGGAATATCGCAGATCGTAAGAACTTGAAAATATTTATCATACTGGCGCCTACCATCACTGGTTCGGCGATGAGTTTACTGGGCATTGCGCCCAGTTATGGCTTTCTGGCTTTCCTGCTGGTGGTGGCCGGTCTGAGTTCTGCCACATTCCATGCCGTTGGACCGGTATTGAGCAGTTCGCTTTCGGGTAAAAGGTTGGGCAAAGGGATGAGCTTTTGGATGGTTGGAGGAGAACTTGGCCGTTCATTGGGGCCGATCATCACCGTGACGGCCATCGGTTACCTGACACTGGACCGGTTTCCGTGGCTGTTGATGGCTGGCGTTATGACCTCACTCTTTCTTTCGAGAAAGCTGGACACCATTACAACCTTGCCTAAAACCACCATCCATAATTCCCATTGGAAGACAGCGTTAAAAAAGATGAGGCCTGTTTTATTACCGATTGCGTTTATCACTTTTGCGCGTTCATTGATCCTTGCCAGCATGACCACTTTTTTGCCGACTTTCCTGACATTTCAGGGGTCAAGTCTGTGGATGGCGGGGGCTTCTTTGACCATTCTCGAAGTCGCCGGTATGATTGGCGCCTTTTTTTCTGGGGCATTAAGCGACAAAATTGGCCGTCGGAGGTTGCTTGTTGTGTCCTATGCCGTGACGCCAATTTTGACTTTTATTTTTATATCCGCCACAGGCTTAATGCAGATCCCGCTTTTGATCCTCCTGGGCGTTTTTGTCATCTCGGTTGTCCCGGTCATCATGGCCGTTGTACTGGAAAACGCGCCGGAAAATCGATCACTGGTCAATGGGTTTTACATGGCCATGAGCTTTATCCTGACCTCGCTGGCTGTTGTGCTGGTGGGTTTTCTGTCGGACATCCTTGATTTACGGTACACATTCATGATCAGTGCAGGTTTACTCCCTTTGGGTTTACCTTTTATCTTCATGCTCCCGAAATCGAAGAAGAATATTTGATTTAGACCAATTATTTACCTGTTTAGGTATTAAGCTCGAAAGTAGTTTAGGAATTTCCTTCAGGATGATTTTAGAATTGCTCAGTTTTGTTTAAAATATTTTATTCTACGGCACGGCGGGACAGACGCCAGAATCCCAGGTTAATTTCAATAAAACTGCTGGTATTGGATTTTATCATCAATGGAGCTGCCTGCTAAGACAACCCCACGATAAGATATTAAAAATTTTTAGCGACTGTAGCGATGACCAACAATAGCCAGCCTATAACGACAAACCAGAAAGCATATTCAGAAACGATGGGAATAGTGGTGATTGTGCCGAGTACACCGAGTACGCCAAGTATAAATGCGATAATCCAAACAATTTTTTTAGGTGCATTTAATTTCATTTGAGCCTCTCTTAGCTAGTGATAATTATGGGATGAAAGTGATAAATTTACTAGTTTTATTATTTTACCATGTTAATTAATCACTCTCCAGAAAAAGGTAATCAAATTAATAAAGGTAGGAGATGTCTGCCATAGTGTTGGATGTTTGAAAGGTCTCTTCCTGTAAAACGGAGCATATATCCCATAGTGTGTGTCGCCATCCTAAAAGAATTTTAATAATAAGCCATGAATAAGTGAAGACCGCTTCCCCAAAATAGCACCTCTCCTTTGGGAGGTGGCTTTTTTGTGGTAGAAACATAAATATTTTTAGTCATGATTCTTCTCACTGGTGTTATTGTCCCGGAAATTCTACAATCGAAATCGTCTCGGAAGCAATTTCTATCCCGGCCAAACCAAATTCTTCTAAAAGCGTTTGGCTGACCTCGCTCCGAAAGATTCGGCGCAGGTCGGTATCCACAGGGTAGACCAGGCCTAATTCGATCCAGTTGTCGGTAAGTTTGACAAATACGGTCGGGTTTAATGGGGTGATTTTTACAGCAATCCGCTTACGCAACTCAAGGCGTTGTTTTTCTGCTTTTGGCAGTAAGTCCTGATAGGCGGGATGGCGGGGGATGGCGTTTGATAGAATCTTTATCGCACTTTTCCAATCTGACCCGTAAGGAATGGGAATTCGGATTTCGTCCCAAATGTGGTGTAAATGAACCGAGTAGCTGAAAAGGGGTTCTTTAAAAATAAAAGCGTTTGATAAGGTGACAATTCTTCCAGTATCATTTCGATCATAGAAAAATCCTTGATTATGATTGCTCTATTATAAGCAGTTGAATTAATCCAATTAAATCATACCCCCGATTTTCTAATCGATTACGGATTAGCATTATCAAGATAAACGAATGTTGTTCTCAATAAGATGTTATGAAAAATGCCCTTGAAAAAGGGTGTCAAAACTTGGATGCCGCAGTTGAAACCACTGCCGTCAGGTCAATCGTCCTTGTCCTGCCGGAAAATTGCCAGTTAGAGTACAGTCCAGTTGTTTTTACTCATTGATACAGGTCCCATTCGATGTGTTTTTGGTTGTTTTACAATTGAGATTTGTGAGTGTGGCTGTTATGGTTTGATTTTTCAGCATATTTAGTAATGCTATTATTTCAATAGTTTATGTATAGCCAAAATAAAAAACGATAGCCAATAATTATTTTTCAACACTCTTATTTAGAAGGTTTGACTCTGTTAGGTTACCTAGTAAAATTAATATATCGGTCAAGCCACTCACTTGTGTCCGTTTACCATCCAATTTACTTTTGAATTAGAGAGAAGAGATATGACTCAGCATAGTGAAGAACCTGCATTAGATCAACCAGTGGTTGATGGTATGGATACACCCCAAGCACCTGAACAACTTGAACCTGATAGCACACTTAGGGAAGTTGAAGAAACAACACCACCCAGCCGGCTAAAGTTATTTTTTCGGAAAGCGCTGATTTGGCTGGTTGTGATCGTGATTGCTTTCCTGGCAGGATTCCTGACAGATCATTTCTTGCGCTACCGGCCTTTGGATGCAGAAAGGGCAGCACTCCAGTCGCAGCTGGATGATGCCACACAAACGATCAGTGAGCTGCATGAAGAAAATGACCGGCTTACGAAAGCATTTGAGGAAGCTAACGATACAATTGCCACTTTGCAAGAAGAATTAGAAGTGATCACTGCCAATGTACAGTATTTCCAGGTGCTGATCGATGTAAATAACGCCCGCATCAAATTATTTATGGATGATAGTGAAGGCGCACAGGCCAGCCTGATAGATACGCAAGAATTGCTGGAAGAATTATTGCCATTGATCGAGTCAGTGGATGTTGACCTGGCACTGAGTTTGCCCCGGCGGCTGGACCTGATTGTCTCTGGCCTTGAGCGGGACCCGGAAACCGGGTTGATAGACCTGGAACTGTTTACCAAGGATTTGCTCGAACTACAGCCCCTATTGTTTGCTGACAGATAATTTGTAATGACTAAAATAAGAGCTTAAGCAGATAGCAAACAAGCGTAGGTGTATATCAGAGACTTTCTCATGAAATAGTAGATTGCTGCACCCCCTCAGCCTGATACATCAAAAAAAACTCGGTTCCTGATCGGCAGCCGAGGTTATGTGTGTTTTTTTGTTAAAAGAACTGATTTCCACATTATTGATGTCGGGTCAGAGCGACTGAATACCCTGTTATAAACCCCCGACGAACTAGCTCTTAAGCGAATGTGTAGTTGGATTCACCATCTATTAACCTTCCCCTTTCAATAATTCTCCATCTTGCCATTTCACATTTCAAAGCCTTTCGTGCTAAACTTAAAGATCGTATCCCGCCGCCCTCAAGGGTTGTGTGGTACTTGTTTCCGCGTATGATTGGCTGATCTGTCACTTTGGCTAGTAGATGAATCGATTTATGGTTGGCATGAAAGATAAAATTATTTAAGCGAAGTAATATCATGATTGAAAATGCACCTTATCTGATCGCTGGCCTGGGCAACCCGGGCGCTGCATATCGTCACAATCGTCACAATGTCGGTTTTATGATTGTGGACAGCCTGGCAGAAGCTGTGGGTGTCACTTTGACTCGGGTCGAAAACCGGGCATTGGTTGGCAAGGGCTTGGTTGATGGCAGGCGCGTGATCCTGGTTAAACCGCAGACCTATATGAACGAATCAGGTCAGTCAGTGGCCCCTTTAGTACGGTTTTATAAGATTCCCTTGGAACAAATTTTGGTCATCCATGATGACCTTGATTTACCCTTTGGCACCCTCCGTTTACGCCCTTCTGGCGGTACCGGGGGTCAAAAAGGTATGGAATCGATTGTTTCACGGCTCGGGGTTCATGAATTTGCCCGACTGCGCGTTGGCATTGGTCGCCCGCCAGGTCGCATGGACCCGCGGGATTACGTCTTACATGATTTTGACCCGCCACAAGAAGAACTGCTCCCAGAAATTAGGCAGACTGCGGTGGAGGCGATCCACAAATTCATCCTGGAGGGCATTGAGAAGGCGATGAATGAATTCAACGGACCGGTGATAGACGAGGTGTGATGGCATTACCAGCTCAATTGAGGGCATTAACAGATTTCCGAGCGATCCCGGGCTACAAAACCTTACGCACCCGTTTAGAAAAAGGCCATGATACGATTGATTCAGTCCAGGGACTGGGCTTGCCACGTTCGGTCCGTCTTCCCCTGGTGGCACAGTTATATCGAGATCTGGGCAGGCCCGTCCTGATCATTTCTAATCGGGCCGATCGAGCATTGGCCCTGTTTGAAGAGCTCCAGTTTTGGACAGGTGAAACGACAGCCCATTACTTCCCTGAGCCAAACCCGCTTTTCTTCGAAAAATCTGGTTGGGGTAAAGGCACCCGCCAGGATCGGCTTAAGGTGTTGACAATCCTGGCGCGATTTTTGCTGCCCGGTATCCCAAAGCCGAGTTCGCCGCCCATGCTGGTGGCACCAATAAGAGCGGTTATGACGCGCACAATCCCCCGGCGTGATTTTCTCAAATACACCCGCAAACTGACGCTCTCTCAGCGTGTGACCCCCGAAGCGCTTACCCGCAACTGGGTGCAGATCGGGTATGAATATGCCAATATTGTCGTTCAGTCAGGTCAGTTCTCACGCCGCGGCGGTATTCTGGATATTTCGCCTCCTGGTGAGGGGCAACCGGTGCGGATTGAATTCTTTGGTGACGAGATTGACACCATGCGGGTCTTTGACCCTGCTACCCAGCGCACTGTTGAGCAGATCAGTACCATAACCATCACGCCCGCTCGGGAGATTTTACCTCAGGCGGCTGAACAGGCGGGCATTGCTTATAAAGACCTCCAAGAATTTCACATACCCCTGGCCTATCCCTTTGCTGGCTGTGTTTTGGATTTCCTCCCTGAAGATGCTTTAATCGTCCTTGATGGACAGGAGTTCCTTTCAGCAGCGGTGATGGCTATCGAAGAAGAGAGCCTGTCTCGCAAAGAAGATTTGGTTCAGGCAGGTGAGATCCCCGCTGACTTCCCGCCACCCTTTCTAACCTGGTCTGAGATCGAAGACCGCTTTAACAACCGGCCTGTTATCGAATTAGGGTACACCCGTGCGCCGGATAACCCTCCTCTGGCATCCGCCTTTGAACCGGGGCCGCGTTTTGCCGGTAAATTACGTGATTTTCTGCAATATTTGCAGGGATTGGATCGTAAGCAAGAGCGTTGGGTGATTGTCTCCAGACAGACACCCCGGTTGAGAAACCTGTGGCTCGAGCAACAATTGTCACATGAGGTGGGTTTAAAGGAGCAAGCTGCGGCTCAATTTATTGAGGGCAATCTGGCTGGGGGTTGGATCCTGAATTTGGACGGGGCAGAACGCCTGCACTTACTCACAGATAGTGAGATCTTTGGCTGGTCACGACCGCAACCCCGCAGGCGTTACCGCCCGACGGCGGAAGCACCAGAGTCGGGATATGCTGACTTGCAACCGGGGGATTGGGTGGTGCACGTTGACCATGGCATTGGGAAATATGTGGGGCTGGTCAAGCGCGGCCAGGAGGGTGTTCAGCAGGAGTTCCTGTGTGTTGAGTATGCTGAACAAGACCAGCTTTTTGTGCCCATCCATCATGCTGACCGGTTAACCCGTTATGTAGGTGCAGATGGGTACTCACCATCCATATCCCGTTTGGGTGGTACCAGCTGGCATAATACCAAACAAAAAGTTAGAGAAGCAGTTCAACAAGTTGCGGGCGAATTACTGGAATTATATGCTCAGCGACAGGTAGCTGAAGGTTTTGCCTTCAGTCCTGATACGCCCTGGCAGCGTGAGCTTGAAGCCAGTTTTCCCTATATCGAAACGGAAGATCAGATGCAAGCCCTGGCTGAAATTAAACAGGACATGCAGGTACCCCGGCCGATGGATCGTTTGCTGTGTGGGGATGTTGGGTATGGCAAAACAGAAGTCACCTTAAGAGCGGCTTTTAAAGCGGTGATGGATGGCAAGCAAGTGGCTGTGTTGGTGCCCACCACCGTTCTGGCTCAGCAGCACTATGATACCTTCCGTGACCGTCTGGCCACCTTCCCTGTAGAGGTAGAGATGCTGTCCCGTTTTCGGACTCAGCAACAGCAATCGCGCATTATCAAAGATTTAAGACTGGGTAAAGTGGATATCGTGATTGGTACCCATCGCCTGCTTTCTGATGATGTTGCCTTTGGAGAACTGGGCCTGGTGGTGATCGATGAGGAACAGCGTTTTGGTGTGGCGCATAAAGAGCACTTGAAAAAATTACGCACCTCGGTTGATGTGCTTACACTGACGGCCACACCCATTCCACGGACCCTCTATATGGCGCTGACCGGGGCTCGGGATATTTCCACCATCAACTCACCACCCGAAGAACGACTGCCCATCGTGACTCATATTGGGCCTTATGACCCGAAGCTTGTGCGCCAGGCTGTTGTCAGGGAGTTAGAGCGTGGCGGCCAAATCTTTTTCGTCCACAACCGCGTCCAGACGATTGGGGCCATGCACAACCAGCTGAGAAGACTGGTGCCTGAGGCGAAAATTGGGGTTGCTCATGGCCAGATGAATGAGACTCAGTTGGCCAATAGGATGCATCAATTCACGAAGGGTGAAATCGATGTTTTACTATGTACTTCGATCATTGAATCAGGATTGGACATCCCCAACGCCAACACCTTGATTGTGGATCGGGCGGATACTTTCGGGCTGGCGCAGTTGTATCAATTGCGAGGGCGCGTTGGGAGGGGGGCCCAACGGGCTTATGCTTATTTGTTCCGTCATCGTGTGAAAGCACCCACAGCAGAAGGTCAGGAACGTTTGGAAGTTTTGGCAGAGAACACCGAGTTGGGTTCAGGGTATGCCATCGCCATGCGAGACCTCGAGATGCGTGGTGCTGGTGAAATGCTAGGCACGCGCCAGTCAGGTTATATTGCCTCGGTTGGATTCCACCTCTATACCCGGCTTTTGGCCCAAGCTGTAAATCAATTCAAATTGGCAGCAGGGATGAAAGGCCCTCGGGAGGAAACCATCCTGGATGCATCACTTGCCATCCCTACCTCGGTCAACCTGCCGCTGTCCATTGGCATCCCGACAGCTTATATCACTGACCAGACCCTCAGGCTCAAGCTTTACAGGCGTCTGGCAGATATCCAGGAAGAAACAGCTTTGGCGTCTATTGAAATGGAGTTTGAAGATCGTTTTGGGCCCTTGCCAGAACAGGTGCAAAACCTGGTCTACCAGATTAAGGTCAAACTTTTAGCGGCTCAGGCTGGTCTGGCTTCAGTTGGTTTTGAGGGCAGGCAAATTGTCTTGCGGTATCCATCACTGCCAACCGGGATCAATGAACGCAATCTAGCTGAACTGGGTCGTCCTGTTATCACCGGAAAAAATGCTTATCGGATCCACTTTTCCGACCCGGTTAATGAGCACTGGCAAGCGGTACTGATAGAAATACTGATGAAAATTCGTGCAGGAAAGAAAAAATGAGCTAACTTGTCAAAAAATGCCTGTGTGTTATACTGCAAATATCTGGCATGTGGTTAACCCTATCGTTTTCAAACACTGGCTCATAATAAAAACGAGCATATGAAAGAAATTTTAACGAAATATAAAAAGTGGCTTTTGCCGGGTGCCCTCTTCGGGATCCTTATGGGGGCCGCCCTGGTGCTCCTTGCCTTAACCCAACCGATCACGATTGTGATCGATGGAGAAATGTCAACTGTCCGCACAACGGCTTTGAGGGTATCGGGCATCCTTCGTTCAGCCGGGGTTTTTCTCGATGAAGCGGATCATGTTACACCGCCTCATGAGCGTTTCTTACTCAACCCGTCTGGCATTTATATTGAAAGGGCGCATGACTTTCTCTTAATGACCTCGGAGGATGCGGTAACTTTACGTTCAATTGAACGAATGCCGGCGAACCTGCTGAGTGAAAGCGGTATCCTTTTGTTTCCCCAGGATCGTGTCCTGCTGAATGGTGACATGATTGACCCTCACACAACCCTTAACCGTGTCAACGGTACAATCCTCCTTCAGTATCAACCAGCGGTGCCGATGACCGTCATCATAGAAGACTTTACAAAGACGTTCTACACCAGCAAACCAACGATTGGCGAAGCACTTGAAGCAGCTTCTGTTCAAGTGACCTCCCAGGATTGGATTTCAGAGGATTTGATGGCACCGGTTGACGCGGGTATGGATGTTTCGATCAGGCGTGCCAAACCGGTGAAAATTCACTTGCTGGATTCTACTTTTACTGGATTGACGGCTTCAAACACGGTTGGGGAAGCGCTTCAGGATGTGGGCATCACTTTGCAAAACCTGGATTACAGCATTCCACCTGAGGATGACCCGCTTCCTGAGGACGGACAAATCACCATCGTCAGGGTTCGGGAAGAAATTCACCTGATGACGGATGAGGTAGCTTACAGCAATGAAACGGTCCTGGACCCTGATACTCCCCTGGACGAGGTATCGGTAGTGGAATCGGGCCAGGTCGGCATTTTTGCAACCCGAGACAGGATTCGATACGCTGGCGGTGAGGAGGTCTGGCGGGATGCTCAGGAGAACTGGCAGGCCAGCGAGGCGCAGGATGGCGTCCTTGGTTACGGCACCCAGGCCGTGGTCAGAACGGCTGTGGTCGATGGGCAGGAGATTGAATACTGGCGCAAGATTTCCGTGTATGCGACCTCCTATTCCCCCTGTCGATGTGGCTTGCCGGATGGCGCCTGTTGTTATGGGTCGGCCAGTGGCTTGCCAACGCAAAAAGGTCTTATCGCTGTTACACCAAACTGGTTCAATATGATGCGCTTGCAGCCGGTATTCGTCCAGGGGTATGGTAGAGGTGTGATTGGCAATGTCGGCGGCGGCGCCAAATACTTTAACCATTACTGGATTGATCTGGGTTACTCGGATGATGATTATGTCTCCTGGCATCATTGGACGACGATGTATTTCCTGACACCGGTGCCGGAGTGGTACCCGGCAATACTGCCATGGCCCTAGACCCCCTGCACATCCCTGTTCTTTTAAGACAATATGGTCTCACGCCCCAGAAGTCATTGGGGCAAAATTTCCTGGCCGATCATAATGCCTTACAGAATATAGTTCGGGAAGCTGGAATCCACCTGAAAGACGAGGTGCTGGAGATTGGCGCTGGGCTGGGGAACCTGACCCGTCTTTTGGCGGTAAAGGCAAAGTCCGTTACAGCCATTGAGATCGATGAACACCTGTTCCCCGTGCTGGAAGCTGTAATCCGTGATTTTAATAATATCCAACTGGTCAAGGGGGACATACTGAACATTGCGCCGGCGGACTTGTTCTCACATGATGGATATGTGGTGGTGGCCAACATCCCATATTACATCACCTCTGCGGTCATCCGTCATTTGCTTGAGGCACAGGTGAAACCGGCCCGTATCGTCCTGACCATTCAGCGTGAAGTGGCAGAGCGCATCGTGAACCAGGATGAGAAGATGAGCCTGCTTTCTTTATCGGTGCAGGTCTATGGCCAGGCCCGCATCAGCACCCACATCCCAGCAACTTGTTTTTTTCCCCGGCCAAAAGTTGATTCCAGCCTGCTGATCATCGAGGTGGACCAGGCGCCAAAGCTATCGGAAGAAGGCATAGACTGGCTGTTTATGATGGCACATGCGGCCTTCAACCAGAAACGAAAGATGCTGCGGAACTCTCTCAAACCTGTCCTGGAAAGTGAAGGGCGCACAGTCACAGATGTCCTGGCGCGAGCTGGCATTGATCCGACTCGTCGACCGGAGACATTGTCGCTTGAGGCGTGGGTTGATTTGGTGAATGTTGTCATGGAAACTCACCAATCGGCAGGTTAATTGGCTTGGTTTATTATTTAATTTAGGTACTACTCAGCGTGCGAGGGAATAGGGGGTGTTGTTTGACGGCTTCGCCGTCAAACAACACCCCCTCCTTTCAGCAGAAGGGCTGCCTGAGCAGTTGCTAGATTTTTAAGGTTATGGACGGGTACAAGTGTCATGTTTACTTCTGTTTGTAAAGTTGTCGTAATTGCCAGACCCTGAAAGCGGCTTCGATCTGAATGCGGAGCGACATTTTCGATTGACCCTGGGTGCGTTCGGCAAAGTAAATCGGCGCTTCTGCAAATGTGAGACCTGCCAGTTTCGCCATGTAGGCAAGCTCAACGATGAACACATAGCCGTTGGAGCGTGAGTGTTCAAAGGGGATCACTTCCAGGGCAGACCTGCGCCATAAGCGGTACCCGCCAGTGGCATCGCGTATGGGCAAGCCAAGGATTGTGCGAGCGTAAGCGTTTGCAAACCAGGATAATCCCTTTCGCCAGAACGGCCAGCCCTTGTCGACACTGCCCCCTGGCACATAGCGTGAGCCGATGGCCACATCTGCGTTTTCCAACTTGGACAGGAGAACAGACAGGGTATCCGGGGGGTGGCTCAGATCCGCGTCCATCATGCCGACCACATCGGCGCCCTGTTCTAAGGCACAGCGGAATCCCTGGATGTAGGCTTTTCCGAGTCCTTCTTTGGCAGGACGGTGAATCACGGATAGCTTACCCGGGTATTGGCGGGCTAAAGCTTCCGCTCGATCACCTGTCCCATCGGGACTGTTGTCGTCAACGATCAGGAGATGCAGCCCCGGCAATTCTTGATCGAACAAGGCTGAGACCAGGACGGGCAGGTTGAGGGCTTCGTTGTAGGTGGGAATGACCTGGACGATTTTCATGGGATGATTATAACCGTATCCGACGAGAGCTGAAACCTGTTTGAGTGAGTGGTTGTTAACCCATCATCAGCGAAAATCTAGTACTTTGCCTTTGCCCTGGCCATGATCATGCCTGGTTTTATTTCCTCTGTTCAATTAGGTAAAATGAAATTGAGATAATTGAAATAAGAAAGGATAATGATGAATCAAAAAAGATTAATGAACCTGGTACTGGGAATTTTTCTACTCTTGTCTGGCCTGATGGCGTTGGTATCCGGATTGGGAGGCTTGGGGATCATCAGCAGCATTCTTGCTATCGCTGGGGGTGTTTTGATCCTGATGGCATACCCAAAAATCTCAAAAAACCTTGGCTGGACGCTGGCAGCAGTCTATTTGCTAGCCAGGGGTATCATTGAACTGACTGGCTTT
>PWSY01000159.1 GCA_003563055.1 Anaerolineaceae bacterium | reverse complement strand
GCTCCC
Organism: Anaerolineaceae bacterium; assembly: GCA_003563055.1. Classification (GTDB taxonomy): domain Bacteria; phylum Chloroflexota; class Anaerolineae; order Anaerolineales; family Anaerolineaceae; genus Brevifilum. The sequence continues at coordinate 4,309 of PWSY01000159.1, read as the reverse complement.
GAAGCATTTCGATCTCTTGTAGAAGGTCGGGTAAGCTCGTCCTGAAAATGAAAATCTGCATCGGCAGCCTGTTGATGTCAGAGCCTGGATTCGCGTAATCTTCGTCGAAATCCACACCGGAAGACATCGTTAGCAGATGATAGAGCGAGATTGGGCCGTAAGCGGTGCCAGCCAGAGCCGGCACATAGCGTTCGACGGGGTCATATAGCGACTCGATGTGTCCCTCCTCAATGGCAATCCCCACCAAGGCAGACACAAAGGATTTGGTAACCGAAAAGGATGTCGGCAGAGAATCTGGCCCATAGCCCTGGTAATAGGCTTCGTACAGCAGCTCCCCATCCCTGGCGACCGCAAACCCGGTCGTCGAGGTTTTTTCTAGAAACGCATCGATTCGGCGCTGTTCGCCCTCATAGGTGTAGAATTCCGGCAAGGGTCTGGGGTTGGACTCAAAAGCCCACACAGAATCCCCGGGTAGGATTGGCTCGGAGGGAAAAATAGTGTGGAAATTTCTGAAATTGTCCACCCTGGTTTCATCACTGAATAGGTTCAGCATCGTCTACAACCCGCTGTTGCGCAGGTAGAGCAATCCCAGGATGCCGATCAGGGTCAGCGATCCAAGTGATATCGCAAGCACCAACTTTAGTTTCTTTCTCTTGGGTTTCATTAGGGTCCTTCGTTAAATGCCATCACTGGCTGGAGGTTGAAATGACTCTGGTAAACAACCGCAATACAATTTGAAAACTTTCGTCAGTCACAACTGTCTGATCCTTGATCGAATCTGAACATGGACACCATCTGTTTGGGTACCTGGCCCTGTAAATTTTCCAGGGCGGCTTTCTCCTTTGCCAAATTGGCTGTATCTCTATTATCTCGATAATGAGAATAGGCATAGTAGTGGCCCACATACTTCGTCCTGACATCATCATCATTTTTCAAGATCAATACATCATCCAGATTGGCATTGGCATAGGTCCCTTGAACAATAGCCTCCTGGGTCAAGTTCCACAGCGCGACTTCAACGGCTTTCGTTTTTTCATTTTTATGCATCCTCAGCCATCTGCCGCCATCTGTATAAAAAGCCCCATTTCTAAGCGGGATCAAGCTGATAACACCCATCGATATGGGCATCGCACCCAGCAGCACCATGAACATATTGTTGTTGATAATGCCCAAGGGTAACCAGAACGCGCCAAAAACCAGTGATGCTAGCGGTCCGGCTAAAAGCACACGGCCGAATTTTTTATAATTATCTTCATGTGCATCTGTTGGGACGGTTGCCCCGATTCCACCCCATAAGGAAAGATCCTTTTCTAAATAGAAGACAATTTTGTCATTTTCATCTCTTTTAAGTCCAAAAGGACCGGCGACGAATAAGTGAAATTTGAATCCTTCCCTCAGTCCCATCAAAATGTGACCTAATTCGTGCACCGCGCTTGAAATCATAAAAGATAGAATTGATAAGAGGATTAGAACGACGATATTCATATTTTTCCTTCTCAATCATGAAGTATTATTCTAAGATCGATTGTAATCTTTGTCCACCTCTAAGTCGGTTTCGCTGGCAGCGTATCTATGCTTCATTGATAAGCGAGAGGATATTGTTTACAAATTCAATCGTCTTTCTTTCAATGATTTGCTTTTGATCCCACAGGTCTCCTGACCTGTGGGAGTTTCTGACCGCAGGTCTCCAATAACATTATCCTACCATTGTTGGGCTGGCTCGGGTCGGGAGAGTGTGAAGCCTTCTGAAGGGGCCGTCACAATCTGTTTTTTTTACGATACGCTTTCAACTTCATTGTCCCTGAAGTAAGACGGAACCCCTGAAACGTCAAAGACTCCTGGAGCAAAGCAGAACCCCTGAAGCGCAGCGGAGGGGGCTGCAGCAAAGCGAGACGGAGCAGTGGCAGGGGCTGAAGCGTAGCTGGAGTGGGATCAACTTTGAGCTTAATGCCTTTATCCCCGTCCTCGGTCTTCGGTCCCCGAGCATAAGCGGTCACATACCGCCATGAGCTGAAGTGGGTCAAGACACCTCAGCGAAACTCAAACGGCAAGGGCTGTTTGAGCTGCTGAGTGCTGGATTCATTGGAATGCAGCCGGTCTTCGGTCTACAAAATGAGATCGCCGCGCTGTGCTAGCGATGACATGATTGGAAGATTATCATTCTCGATCATACGATAAGAGACTGATGCTCTCAATGTGCGCCGTCTGCGGGAACAGGTCGAAGGGCGTGATGGAGTCCAGCCGATAGCCGCGATCTATCAGCTTACGAAGATCGCGGGCCAGGGTGGCTGGGTCACAGGAGATATAGGCGATGTGTTTGGGTAGAAGCTTACCGATGGCATCCACCACCTGATTGGCCAGGCCGGCGCGCGGCGGGTCCATCACCAATACTTCCGGCTGGATGTCCAATGCAGGTAGCGCAGCCTCTGCCTCTGCTTCATACAGGGTGACATTTTCCAGATCGTCCAGATTAAGGGCAAAGTCGTGGCAGGCCGACCCATTGGACTCGACCGCCACCAGGCTTGCGACCCGGGGTGCCAAAAAGGCGCTGAACAGGCCAATGCCAGCATAGAGCTCCAGGAGGGTCTGGTGGCTTTCCAGGGGGAGGTTGTCAAGCAGGTATTGCACCATGCGCTCTGCCATGGGCGTGTTCACCTGGAAGAAAGACCGTGCGGAAACCTGAAACTGGCGGTCCAGGATCTGGTAGATCAGGTGGTCATCCCCGGCCAACACGGTCAGCCTGGCTTCGGGGGGTGTGTAAACGGCAGAGACGGGGATATCCTCGCTGAAAGCAGGTGGGGTGGGGTCGTCCCCCTCCAGGATCAGCATCACATCATCAAAGCTGTCCTGGCGGATGCCCATGCGGTAGACACCCGAGCCTGCGCCCAGATCAAGCTGCGGCCAGATCTGGTCGATAGCCGGTTGGGGCAGGTGACATTCGTCGATCACCAAAAGGTGTTCGCCATTGACATGGATATAACCCATCTCACCATCCTGTCCCAGATGAAACTGGATGTGGTTGCGATAGCCCCAGGCGGAGGGTGAGGGGATGATGGGTTTGATGGGGGGCGCTTCGATCTTTCCGATCCGCTGGAGTTGATCTGCGATCAGCGTTTCTTTGAGGGCAAGTTGTTTCGTATAGGATAAGTGTTGATACTGGCAGCCGCCGCACAAACCGAAGTGGGCACAGCGGGGTTCGATCCGGTCAAGTGATTCTTCAAATAGTTCCAGGGCTCGGCCGCGTGCAAAGCGTTTTTTGTCTTCGATCAGCTCGATGTTGACGACTTCATCCGGCAGCACAAAGGGGACAAACACTGCCCGTCCATCGGAGAGCCGGCCCAAACAATCGCCCCCGGAGACCATTGTTTCCATTTTGACCAGTTCTGTCTTTGCCATGTTTTTGCTTTCACTGAGAGAGGATTAAAATTTCGCCCGGTCAATTGATATTGCATGACCGGGCTTGTCGTCATTAATGTAAATTACAATTACATTTCATTCAAGAAGGTATCGAAGGCCTCCAGCAGTTCTTCTATGTGGTGCATCTGGGTTTCACCCATGGTGGCGATCCGGAAGGTCTTGTTCTTCAGGTCGCCGTAACCGTTGGCGATCCGCATGCCTTTGGTGAGCAGGAAGGTGTTGAGCGCGCCGATATCCACGCCGCGGTGGTTCTGGACGCACACAACCGTCTTGGAGCGGTAGCCTTCAGCGGCCAACGGTTCCATCCCGTTTTCGTAGGCCCAGGCCTGAACGCGTTCAGACATGGCCGCATGACGGGCGAAGCGATTATCCAGCCCTTCAGCGAATATTCGGTCCAGTTGTGTGTCAAGGGCATACACCACGGACATGTTGGGGGTCATAGCCGTTGAATTCTTGATGCGGTGCTTTTCGAACAAGAGCAGGTCAAAGTACCAGCCGCGGTTTTTGACGGTTTCAGCCTTTTTCAGGGCACGGTCTGAGACAGCAGCCAGCGACATGCCGGCCGGGAGCGCCATCGCTTTTTGGGAAGAGGTCAACACAAAATCCAACCCCCAGGCATCGGTTTCGATTTTGGTGCCGCCCAATGAAGACACAGCGTCAACCAGGATCAGCGTTTCCGGGCTGATTTCATGCACCACAGCAGCCAGGTCTTTGAGGGGGTTTTCGACGCCGGTGGAGGTTTCATTATGAACGATGGTGACCACTTCATAATGTTTTTGTTTGAGTGTCTCTGCCAGGCTGTCGGGCATGATTGGATGGCCCCAGGTTGCCTCAAGCCGGTCAACTTCCTTGCCATTGGAGACAGCCACTTTATACCAGCGTTCACTGAAAG
>PWSY01000074.1 GCA_003563055.1 Anaerolineaceae bacterium | reverse complement strand
ATCCCTTGAGACCCTGCACTTTTGTTATCGCCGCTGTCAGCGTGGTTTTTCCATGGTCAATATGCCCCATTGTGCCCACGTTAAGGTGCGGCTTTGAGCGATCAAATTTCTCCTTGGCCATTGTTATAAAATACTCCTCAATTTAATAAAAATATCTAGTGTCTATAAACCCAATAACTTCTTCTTAACAGCTTCTGAAACCGGCGCGTAATGGTCAAATTCCATTGTAAACACGCCTCTCCCCTTAGTTGCAGACCGCAGCTCTGTGGCATAGCCAAACATTTCTGCCAGCGGCACTTCTGCACTGATAGCCTGGGCATTTCCAGGTCGCACATCCATGCCCATCACATTCCCATGCCGGGTATTAATTTGACCCAATACTTCGCCAGTGTGATCTTCAGGCACAACCACTTCAACCTTCATAATCGGTTCAAGTAATACAGGCTTTCCCCTGGGTGCACCTTCACGAAACGCAAATATTGCTGCCATACGAAAAGCCATATCACTTGAATCGACCTCATGGAAGGATCCATCCAGCAACGTCACCTTTAGATCCGTCATCGGGTATCCAGAGACAACACCGCTCTCGACCGCTTCCAAAACGCCTTTTTCAACTGCAGGGATATATTCCCTAGGAACAGAACCCCCGCGAATCTGCTCTTCAAAAACAAAACCTGATCCACTTTCAAGCGGCTCCAACCTTAAAACCACATGTCCATATTGGCCATGTCCACCGGTTTGCTTGACAAATTTATAATCCACTTCAGGCACTGTCCGGGTAATCGTCTCGTGATAAGCAACCCGCGGATTGCCCACATTAGCCTGCACCTTGAATTCGCGCAGCATCCTATCTACCAAAATATCCAGATGCAACTCACCCATGCCTGAAATAATCGTCTGGCCTGTTTCTTCATCCTGCCGCACTTTAAAAGTCGGGTCTTCTTCAGCCAATTTCTGTAAGGCAATCCCCATTTTGTCCTGGTCTGCCACTGTTTTTGGCTCAATGGCTACAGAAATAACTGGTTCCGGGAAAGAGATATTTTCCAACAAAATTGGGTTGGAAGGATCACTCAATGTATCACCAGTGTAGCTCTGCTTCAGCCCTAAAATTGCGCCGATGTCCCCAGCTGATATCTCCTCAACATCATCACGCCGATCTGCATACATACGTAACAACCGCCCAACCCGTTCTTTAGAACTCTGGGTGGCATTGAGGTACGTGGAACCTTTCTTCAATGTGCCAGAATAGATCCGGATGTAGGCCAATCGTCCCACATAAGGATCAGTGACGATCTTAAACACAAGCGCAGACATGGGCGCGTCTGGCTCAGGAGATCTGGTAAGCGTTTCCTCTGTTTTTGGATGCATCCCAATCACATCGGGGACTTCCAGAGGTGAGGGCAAATAATCCACCACCGCATCCAGCAAGAGTTGCACGCCTTTATTCTTTAAGGATGAGCCACAAAATACTGGTGCAATTTTGTTGTCAAGCACCCCTTTTCGAAGCGTTGCCTTCAATTCTTCAAGGGTCAACGGCTCCCCTTCCAGAAACTTCATGGTCATCTCATCATCTAATTCGACGATTCGCTCAATCAATTCAGCTCGTTTTACTTTGACGATCTCAACCAGTTGGGAAGGGATTGCATCATAATGAGGCTCACTACCAAGTTCGTCTTCGAAAATTATGGCTTGTTCTGTCAACAAATCACCCACGCCGGAGAAAGTATCCTCACGGCCAATAGGCACTTGCATGGCCAATGGATTCGAGCCAAGACGGTCGTGAATTGATTGAATAGTCTGATCATAGGACGCGCCCACGCGGTCCATCTTATTGGCGAAACAAATTCTGGGAACACCATAGAGGTTTGCCTGCCGCCATACCGTTTCACTCTGGGGTTCCACACCCTGCACGGCGTCAAACACCACAATGCCGCCGTCCAAAACCCGTAAGGAGCGTTGAACTTCGGCAGTAAAGTCAATATGACCTGGGGTGTCGATAATATTGATCTTATGGTCTTTCCAGAAGGCTGTTACCGCTGCAGAGACTATCGTAATCCCCCGTTCTCGTTCTTGCTCCATCCAATCCGTGACAGTGGTCCCATCGTCAACGGACCCCAGGCGATAAGTACGACCAGTATAGAACAGAATCCGCTCAGTTGTTGTGGTTTTACCGGCATCAATATGCGCGATAATACCAATGTTGCGGTATTGTTCAAGCGGATAATCTTGTTTGGTCATAAAATCAGCTTCCCATCCCGGCGAGAATAAATAGACAGCCTAAATTCGGAAGTGGGAGAAGGCACGGTTGGCCTCAGCCATACGATGCGCTTCTTCGCGACGCCGATAGGCGGCTCCAGAATTGGTTGCCGCATCCATCAACTCATTAGCCAATTTTTCTGCAAAGGATTTGCCCGGCCGTTGGCGTGAGGCAGTGATTATCCACCGCATGGCCAGATACTTCCTGCGGCTGGGGTCCACTTCCATTGGCACCTGGTAGGTAGCGCCACCCACACGGCGTGGGCGCACTTCCATTAAGGGTGAAACATTTTTGATGGCAGCATCAAATGTCTCGAGCGGGTCTTTGCCTGTGCGCTCTTCAATTAAGTCCAAGGCATCATACAACTGCCGTTCAGCAGTGCTTTTCTTGCCTTTGAGCATGATCCGATTAATCATTTCCTGAATTTCAACACGGTTATAGCGAACGTCAGGAAAGATTTCTCGTTTCTCTGGTGTATATCTACGCGCCATACTTACTCCTTACATCACTCAAAAAATAAACTAGGGCAAAACATTTGCACAATACCCTGTATACCGGTTAAAATGCTTCGCCCTAATTAAAAAGAAAAATTTATGGATTGACTGGTTACTTAGGCTTCTTAGCGCCGTACTTTGAGCGGCCGCGAGAGCGGTCTTCAACACCAGTTGAGTCCAGTGTGCCCCTGACGACATGATATCGAACGCCAGGCAGGTCCTTGACACGGCCACCACGCACAAGCACTACAGAGTGCTCCTGCAATTGATGCCCTTCGCCAGGAATATATGCCGTGACTTCCATATGGTTTGTCAGACGGACACGGGCAATCTTCCGTAGAGCGGAATTCGGTTTTTTAGGGGTCATTGTACGTACAACCGTACAAACACCGCGTTTCTGCGGCGCACCTTTTGGTTGCCGGATGCGTTTTTGTTTGTCCGAGTTGTATGTGTATTGCAACGCAGGAGACTTACTTTTCTTACTTTTCGATTTTCGGCCTTTGCGTATCAATTGGTTGATCGTTGGCACAGTTGCCTCCAAATCTAAAACGAAATACTATTTTCTTCCAATAATGAAGGCCATCATCATCTTTCAAGATGGCCTTACAAGTATAAAATTTTTGCCTCCAAAAGCTGGCCGAGATTATAGGGTCAGTATGAAGGTCACGAAGGATGATTTTACCATGTGTATCAGAGGGCGTCAAGGCGATTAAACCTGCCTTTATGCACACCCTTTAGATATCCCTGCCGATGCTGATCAGACCCGTCGGTGTGTTTGGCATTTTCGCTTTGTCTTCATCCTTACCAAAACTGACAATCTCACCGTTCTCCAGCACTGCCTCGATCGCGAGACCCAGGCTCTGCATCTCTTTTACCAATACCTTAAAGGCCGCTGGAATGCCAGGGTCTTCGATTGGCTCACCCTTCACGATCGATTCATAGGTGTTGACACGACCGACAACATCATCCGACTTAACCGTTAACATCTCTTGCAATGTAAACGCGGCGCCATATGCCTCAAGCGCCCAAACTTCCATCTCACCAAATCGCTGGCCGCCGAATTGGGCTTTACCGCCTAGGGGTTGCTGTGTCACAAGGCTGTAAGGGCCTGTCGAACGGGCATGAACTTTGTCTTCAACAAGGTGGTGCAATTTTAAGACAGTCATCAAACCAACAGTGACAGGATGGTCGTAATAGTCACCTGTTTTGCCATCACGCAGCTTTTGTTTGCCTATCGTCGGAATCGGTTTATCAACCTGTTTCATGACCTCGCGTGCCTTTGCTTGCAGTTCTTTGCCTGCCAGGTTTTCGCTGATTTTGATACCAAAACTCTTGATCCATAACCTGAGACATGCCTCGATGGCACGTGTATCCTGGTCACTTCTCTCAGAGATTGGAATTTCTTCATCCTCAAAAGCCGTGACACCATCTGGATCGTAGCCCTCATCACGCAGCCACTCTCGCATTGTCACCCGGCGAGCATAGCTTTGGCTTGCGGCCATCTCGTATATGTCGTAATCTCGATCGCTGAGCCATTCTTCTAAATAGAGCAACCGAACCTCTTCATCATCCCGGATGGCTTCGGGGTCATAAGTTTGCTCGTGTAACCACTCCCAGGCCCTATCAGCTGTTACATCCCAGGCATAATCAATCATCCAAGCACGGGCAAGCTCCGCCTCAATTTCATGCTCAGTAGCGCCATCAAACACCGGGGTTATCGCCCGGAAAGCTAGCCTTTCGGCAGCCCAACCCAAATGCACCTCGAGCAGCTGACCGAGGTTCATCCGGCCTGGCACGCTTAATGGATTGAGAATCACATCAATTGGACGGCCGTTATCGAGGAAAGGCATATCTTCAACCGGAACGACCAGCGAAATCACACCTTTGTTCCCGTGTCTACCGGCCATCTTATCCCCTTCGGTGACTTTTCGACGTTGTGCCACAGACACACGAACCATGATGTCTACACCTGCTTTGAGATCCGAATTCTCTTCTCGGGTAAACACCCTTACATCGACTACAATTCCATGCTCACCATGGGGCATGCGTAGTGACGTGTCCTTCACATCCCGTGACTTCTCACCAAAAATAGCCCGCAGCAATCTCTCTTCAGGGGTTAATTCTTTTTCACCCTTGGGTGTAATTTTCCCAACCAGGATATCATTAGGGCCTACCTCAGCGCCGATACGGATAATGCCCATTTCATCGAGATGGCGAATCGCTTCCTCACCCACATTGGGAATATCCCTGGTGATTTCTTCCGGCCCAAGTTTTGTGTCTCGTGCTTCAACCTCGTGCTTCTCAATATGAACAGAGGTGTAACGATCCTCCTGAACCAACTTCTCCGAAATCAAGATCGCATCTTCAAAGTTGCCCCCCTCCCAAGACAGAAAGGCAACCAGGACATTTTGTCCCAGTGCCAGGTTTCCATCAACAGATGAAGAGGAATCTCCAATTATTTGACCTTTTCTGATCTTTTGACCTTTGATCACTGCCGGCCGTTGATCAATACAGGTCGATTGATTTGATCGACGATATTTCTGAAGGATATAAGTACGGATGTTTCCATCAGCCTCGCGGACTTGAATGGAACGTCCAGTCACAGAAACCACTTCGCCGTCCTCCTCAGCAACCACAAGCTGGCCTGAGTCAGTCGCAGAATAGGCTTCCATCCCGGTCGAGATTATTGGAATCTCAGGGCGGACTAAAGGCACTGCCTGAGCCATCATATTCGACCCCATTAAAGCACGGTTGGCATCATCATGTTCAAGGAAAGGAATTAAGGCAGCACTGACGCCCACTATTTGCAGCGGAGCGACATCCATAAAATCGATTTCTTCCGCAGTTGTGTATCTGAAACCTGAGTGATATCGACAGGAAACCCGTCGAACAAATTCACGGTTTTCATCAATAGGCGCGTTTGCCTGTGCAACCACAAATTTATCTTCTTTGTCAGCAGAAAGGTAATAATATTCATCACTCACAAATGGTGTCACCAGGATCACATCCCGGTCAAGCTTGGAAAGGACTTTTTCCAGATCTTCGGTGATACGGACACCACTTTCAGCAATTACTTTTTCAGTCTTCGGGTCAATGATGTCTTCCCGTAATTGACGCCCCACAAGATCATCCGTTGGCTTCAAGGATTTAATTACCTTGCGATAAGGAGTCTCAAGGAACCCATATTCATTAACCGTTGCGTAGGTCGCCATACGACCGATCAGGCCAATATTTGGGCCTTCTGGGGTCTCAATTGGGCAGATTCGTCCGTAGTGGGAATGGTGAACATCACGCACATCAAAACCAGCTCGTTCACGCCGTAAGCCACCCGGACCTAATGCCGAAAGCGTTCGTTTATGACGTAATTCTGCTAGGGGATTGGTTTCTTCCATGAACTGAGAAAGCTGACTTGAGCCAAAGAACTCCCTCAGGGATGCCACAACTGGGCGGATGTTCACCAAGCTGGTTGGTGAAACCTGGTCCTGGTCTCGGATGGACATCCGTTCACGGATAACTCGCTCCATCCGTCGCAAGCCGACTCGCAGTTTGTTTTGGATCAGCTCGCCAACGGTTTTGATGCGTCGATTCCCAAGATGATCGATATCGTCACCGGGCTCAATGCCGTTATTGATCTGAATCATCCGCTTTACAATCTGGATAATATCCAATTTAGTAATTGTTCGATGATTGATGGAAATTTCCTGATCCAACTTCTGATTCAATTTATAACGACCAACACGCTCAAGGTCATATCGCCGTATATCAAAAAGCTGTTCTTCTAAGAAGTCCTTCGCATTATCCAATGTTGGTGGGTCACCTGGACGCAACCTCTTGAAGAACTCGATCAGGGCAGCTTCCGCAACGGTTTTGCCATCTTCCAGGTCCCATTCAGGTTCCTGGTTGATCGATGAAGGAATAAAAAGCCGATCTGTGACATTGTCAACATCTTTGAAGATCTCTATCAGCTCTTCATCAGTCCCAGTCTTAATCGGGCTTTCTCCATCCATGCCATCATCCACTAAAGCCAAAGCGCGCAGGAAAATGGTGATGGGCGTGGTTCGTTTTCGATTAAATTTGATGATGAGGTAGTCATTCTTGCGGGTCTCTAACTCCATCCAGGCACCCCGATCCGGGATCAATTTCGCCGTGGACAAGAAACGCCCGGTGGCTCGATCAACTTCTCGCTCAAAATATACGCCTGGTGAACGGATCAATTGGTTAACAACCACCCGTTCGGTGCCGTTAATAATGAAGGTGCCCTTAGGAGTCATCTCTGGGAAATCACCCAGGAACAAGTCTTGTTTGATTGGCTCCGGCACTTCTTTGCCCTTCAGCAACACGGTAACATAGAGCGGTGAAGCATAAGTCAAGTCACGCTCTAGACACTCCTCAATGGTGTTCTTAGGGTCCTCATACCAAAACTTTAAGCCCCATTCTTTTGAAAAGGCATCCCCACTAGGAAAATATAGCTGCATGCCCTGGTTATATGATTCAATCGGTGATATTTCTGAAAATAAATTTTGAAACCCTTCTCGCTTCAATCGCGCAAAGGAATCCATTTGCACTTGTATTAATTTTGGTAACTCTAATCCAACGGGAATGCGTCTGTATGATTTGGTGGGCAATAAATTTGCCATGCAAAACTCCTGGGTTGCCGGGAATTGACATAAATTTTTTGTACTTAAACGCGCAAACTGGCGCGAAGCGCAAGTTGTCATTATAACAAATTGAGAAATGAGAGTCAAGCGAAATTGCGAATTTTAAGGTAATGCCGTTAATTTTTCAAAAATATAATCTTCGAACACCTTACCCAAAAAACATTATAACCCTTTCTCAAATATTATTCAATTACTTACATGCCAAACTGGAATGAAAGCTTAATACTACAAGGTACCACTGGCCAGAGATACCTTGTAGTTAGATTCAGGAAAAACCTTCAACCGCGAGTTGAGGTATTGGCGTGCCGGGATCATTCCTTTTTTACAGCCAGGAGTGCGATCAAACGTGCCCACCCCTCTTTAATCTGCAGCCGCTTTAACCGCCATGTGCCAACAATCCCATAGGGGAAGAACAACACACTGATGATAAAAATCAAGCCGAACATCAGTGGCCAGCGTGGGCCAAACCAATCATAAAAGAAATGGCTGAATGCCTGCAGGAGTCCTGCGCCGACGATCCCACCCACCAGTGTTCCCATACCCCCCAGGATAACCATGATCAACGCGTTGACCGTAATGACGGTTGAGGTCATGGAATGGGTGGCACTCATGTTCCACATCGAAAACATTGCCCCTGCAAGACCTGCAAAGATAGCTGAAACCACAAAAGTGAGTGTCCGGTAAGTTACGGGATTATACCCAATCATCCGCACGCGTTCTTCATTTTCACGGGTGCCTATAATCACCTTTCCAGCCGGAGAATTAGTGAAGCGACGAATAAACAAATAGCTGACGAAAAGAAAAACAAGGGCTATAAAATAGAAGCGGGGTCTGAACTGGGTAGGGTTAATCCAGGCTGGCACAGGAACGCCATGGAGCCCCTCATCCGCCCCGGTCCACTTGATAAAGTCAGAAGCCTTCGCAAGAATATGCAACGCTTCAGCTAAAGCAAGGGTTAACATGGCAAAGTAAGCCCCTTTTAGACGGACCGAAGTTGCGCTGAAAAGCAGCCCAACCAGGACAGAGGCAAGAACGGCCATCAGGATCACAAACGCAAAAATTAGGATCCCCGTGATGTCACCACCCCCAGGTATGAAAATCCGATACTTCGTCGAAAAGCTCGGTGCCCAATGGGTGAATAAGAGCGCGGTGGTGTAGGCCCCAGCCCCAAAAAAAGCAGCATGTCCAAAGGACAATATGCCACAATAACCAATTAACAAATCATAACTCATGGCAACGACAGCCATTACAAAAAAGACAATCAACTGCCCTTGCCAGAACTTTGTTACTCCGTGGTTGATACCAGTACCGGTAATTGTGCCTAAAACAAATGGAAAAGCAACCATGAGCAGAATGAATATCAGGAACGCCTTTTCTCGCTGAAGTAAGTTTCGGATGGTCATGCGACGTTGAATTTTATGCTCTGACATTAATTACTCCTTCTTGCCAAACAGGCCCGATGGACGAACCAGTAACACGATGATCATAATGATGACAGTCGATGCCTCAGCTATGGCAGGTGAAAGCGAAAGCCGGAGCGCGAAATAATCTCCAAAAGCCCTGGCCATTCCCAAGGTAATTGCGCCAACAAACGCACCAATATAACTGCCCATCCCACCCAGCACAACTGTGATAAAACCTTGCATCAAGAATTGATCACCCATCAAAGGCTGAACTGGGATAAACGGTGCTGCACCAATACCACCCAGAGCTGCCATTGCCACCCCCAACGCAAAAACAAGCGTAAACACCTGCCTGACATTGATCCCCAATGCTTCCACCATTTCTGGATCCTGAACACCCGCCCGAATGATCATCCCCATGCGTGTTTTAGTCATCAGGATAATTAAGGAGACAAACATTAAAAGACCTAAAACAATAATGAACAGGCGGTAGGTTGGAAAAGTGACGCCAAATACGTTCAGGGTTGCATTCCCATTTTGGAACCATTCCCAAACGGTTTCAGCCTTCCCGGGTTGGGCGAAAAATGGCGGCCGCACCATCTGATAAGCAAGAGGTGACCACAGTATGTGCACAACTTCACCGATGACAAAGGCTAGGCCTAAAGTCATCAGGATTGAAAACATGTGCCGTTGATACAGTGGCCGGATAAAGGTGATTTCTATGACCATACCAAACATAAAACCAAACAAAACGGCGGTCAGGATGGCCAGCGCAAACCTCAAGTTACCATTCATCAACAAAACCGCAACTGGTAATGCTTCCCTGAAAATGGTCAGGATGATGGTTGTGATAATCAGAAAAGCCAGGATGATGAGATTTCTCGAACGGTTCTCATCTGTCGCATATTCTTTTTTATTCCCTGGCTTTGAAGCGCCTACAGCGGTCATCGCACCTGCCAGAAAGAGGGCTAATGGTCGAATCCAGAAAGAAGAGATCGGTTCTTGTGGGCCAATTTCACTCAGCGGATTTGAAACGACAGTGGTCGTAATGGCAACCATGGCCGTGTCAGCCATTTCCATGATATTAACCCCCAATAAACCTATCAATAAAAACACAACCATCAGGGCATAAGCTAGCCGGGGGAGTGCATTCTGCCAGCTTTCACTCAATTCAAGGCGGATTAAGAAGGGTTTAAGGATTGGCAACAGAAAAACACCCGTGGCAAATGCCAGCCAGAGCGGTGCTGTACCAAAAATGAAGGTTGGATTGGTATAAAACTGCCAACCCATGTAAGCGCCAAGCATGAACATCGATCCATGGGCGAAATTTAATACATCCATCAAACCGAAAATCAAGGTTAACCCTGCCGCGACCATAAAAAAGAGGGACCCCAGAGTCAGGCCTGAAAGGGATGTTCGCACAAAAGGTGCGGTTCCAAGGGTTTGCCACGCCAGAATGATCAACACCAGCAGCAAGACAAAAAAGCCGCTGATAAAGTAAGTGCGCCGTTTATTATTATTGTTCATTGAAGTCCTCCACTGACAACTTTGCCCGCTGTTGCCCCCAGGTATTCCTTAACAAGGTCTTCATTTTTTATCAGGTCTTTCATCAAGCCATTATGCACACTTTTTCCATCATCGATGATGTAGTAATAATCTGCCAGTTGGCTGGCCATAATGAAATTCTGCTCAACAAGCAGAACGGTTGTCGTGGCACTCAGCTTTTGGATGGCTTCCATCATCTGTTGAATCAAAATGGGGGCCAACCCTTCACTGGGTTCATCGATTAACAAGAGTTTGTTCTCCGGCACCAATGCCCGGGCGACAGCTAGCATCTGCTGTTGACCACCCGAAAGGTGGTTCCCGGGAAGTTTTATTAACCGTTTCAGGTCCGGAAAAAGATCAAAAATAAAATCGCCACTGCGGTCAAGATCACCCTTAGTCCTTTCAGCCAGTTTTAAATTCTCAAACACTGAAAGTTGACGAAAAATGGCACGGTGTTCAGGTACAAAACCAATCCCTAGGTTAACGATATTAAAGGCACGTTTTCCTTGAATCTCCATACCATCAAAGATAATCTTCCCTTCTCGGGGTGGTGTCAGGCCCAAGATGGATTTCAAGGTGGTCGTTTTACCAGCGCCATTACGTCCCAGCATCACTGTGATTGAATTACGTGGTACTTCTACGCTGACATTTTGCAATATGTGAAACTGTTCTATATAGGTTTGGATATGGTCCACAATCAGGATCAAATCCGTCTTTTGCGTTTGTTTCATAAAAGTTCTCCGTAAAAATCACCAAGATAAGCTTTTTGCACCAGCTGGTTATTGGCAATTTCTTGAGGGGTTCCTTCCGCAATCACATTCCCTTGGCTCATCACGGTAATAAAGTCCGATATATTCATCACCATGTCCATGCGGTGTTCAACCAGGATGGCTGTTCTTTCCTTCCTATTGACCACTTTCTTGATGATTTCAATTAATTCCGGAACCTGCTCTGAAGACATGCCGGCGGTTGGCTCATCGAATAAAAGTAGCTCCGGGTCACAGGCCAGCATGATCCCCAGTTCCAGTTTTCTTTTTTCACCATGGGCCAGGCTGCGTGCGTAAACATTTTCCTGGCCCGCAAGGCCAACCTGGGCCAGCACCGCCATGGCTTTATCTATATAATCACCAAAGGTGCCTACATGGCTGAGAAAACGAAAATTATCGCCACCGAGTGCCTGTGCGGCCAAACGTACATTTTCTAATACGGTCAGGTTTGGAAAAATATTGGTGATCTGAAAGGAACGCCCGATGCCTAAATGCGCTCTTTGATGGGGTGGTAGGCTGGTAATTTCATTATCTTTGTAATACACTTTGCCCTTCGTAGGGGGCATTGTGCCGCTCAACAAATTAAATAACGTTGTTTTACCAGCACCGTTTGGGCCGATGATTGCATGCATTGTTTTTTGCTGCACTTCAATGCTGACATCATCAACGGCAATCAATCCACCGAAAGCTTTTCTCAGGTTTTCTGCTCTAAGAATGATGTTTTTCGTCATATGCTACCCTTTATCATTAATGCCATTATAGACATAGATTTCACAAGATAAAATAATTCGTAACTACTCAGGCAGCCCTGCTTCTGAAGGGAGGGGGGTGTGGTGTGGCGGCGAAGCTGCCACACCACACCCCCCTATTCCCTCGCATGCTGAGTAGTTACAATAATTCAATAATTTAAAAAAGCTATTTTCGGCACAATCATTTTATTATCAGTGTCTTTCCTGGAGGGAGGGCCAGAGTTGGCCCTCCCTTGATCAGGTTAAGGTTCGTGTTTTAGTCGCTCGATATCGTCGGCAGGTCACCACAGCGATCTGCATAATCACCCACAAGCGTGCAGGGAACACCTAGTTCATCGTACGCAGAGACATAGACCGTCTCGAAGAACTCATAGGTATTAATCCCATCGCCAGTTAAGTCAGGCTCAAGATTTACCAATTGCAAAATGTTCATTGGTTGTTCACAAACATGATCTTCGGGGCGGATATAGTAGGTTCCCTTTGGCCCCTCAAATTTCAAGCCCTCTAAAGCCTGGATCATCGCCTCAGGTGAGGTGTCGCCACCGGTCATTTCCAAAGCGGTTGCCAACGCGATAGCTGAAGCCATACCGCCGGCAGTGAACAGGTCTGGCGGTTCATTATAAAGCTCAAAGTGCCGTTCAGTCAGCCAATCATTAACTTCTGTTTCTGGAACGGTATAGTGGTAAACATTCAGACCGATCTGACCAAGTGCTGCGCCATAAACCGCTGCAAATGAGGCGTTGTCACCGTAACCGGTTGCAACCGTCATTTCTTCCAGTGCGCCGAGGTCATCCAACTGCTGGAAGAGGGTCACATAACCCACACCGGCCCAGGTTAGGAAGAGATTTTCTGCACCACTGTCCATGGCTTGCTGGATATATGGGGTGAAATCGGTGGTATCAAAGGGTGCATAAATATCAGCCACCACTTCACCACCAAATTGTTCGACCGAATAGGCTAAAGCAATCCCCGAGCCCTGCCCAAAGGCATTGTCAATCCCAATATGGGCAAATGTGGGGCCGATATTTTCAACCAGGTATTTTGCGATCACCAGTGTGTCATCAAAGTTTGTCCGGGAGGTTCGGAATACATAAGGGTTAAAATATTCACCGGTGATAAAGGCAGAAGCAGCCGGGTCAACCATCAAGATGATTTCATTCTGCTCAGCTACGGTTGTCAATGCTGCCGCAACACCAGAGGCAACAGGACCCTGGAGAAGTTCAACCCCATCTTTTTCAATTAACTCCAAAGCAAGGGCCACACCTTTTTCGGGATTACCTTCATCATCCTTGGTAATCACTTCAATCGGCCTGTTGGCGATAATGTAATTCCCGTTTTCATCAGTTTCGCCACCAGACATCCACTCCAGCCCCAGTTGAAAACCTCGCACCTGCTGTTCCCCATACAATGCCATGGCACCAGAGAGCATTGAAATTTGGCCAATTTTCAGTACTGGACCTAATTCTGCCGGCTCTTCTACCTCGGGCTCCTCGACCTCTGGCTCTTCCACTTCGGGTTCTTCTATCTCGGGCTCTTCAACCTCAGGTTCTTCCACCACAGGTTCTTCGACTACCGGTTCCTCAACCACCGGTTCTTCCGCCGGGGGTTCTGGCACCTCTTCAATTTGCTGAACACACGATGTGAGCAGCAATGGAATGATGACCATGATGGTCATTAAAATTGACAATAGTTTCTTCATTCTAATTACTCCTTCTTATTTTTTGATAAACGGTTTAATTGGACGTGATCTCAAGCGCAATAGTTTGGGTATTTTCACCTCCTTGGTTTAGGATTGATTGGCATTCTTTAGAACAAAACCCAGCAGTAATGAATTTAGCACAGCTGGTTTTTCCAAACACAGGGCATGTCCAGCCCCGGGGATAATGGCTAACTCGCTGTTTTTGATGTGCCTTGCGATAATATCTGCATAGTCCACCCCTTTTATCAGGTCTTTCTCACCAACGACAATCAGGGTTGGCACAATGATCGCATCCAGCCTGTCTGTGACATTGAGATCAAAAAAGGCTTTCATCAGATCCGCCAGTGCCTTCATGTCAATTTTTGCAAAGCGATCAAGGGAGGCCTCAATTAAGGGTTGATTGGCCCTGATCCACTCCCCCGAAAAATTCAGGTGATAAGAAGTCATCAACAGCAGCTCAGGGTCTTCTTGTTCGGCGGCTTTTAACCACGGATCCGTTTGCGCTTTTAGCAGTGGGTGGATCTCACTGACACCATCAATCACGATCAAAGACTCGGTTTTGGCCGGGTATTTAAGGGCGAACACCATACTGATTTCAGCCCCATAAGAGATGCCCCCAATATGCGCTGATTGAATTTCTAGAGCACTCAGCAAACCAGCCAGGTCATCCGCATGTTGTTCCATCGAATAAGGGCCTTCAGGATGGTCGGACTGCCACATACCACGACAATCATACAAAAGCACCTGGAGATGTTCACTCAGTATAGCTTGTTGAAATCCCCAGCTGGCTGTACTCATCATGATGCCATTTGAGAGCACCAAAACAGGCGCGCCTTTAGGGCCGGAAAGTTCGTAGTAAATGTTGATGTCATTCACTTCTACATGAGGCATTTTGCTCAATCCTTACTGATCAACAGGGTTCAAAAGCGAGATAGGTCCGCTCGCTTGGATCTGATTCTCGCTTTATGGTTGTCATTCTTAGCGGCATCCCTATACTAATCTCATCGGGATTAGCCAAATCAACATTCAGAATTTGTGCAGAAACACTGGGGCCTTCCTCCAATGCCACAATACCCACACAATAGGGCGTTTTTGAACCATATCCTGCTCTAGCCATGTGCATTGGTGGTACACGGATAACCGTAAAGGCTGCCAGGGTACCCTTTCCTGAGAAGGTGGTAATCTGGGTGTTTTCTGCATGGCATTGCGGGCATAGTTTTCGTTGTGGAACCTGCTGCAATCCACAAACCTGACAACTCGAACCGATTAATTTTTTCTCTGCTAGCGCAAGATAAAAATCCTTACTGTTCATTGCATATTTGCTCATGTTAATTTCTTCTTTCCAGGATATTTACCACACAGGTCTGCCCGGTCCCGCCGACATTATGCGCCAACCCGATCTGTGGATCACCTTCTACCTGGCGCTCGCCTGCTTCACCGCGCAACTGTTTCCACAATTCAACCACTTGTCCAATACCTGAGGCGCCAACCGGATGGCCCTTTGCTTTCAATCCACCGGAGGTGTTGATAGGTCGTGGCCCATCGCGCCGGGTCTTTCCATCAAGAGCAGCTTTCCAGCCTTCGCCACGATCAAAAAATCCTAAATCTTCACTTGCCATGATCTCAGCTATGGTAAAACAATCATGTACTTCCGCCAGGTCAATTTGCTCTGGTTTCAGACCTGCCATGGCATAGGCATGCTTCGCTGCTGTAACAGCTGCTGGAATATTGAAGAGGGTTTTGCGTTCATTTAATGCCCCATCGCTGGCCTGTCCGCTGCCGACCAGGTAAAGGGGATGATCTGTAAATTGTTTGGCCTTTTTGGATTCTGTTAATAAAAGTACAGCACTGCCATCTGTTACCGGCGAGCAATCAAACAAGCTCAGCGGCCAGGCAATGCTTGGGTTCGCTCTGGGATCACTTAAAAATGAGCCCTCATTCTCCCACTCTGGAGAAGGTTTTCCCTTTTGAACTGCCCGAGCTTTTTTCGCCGCCATGATTTGGGCAATGGTCTGATTGTATTGCGCTTTTGGATTAAGCGCACCGTTCTGGTGGTTTTTAATGCAAACCTGGTGGAATGCTTTTTGATCCGCCCCAAATTCCGTCATATAAGCTGAAGCCATAGCAGCATAGAACCCGGGGAATGTAAACCCGGCCGGTATTTCATACAATGTGTCAGCTGCAGTTGCCAGTGCTTCGGTGACCTCTGCAATTTCAAGGTCTGTCATTTTTTCAACACCCCCCACCAGCACCACATCAGCCAGACCGGCGGCAATCGCTAGGGCTCCCTGCCGTATGGCAATGCCACCGCTGGCACACGCGCCTTCAACACGTACAGCAGGAATGGGCGAAAGACCTACCCAGTTTGCCAGGATCGGGGCTAAATGCGCTTGCTTCTCAAATTGATCACTGCTGAAATTTCCTAAATAAAATGCGTCGATTTGATCGAGTTCAAAATCTTTATCGATTATGTCCCGTAATTCTAAAAAGGCTTCCACAAATAAATCACGTGAGCTTTGTTCAGGGAATGCCCCGAATTTACTCATCCCAACACCAACAACAGCAACTTCCCTTGCCCAATTTGATTGACGCATATTATTCACCTTTTAATGATGTTGAATTAAGGTACAATCTTGCCTCAGAAAGGTCATCGGGCTGTTTTTGACCCGGGCCGCTGGATAAAGCCATTTTTAATGTCTCACCATCTATCTGATATAACCCTTTAAATTGCCCAGTCAGACCCAAGGTGTGTTCTTCCTGGTTAATCACTATCCTGTTACCATCCGTTTGGTAGGTGCCATTTGAGACAATGCCCATAGCCGGGTATTCAGCAGTGAAGGTGCCATCTGTCTTAAATTCAAACCATAACCCCTCGTATGCCTGTCCCTTGGCCTGTATCCACTTTCCAATAATTTTTTCCATAAATGCTCTCCTGAATTAAAACTGAGTTTTAGGGACGATCCCCAAACGTTGCGCTTCGTCTCTGATCCAATCCCGATAATTCGGATGCGCAATGCGAACCAAAGCTTCCATGCGATCTTTGACACAGCGGCCACGCAGTTCCGCCACGCCATATTCTGTGATGATCGTGTCAACATCCTGGCTGGGCACTGTTACCGCTGCGCCGGGTGCCAGTGTAGGGATGATTGTAGATATGCAACCATTTTTGGCTGTCGACCGTAATGCAATAATCCCCCGCCCTCCCGAAGACATTTGGGCCCCTCGGTGTGTATCCAGTTGACCTCCTGTGCCACTAAACTGACGTGTCCCAATACTTTGAGAACAAACCTGGCCGAGAATATCCACCTGCAAAGCGGTATTCACGCTGATCATCTGGTTATTCTTGGCAATGACATACGGATCGTTGGTGTAGCGGCCTCGATACAGTTCTACATCCTCATTATGGTCAAGAAAGTCATACAGTTTTTGCGTTCCTAAAGCAAAAGCACCAATAATTTTTCCGGGGTGCAGCGTCTTTTTGCGATTGGTCACCACACCCGCTTCTACCAGGTCAACCATCCCATCCACAATCATCTCGGTATGAATTCCCAAATCATGACGGTCCATAATAAACGCTGTGATTGCGTTGGGGATGCCGCCTATACCCAGTTGAAGGGTTGACCCATCTTCAATCAATTCAGCGATATAGCCGCCAATTTCTTTTTCAAGGTCACTTGGTGGGGCTGAAGGCAACTCTACCAGGGGGACATGGTTTTCTACCAGATAATCAATCTCTGACACATGCACCAGCGTGTCCCCATTTGTCCAGGGCAGGTTCTGGTTGATTTCTACGATTTTTAAGTCAGCTGCCTCAAGCAAATCCTTTTGGACGATTAAGCCCAAAGAGAGTGACATATAACCTTCTGCATTGGGCGGTGTTGCTGTCGCAAAACAAACATCCAGTTTACCCTTGGTCGCATAGAGTTTGTCTGCCGCAGCCCGATGGAGGTTGTTAGGGATGTAGGACACACGCCCCTCATGATGCACATGTCGATCTGATGGACTGTAAAACCAGTTCTCATTGAATACATGACCTGCCATTTCACTTCTGGCAAAAACATCGTACACGCGCATTGGCAGACAGGTCCAGAAATGAACGTTTTCCAGATTTAGGGCATGGTTTGCCATTTCAGTCAATAATCCAACCGGTTCTGCGCCGGCAATCCCTACACCAATCGTTTGACCAGATTTAATTAAACCTGCGGCCTCAGCCAGTGTGAGCGTTTTTTCCTGATAAGTACGCGCTTTTTCCATATTGAGGACCTCTCTTATCTCACGGCATCCGAAGAGCTACGGCAGCCTGGTTGTAACCAACGCCTGACCCCACAAATACAACCAGATCACCGGATTGGATTTTTCCAAGTTTTCTGGCATCATCAAAAGCAATTGGCAAACAAGCTGAACCGGTGTATCCCCATTTATCCATGATCCAGTGAGCTTTTTCAAGGGGCAGCCCGATCTCTGACATAACCAATTCAATACTGCTCAGACGCACCTGGGTGAAGATCACAAAGTCAATTTCATCAATTTTAAAACCACCATTTTCTGCCACCTCTCGAATGCGCTGCGGCCAGCCCACATTATTGACCTCGGGCGGAAAAGGTGTCACCAATTTGACCTTCGTTTTTCCACTCTGAACATTTTCACAGGTGGCAGGTTCTGCTGTTCCGCCGGCATATATCCCCCAGTTGGGATAGTATGAGCCGTCTGCAAAAAAAGCAGATGAGATAAACCCGGGTTTGTTGGCTGGCACCATCACAGCCGCCCCAGCCCCGTCCCCATAGAAAAAGCTGATCACATCTTGCTTCACATCTGCAAGTCTGTGCATCATGTAGGCACCAATCACCAATATGTTTTTGAGATTGGGGTTGGTGCTGATCAGGCCAGAAGCAAGTGCCAACCCGGTAGGAAAACTTGCGCATGCACAGCCAACATCAAAGGTGCCGGCCTTTACCGCCCCTAATTTGTGCTGTACAACAACAGAACTAGCAGGTGTGATGTAATCGGGCGAATCAGTACCCAGGATAATGAGATCAACATCCTCAGGTGTGATTCCAGCATCATCTAAAGCCGCTTTACCTGCCTCAACAGCCAGATCAGAGGTTGCCCAATCATCCGGCGCGTAAAAACGTGTTTTAATGTTGGTGCTTGACTCGAATTTCCCCACAACCTCTACCAGGTTCGGGCTGACCTCAACCATCCAACTGGCAAATGTTTCGTTGGTAATCTCATTTTCCGGGATATATCGCCCGGTACCAATAATTGTTCCAAAATGTTTCATTCAACATCTCCTTCAGATCAAATAACAGTAATCCAAAACCTTCAGGATCAGGTGCCTAAAACCATGCCGCCATCCACACTGATCTCCGCACCATGAATATAGGCGGCTTCCTCACTCGCCAGCCAGCAATAAACATTGGCGATATCAATTGGCTTACCCATACGGCCCAGTGGTGTTTTTGCAGCTAGACCTTCCAGAATTTTCTCGGGCATTTTTTGAACCATCTCAGTGAGAATGAAACCCGGGCAGACAACATTCACGCGGATACCATATTTCCCCAACTCCCTCGCCCAAGTCTTGGTCATCCCAATGACTCCAAATTTTGTGGCAGCATAATTGGTTTGCCCAAAATTTCCATAAAGGCCCACAATTGAAGAAGCATTGAGAATGACACCTCCTCCTTGTTTAATCATGTGTGGTGTAACGGCCTGGGCACAATTAAAAACGCCATACAGGTTAACTTTAACCACCAGGTCAAAGTCGGATTCAGACATTTGACCGGTTATTTCTCCGTTTTTATATTTGACAAAAAGCCCATCCCGGGTGATTCCGGCATTATTGATGAGCACATCAACCCGGCCGTGCTGTTCAACAATTTCATCCACCCATCCCTGAACTTCCTCTCGATTGGTAACGTCAACTTTGTAAAAGGCTGCAGTCTCACCCAATTCTCTCACCAGTGCATGGCCTGGCTGGTCATTGACGTCACACAGGGCAACCACAGCACCTTCACTGACAAACTTCTCAGCGGTTGCTTTTCCAATCCCCGCCGCGCCCCCGGTGATTAGACAAACCTTATCCCTTAATCGCATTTTCATTCTCCTTGGATGGCTATAATGAACAGCATGTCCATAGAACTAGTCGAATTATTTACCATTCAAGCATAACATTATGTGATTACAACAAGGTTACACAGGGGTTACAAACTAAATTATCTTGTGTGGTGGCTTTCTTCTTCTCTAAGCAATCTTTCATAAAGGTCAACCATTTTCGGAGAGACCTCACTGCTGATTTGATTTTGTAGGGTTTCCTGACAGGTCTTAAACACTGACCGGACCATCGAATAACGCCCCAGCTTATGAAAGATTTTCATTTGCAGTCGGTAAGCCGATTCAACCAATGTGTCTTCGCCAAGAACCTGGTGGGATATATTGAGCGCTTTTTCGTAATTTCCTTCATCATAATAATGTTGCGAGAGCTTATTTGCTGCCAGCAGGAATTGCTGGTGATAGTATTGTTCTTCAACGGTTAACCATTCCTGCATATAACTGCCCGCTAAAAAGCGCCCCTCGTATAGCCTTAATGCTTTTTCTAAAGACTGGACAGACCCTTTTTTAATTTGCTCAACAAGCATCTCTGCATCGATCAGGATTTTTGCATTAGGGCTCAGGCGAAATCGATCCTGGTAACGCTCAATAAAAAATGGTTTTTCTCCTTTAGGTCGGTCAGGTTCAAGCACCTGGTTGAGTGCATTGAAAACAACCTTGAGATAATTACCGCCTGTAGCTGCCTGGGATTCCGACCATAACATGCTGATTATCTGATCACGATGGAGCCACTTTCCATGATTAGCTACCAATAATTCAAAAATCTGAAGGGCTTTTTGACGTTTCCACTCATCCGGCCTGATCAATTCATCACCACGCCAGACTCTAAAACTGCCAAATGTGCGCACCCAGAGTGTGAAACCCGGGTGATAACTGCAAGTTTCCAGTTGATGTTTTTTTAAGATCCTGGTGATGAAATCATTTTCAATACCATTTTCTTTAGCAGCAATCAGTAGTGGGTAAAGCATTTCCGAGTCACTCAATCCCATTAAAGTTTCTTTGGACAGCAGAAATGAATAATTCTCTTCGCGAACAATTCTCAGCATTTTTTCTAAATACCCAAGCGCTGTGTTGCGAAAACCCTGCTTCCAGGCTCTGATGGCAAGCCACATTCTTGTTGCACTCAATGTAAAAGGGTCATTTACTTTTATTGAACTGATTTCTGCGTTGGTCAGGTACTGCTGTGATTTATCATAATCTCGGTTTATAACCAGGCCAGCGCCCAATGAAAGCTGAATGAGAATACTTATCCACTCATCCCCCGCCCGTTTGGCGATATCCAGTCCTTCAAGAGCCCGATTTTCTGCCTCTATGATTCTTTGGGAAAAACCCAATGCACGACAAATGCCCCATAGTGGTTCAACATGAATGCGGGTCACATCAATTTTCTCGATTGATTCCTGATAATAATCAAGTGCTTCAGTAAAACCTTCGCTGAAAAAAGGGCTCTGAGAGTGTAGTTGCAGGGCGTGGCCAAGCCGCATATATCCTACCGATTGAACAAAAACCGACTGCAATGCTTTGCCAACCTCAATCCCTTTAAGCGCATACTGTTCACAAAGTTCAGTTTCACCCATGATCGCATAAAACAGAGACAGAAGGAGAGAACTTTCTCGATGAAATCGCTGGGGCCTTCCCATTGGCGTTACCGGGCGTGTGGCATCACGGGTTTGGAGTAAATCGATGCCTTCATTTAACCGACCTGTTCGCAAGAAAATCCGAGCCTGGATAAAATCGGTTTCCATATCCAGTTCAGGCCTCAAGTTTTTCGCTTGAATTAATAGTCTCTCAGCGCTTTTGGGGTTACCAAGATTGAGTTGATTTTCTGCAGTGAGCACCAATAAATCAGCCACCTCTTTCGGTGTCTCTGCCGGGTTAAGAAGCTTTAATGCATCTTGCAAGAGTTGATCAGCATTATTGGGCCGAATAGTATCCAAAAAGACACGCGCCTGCCCTCGTAATGCCATGGAGATCCCCCATGGGTTCGCTCTTCTTCGGTAGAGACGTTCAGCAGTGTGGTAATGCTCCAAAGCTTCTTCGAACTGCCCTAAATACCGATTGATCTCTCCAGACAGATAAGAGACAAACGGAAATTCTATTAATAATTTTTCAGGAAAGGAATCAATCCAATAATGTATTGTTTCATGACGTCCTTCTTGAATAAACGCTTCACCAATATTTTCAAGAATTTGATTTAACAGGTGGAAATCTTCTGCGGCCAATAAGTGATAAATCGCCTCTTCCCAATATTCATGGGCATGGTAATAACTGGCTATTTTTTGGTGCAGGGCGGTGATATCTTTAGACTCAAGCTGTTCTGCCAGACGATTCAATAAGAACTCTCGAAATAACTGATGGTAGCGGAATACGCCTGGCTGTAATTCATCAAGGAAAAGCCCGGCTTTGTGAAGATATTGGATCAGGTCTTCGCTGTTTTCACAATTTAAAAGAAAATCACAGGTTGCACTATTTATCCTTGATAAGATGGATGTGTGAAGTAAAAAAGCCTGTAGCTCAGGTGTAAGATGACTCATCACCTCATCAGCAAGATAATCAAACAAAGCCAATTGCGATACGCTGTTTTCTTCCAATACATCGTTAATCTGCTTATCAGGGTTGTTTTGCAAGGTTTGCCAGACAACTTGCAATCCTATGGCCCATCCCTCCGTTTTTTCTTGCAGTCGAGATATTTCATCTGACGTCAACTTTATACCGTATTGATCCTCAAACAACTGGCCAATCTCTTCATTGGTAAAAGACAGATCCTCCGTGCCAATTTCGCAAATACAGTTTTTAACCCGCCATTTGCTAATGGATGAAAATGCAAGCTTGTGTCGCGTGATAATGATCACATGGAGTTGCTGCGGCAGGTTTTCAATCATCCAATCGATATTATCAACAATCTCTTCAACATCACTGATCCGATGAAAATCATCCAGAACAAAAATAGAATCTTGTTCAAGGTGGGTCGCAATGCCATTCAGGAAGGCAATCATTGCCTCTTGGTGTGTCGATTCTGGCAGATCTAATATTTGCAGGGCCTCTTCTCCCGCCTTACTGCCTTGTTGATTAAAAGCTGTAAATAATTTTGCCAGAAACAGTGTCGGATCACGATCAGACCCTGTGATGGTATACCAGAATACCGGTAGGGAAAGGCGATTGATAAAAGAAATAATCGAGGTGCTCTTCCCATATCCTGTCCCTGCCTCAAGGATTGTGACCGGGCAATCCGTCGCTGGCAGCAATTTATTCATCACCCGTTCACGAATCAGCACCCTATTTCGTTGCGCAGGTGGTTGGACTTGGCTGAGAATGATTAAATTTTGAATCGACATCAATTTGGGGTTTCTGGTTAGTTTTTTTAGCGAACAGGATTTACATCTATCAATATGTTTGCAACACCCGATAAAAGAGATGAAAAAAGGAAGACCAGGTAAATCAATTCATGCATTAAGTATAACATGTTCAAAAACAATGCCATCGACCCTATACCCAACCATTAATCCAACAATGTTCGAAAAAAATTAAACCTTAAACCAACCGGATTCATTCTTTGCCACGGTAAATATCGCATAAAGTTAGGCTGAATAAGGTTAATAAATTTAACAATATCAAATAAATGAAAGGAAAAATATGGACCTATCAATCATTCTTAAGTCTCAGTGGAAACAACTGCGTGGCAAAGCCAAAGAACAATGGGGCGAACTGACCGACGACGACCTCGATAAGGTTGAGGGAAAGTTAGATCAGTTGGTTGGTTTAATTCAAGAAAAATATGACCTCTCCAGCTCAAAGGCCGAAGCAGAAGTTAAAAAATTTTTAACGGGTAAATAACCCAATAACACCAAACCGACCGCGAGACCATATTCGAGTTGGTTTTAGACTAAACGCCAGGCCACAAGTCAAACCAGATTGACTTGCTCAACCTTGATGTGGTAGGATTCTGGTCATAAATAAATATGTTGCAGACAGTTGAACGGGGAGCCTGAAGTGTCAGGCTGAGAGGAGGACATTGGTCCTCGACCCGCAAGACCTGATCCGGATAATGCCGGCGGAGGGATGAAATTGCACAAAAATCAACACCCTCCCCAAAAAGGAAGGGTGTTTTTTATGGAATCAATTAATAAAGTCGTTCTTTTTGTCAATGGTGAACTGCGTTCACCTGCCCATGTCCTGGCCCAGGTTGAAAGCAGCGATTATCTGATTGCCGTCAATGGGGGCCTTCAACATATCAAGAACCTCGGACTGACACCAGACCTGATTATTGGCGACCTTGACTCAGCCCTCAAGGCTGATATCCAGGAATACCGTTCACAAGGCATTGATATTAAACAATACCCTGAAGACAAAGATGAAACCGACCTGGAGATTGCATTGGATGCTGCCCTGACCCTGAATCCGACCACTATTTGGGTGGTAGCAGCATTGGGAAAAAGGATCGACCAGACATTGGCGAATATTTTCCTGCTGACCCGATCAGATCTTGAAGGATTTGATGTCCATTTGGTCGATGGTCAATCTGACGTTTTCCTGGTACGAGGAACTTCAAGGATCAATGGCAATCCAGGGCAGCGAGTATCTTTACTGCCCATCAATGGGCCAGCAAAGGTAATTCATACCAACGGTTTGAAATATCCCCTGGATAATGAAACCCTCTATCCAGACAAGACCCGCGGTATCAGTAACGAGATGACGGCGTCTTCAGCAGCAATTGCCATCCAAAAAGGATTATTACTTTGTATCCATGAATATTCAAACAAAACCGAAAGGAGTAGTTAATATAATGAAGATAAAACACACACTGCCTATTTTATTCTTGTTAGCTGCGCTAGTGGTTGCATGTGCGCCACAGGCTGACATTACTGAACCACAAACACTGACCGTGATGACCCACGATTCCTTCGAGATCAGTGAAACGATCATCGCCCAGTTCGAAGCCGAACATCAGGTGAGAGTCCAATTCATTCGCAGTGGCGACACGGGATCAGCCCTCAACCAGGCTATTCTCACCAAGGATAATCCCATTGCAGATGTATTCTATGGTGTGGATAATACCTTCCTGACCCGTGCACTGTCCCAGGACATCTTTGAACCTTATCAATCCCCGATGCTGGCTGAAATTCCGGATTCGTTTAAACTTGACCCGGAAAGCCACGCCCTGCCTGTAAATTACGGAGATGTTTGCATTAATTACGATAAAGCCTATTTCGCAGAGAAGAACCTGGCCATTCCCACTTCATTAGAAGCATTAACCGAGCCCACCTATGAGGGCCTATTTGTCACTCAAAATCCAGCAACCAGCTCACCCGGGCTCTCATTCCTGATGGCGACCATAGCCCAATTTGGCGAAGAAGGTTTTCTTGACTATTGGCAGGCGCTGGTAAATAATGGACTGGTTGTTGTCAGCGACTGGGAAACTGCTTACTACACCAATTTTAGCGGCTCAACCGGTCAGGGCCCCCAACCACTGGTCGTGTCTTATGGTTCCAGCCCGGCAGCAGAGGTGATCTTTGCTCAAACAGAACTGGATGAAGCCCCTACTGGTTCCATTATTGGTCCCAACACCTGTTTCCGTCAGATTGAATTCGTGGGCATTCTTAAAGGAACCGCCAACCAGGACCTCGCAGAAAAATTCATCGATTATATGCTCAGCGTCCCCTTTCAGGAAGACATCCCCCTGCATATGTTCGTCTTTCCAGTGAACCCAAATGCTGAACTCCCTCAAGCCTTCATTGATCACGTTCAGGTTCCTGATCAGCCAGCGTCCCTGCCCCCTGAACAGATTGAACAATATCGTGAACAATGGATCGATACCTGGCTGGAAACTGTACTGAATTGAAAACGCTGACAGCTCACTGGCATAGATGGATTAAAAACCCCACCTGGCGGGCACTCATGTTCTGGTTCCTGCCAGCAGCTTACCTTGGCTATTTTTTTTACCAGCCATTGTTGGCAATCTTCAATCTGCTCATCTCGCCAGAGTGGGGCTTTAACCTGGCTGCCCTAAATCTTAATCGGCTTTGGGTGCCCCTCAGGTTCACCTTCGCCCAGGCCAGCCTATCCACTTTGCTGACCCTGATCCTTGGGCTGCCCGGGGCATGGTTGTTCACCCAGTTTCGTTTTCCAGGTAAAAAAACCCTCAAAATATTAACCACCCTCCCATTCATTCTCCCAACCGTTGTGGTTGCTGCTGGTTTCAACGCATTATTAGGCCCACGTGGTTGGCTTAATTTGGGTTTAATAAGTCTGCTAAACCTGGAAAGGCCACCGATCCAATTCCTCAACACTTTTGGCGCTATTTTAGTTGCACACGTTTTCTACAACACCACCATTATCATCCGCGTGGTGAGTAACGCTTGGGCACAGCAGAACATTCGCCTTCACCATGCGGCTAAAGTGCTGGGTGCAAACCCGTGGCGCACTTTCTGGGAGGTCACGTTACCGTTGCTGAGACCCTCGATTTTAGCGGGGGCTTTACTGGTCTTTTTATTCAATTTCACCAGTTTCGGTGTGGTCCTCATGCTGGGCGGGCCGCGCTTCAGGACGCTCGAAGTCGAAATTTATGTTCAGGCATTACATCTCCTTAACCTGCCCCTTGCTGGCATCCTTTCCATCTTGCAATTGACCTGTACATTGCTTATTACCACCGGGCACAACCAGCTCACCAGCCAAAAGACACTGGTCATCACCCCTCGCTCTCAAGAAATGGGTGTGCGGAAACCCCGCAAAGGGCTCGAACGACTGGTAGTGATCCTTCTGATTATTTCGCTGTTTGCACTACTCGTCGCACCACTGGCATCCCTGGCATTGCGATCCTTCGTGAAGCTGGAACCCATACGAGGTGAGCGAGGAGAATTTCAATCTGGACTGACCCTACAATTTTATCGTGAGCTATGGGTAGACAGACGAGGTGGTCTTTTCTACGTGCCCCCCATAGCCGCCGCCCAGAATTCATTCATTTTTGCTGCCGTCACCATCCTCATCACCGTAACCCTGGGACTCCTGGTAGCTTACGGTCTGTGGCAAAGGTCACCCATCAACAAGGTTTTAGATCCTTTAATGATGCTTCCCTTAGGAGCTTCAGCCATTACCCTTGGTCTGGGCTTCATTATTGTCTTTACGCGTCCGCCCTTTAGCACATTTCGTTTCCCGATCCTGGTGCCAATCGCCCACAGCCTGGTCGCTTTGCCTTTTGTCGTCAGGACGATCAGCCCATCCTTGCATAATATCCCCCCATCACTTCGCAATGCCGCCCGGGTGCTGGGGGCCTCCCCGCTCCGGGTCTGGCGAGAGATTGACCTGCCCATGCTCACACCTGCTATCTTGGTCAGTATCATCTTTGCCATGACAATTTCACTGGGTGAATTTGGCGCCAGCACCTTTCTTACCAGGCCAGAGTACCCCACCATGCCTGTCGCAATTTTCCGCTATATCTCACAACCCGGGGCTCTGAACTACGGTCAGGCCTTGGCCATGTCGACCATACTGATGTTCGTTTGTGCTTGTGGTATCTTTGTGATTGACCGCATCCATCTGCCAGGTAAGGACATTCTTTAATGCTGGAAATCAAAAACATCACAAAATCTTACCAGGGAAAACCCCTCTTACGAGAAATCTCCTTTGATGTAAAAGAGAGCGAAACAGTTTGCCTATTGGGACCTTCAGGAAGTGGCAAAAGCACCTTGCTTCGAATCATTGCAGGGCTTGAAGAACCAGAAGGAGGAGCTGTTCTATGGAAAAGCATGGATTTATGTGAAACGCCTGCCCACCAACGCAAGTTTGGATTGATGTTCCAGGATTATGCCCTGTTTCCACATCGTAATGTATCGGAAAATATCGCCTTTGGTTTAAGAATGCAAAACATCCCAAAACCAGAAATATCTCAGCGGGTTGATGACATCCTTGGTACCATAAACATGCGCAGCTTTGCTGATCGCAAGGTCACAGAACTCTCAGGCGGTGAGCAGCAGCGCGTCGCCTTGGGGCGCGCCCTGGCGCCTGAGCCACGTCTGGTGATGCTGGATGAACCCCTGGGCGCATTGGACCGCACCCTGCGCGAACAACTCAGCCAGGAGTTGCGCCGAATCTTGCGCGAGACAAAAGTGCCTGCCATTTATGTCACCCACGACCAGGAGGAAGCATTTGCCATTGCGGATCGCCTGTTACTATTGCATGATGGAGTCATCCTGCAAAGCGGAAAACCGCACGAATTCTATCATCATCCGCGCAATGTATGGGTGGCAAAATTTTTTGGCCTTGGAAACCTGATCAGTGGCAAGGTAATTGAAAAATCACCCCTGACTGTTATTACCAAACTGGGGACCATCCAGGCCCATTGTAACAGTCAGGAACCTGAAAAAGGTCAGAACATTGCTCTCCTCTTCAGACCTAACCACGCCATTTATAATCCTAAGCATGGAACCAACAAGATTCACGGTGAAGTAATTGATCAGGTGTTCCAGGGAGAAATGTATCGCATCACACTGAAAATCAATGCCGATATCCCTAATTTCCAGGTCATGCTCCCTGAACCGGCTCGATTTGGCGATAAAATTAGCGTCACCTATCATGAAACAGATGTGCTCTGTCTAAAAAATGGAGAGGGTTGATGGTATTTACAGATCCAAATATAGTGGTGGTAATTAAATTGAACACAAAGCAAGAAGAGAACTGGCGTTACCAGGGGCAAATCATAGCACGCGGAAAAACCAGCTTGCTCATCGAAGCGTTCTTCAATCGCAGTGACCTTTTATTTCACGACATTTTTTTACGTGAAAATGATCGCTTCTTAGAACGCTATTACGAAGATCAATGGTTCAATATATTCGAGATTCACGATCGGGAGGATGATCGTTTAAAAGGCTGGTATTGCAACGTGACCACCCCGGCAAAATTCAAACCGGGGAAGTTAAGCTATATCGACCTGGCACTAGACCTACTGGTTTACCCGGATAGTCGCTACCTCATTTTAGATCAAGCTGAGTTTGATGCCCTCAATTTAACCGAAGAAGTCCGCCAAAAAGCACTACAAGGGCTGGACCGATTGAAAGCGCTGGCAGAAGCTGGCCTGCTTGTAACAGCGATACACAATGACAAAGAGACGCGTTGAACGCGCCTCTTTGCAATAAGAATTTTAGAACCCGTATTCTAGATCATGCTCAGCCAGGGGGTCAATTCAAACAGCCATTCATCTAACCCGCCCACAGCAGGAATCAAACCAAATATCATTGCGGCTAAACAACAACAACACAAAAGCAGTACCGCCACAACCGCGATGATGATCCACAAAGTCTTATTATTCTTTTTTTCAGGGGCAGCGTCATAAAATTCAGGTGCTTCAGAAACGTTCTCAAAGTTTTCGGACATGAATACCTCCTCAGGTTATAAAATAAAAAATGGATAAAATCACCAATTCATAAAACCTAGCGGCACAAGGCAAATTGGTAACGACACCGCACCGACGAACGTAAGTACGACCAGGCAGATGCCAATAGCAGATAGTACAATATTAATCCATCCCAGGATCATCCCCCATTTTGCCATCCCATCACCCGTGATGCGACCTCGGCTCTGACGGATCTCTTTCCTAGCCATATTACCCGTGATGATTGCCGCTATAGCGCCCAATAGTGGTACGATGAAAAAGCTGGCTATACCAGAAATAAGGCTGATCACCGCAAGTGAAGAAGTCTGTTGCCCATAGCCGGGAGGTGGGGGTTGACCATAATCATGATATGACATCGCAATCTCCTTATCTTATTGTCTAGTGTTTATAATATATCACATTATCAGGCTAATAATGAATTAGGCCCGGTTTTCTTTTCTTAAAGAACGCCGTCGAAGCCACCAAATGACCCAAACGGCCACAATCAGGAAAAAAACGCCAACAGCAATCGGAATAATGACCGAGAGTAAAGAAACCATCGTGGCCACAACATCCTCCAAAATACTCACCGGTACATCTGCAGCACCGCCCGTGGTTGCCGTTACGGCCGGGCGGAAAAGGACTGATTTCACAGCATGAACACTGCCCGCCACCAGTAAACCGGCTGCGATCGAGATGACCGGATGAATTTCTGTGATGACATTGGCACTGGCGGCAAAAAGAATTGCACCAGCGGTCGGCCTGATAAGCGTTTGAATAATATCGTTGATATGATTGACCGCCGGGACCTTATCTGCAAAGAACTCAATCAGACATAATCCGATCAGCAGCCCAATAATCCACCAACTCTCAAGCGCCTGCCAGGGCTCTGACAAAACGATAAAATCTGTAAACCGCGCCAATAACGATACAACCAAAAGTGGAATATAGGCATTCAGTCCTGCACTGGCTGAAAGACCAAATGCCGCTATAATATCCATTCTCTTCCTTTCTTAGTTCGTAACTGCTCAGTCCGCAGGAGAATTGGGGGGGGTTGAGTAGTTACCTTAGTTCTTATAATTATAACTGATAATCAAAATAGATTAAACCCTGCCCAGGTGCCCGTCCATAAATATCTTAACAGATCAATTAACCCGATTTGCATGAGCGCGAGGGTATAACCACCCAACAAAGGCATAAAAAGCTGCCTCAGTCGATGATAAGTATTATCCCTATTAAATAACATTACCAGCACCATACTGTAAATCATAATGAGTAGAATCAGCACACCTGCTGCACTTAATAATGAAAGTGGATATAAAATCCAGGGGATTTCAAGCAGAATTAATCCAATCATCACGGCAGCTGCAGCAAATAACCCCAAAACCTGGCGCCAAGCACCTAACCCGGATCTGTCCTCCCAGCGCATGAACATGGTTTGTATAAAAGCTGGCAGAACAACTGCTGATATGGCCATACCCATACCCGTTCCCGTAACCAGCCGCGTCCAATTTTGGGTTTGGTAAAGGGATGGGATGACAGGTGTCAGCATCAAAAAGGAGTTGGAACCATCCAGGGCCCAGGCCAATGCTAAAAAGCCAAACAAAACCAAAACTGCAACCGGCGGCATCTTACCTTTTCTTCCCTGCGCAATCTGGTAGACCAACCCCAAGACCGCCCCCAGGAACATACCTGAACATCGAGCACAAAGCGGCAAGGGTCTGTCACCAATCCTGAAAGATCTCAAATCAATCCTGTGGCAAACAGAATAACCAATTGCGTCTGCTTTTCCCAGCAATCCATCTGGTGTCAGAAATAACCAGATAACCGTCAAAGTAACAGCCAGAGCTAAAAGAGCCCAAAACCAGGGTGATGTTTCTCGATTAGATTTATGTGTTTTTACCATAGTCATTCATAGCCTGAGTTCATCGGACGTTTATATTAAGGGTGACAACCACGGGCGCTCTACATCAATCTACGATAATTATGGGTAAAAGTTGTATTAAATAGATAGCTCATGGAAATACTTGCGGATATGCGAGTCTGGTTCTTCACAGGATGATCAGGTGTGTATGAGCTCTCATCATTCCTTTGGCTTTGCCAGCATTTCATGAGCCCTGGCCAACCAATCCATTATTTTAATGTTTTGTGGACATGCCTCTTCACACTCACCACATTCAACACACTTATCCGCCCGTGCCTCTGCTTTGATAAACTCATTATAAGAATTTCGACCATTATTCCAGGCTTCATAGGCAACAGAATCATTATAGATATTGAAGATGCGGGGGATGGCTACACCACTTGGACAGGGCAGGCAATATTCACACTCTGTACAGGGTATCGGTGCCAATGAGAAATAAACCTCCCGCACTTTCTCAATCAGGGCATGGTCTTCTGCAGTCAACTTCTCAACGGTTGATCCTGAAGCGGTTTCCAGGTTCTCTTCAACCTCAATCATCTTCGACATCCCACTGAGTGCTGTGGAAACTTCTGGCTGGTCCCAAAGCCAATGGAAGGCCCAGGCAGCAGGCGACCAGTTACGGTCACTCTTTTCCCACATGCGGGCCACAGACGCTGGCGGCGGGTTTTTGGCTATCCTGCCGCCTCGTAAGGGTTCCATCACCACCACTGCCAAACCTCGATCTGCAGCCAGTTTCAGCCCTTTCCGACCAGCCTGGTAATTTACGTCGACATAATTATATTGAATTTGTGCCATCGCCCAATTGTCATAAGCTTGCACAATCGCTTCGAAAACCGGGTATTCATCATGAAATGAAAAACAAAAATGATTAAAAAGGCCTTCTGACATGCGCTTCTCTGCCCAGGAGACCACACCCAGTTCCTGACATTTTTGCCATTGCTTTTTATTTAATGCATGTAATAAATAAAAATCAAGCTGATCCACATCCAAGCGGTTCATCTGTTCTTCCAGATAATGGTCAAAATCCGCTTTTTCATTAATCAACCAGCAAGGCATTTTGGTCGCCAGGCGCACTTTCTCTCGATAGCCATCCTTCAAGACTTTACCCACAAAATGCTCACTCTGTTCCTGGTGATAGGTATAGGCTGTATCGACATAATTGACACCAGCATCAATGGCATGACGCATCATTTTCATTGCCTCAGGCTCGTTAATCTTGCTGTGGTCATCACTTAACACTGGCAGACGCATTGCTCCGAATCCCAGCGCTGAAACTTTCCAATCCAATGAACCAAATTGACGATATTGCATGTGCCTACCTCTCAAAATATCACTTTAACAATAATTAATTATAACAGAACAAGCAAATTCACTCTCCGTGAAATAGGGCTTCAAATTATTTTTATTTGCAAAGTATAAACAATTTGCCCCTGGCACTCCTATGCAATCAGTTGACAAACGAAATGGATTGTGTGATACTATAATCACAAAATAATAAACCTGCTCGCTTCTCGCATTATAACTTGCGATCCCACGAAAAGAGGAGGTGGTGTACAATGTTAGACAGTAGTAGTTACTTAACAAAGGCTGTGGCACCCCTCCTCGGTAGAATTCGATAAGGGTGCTACGGCCAAAGAAATTTGCCGCCCGCTTTCCGGGCGGCATTTCTGTTAACATCGTACATCCCTTCGAACCTAAAGGGTGTTAAAGTACAATCAAGTTAAAAAGGAGACCATATGAGCCAAACAAATGTCTGGTGGATCCGGCGTGATGTCCGCATTCATGACAACGAGGCACTTGACTCTGCCCGGCAACACGCAGATCAACTTATCCCTCTCTTCATTATCGAGCCCAACTTAATGGATAATGCTGCGCCAAAACGCAAAGCCTTCCTGCTGCAGGCCCTGTCTGACCTTAATCGGCAGCTTAAGGCCCTGGGAAGTCAACTGGTCGTCCGCCAGGGCCCTGCCCTTCATGCGTTTCAAAAAATTACTGATGAATGTGAGGCGGATGCAATTTTCGCTCATGAAGACTTCACCCCCTTTGCCCGCCAGCGCGATCAAGCAATTGCCAATGTTTTTGACCTGAGACTTTTCCCTGGCGTGGTGCTCCGCCATCCAAAGGATGTCCTCAAAGGGGATGGTGATCCCTACACGGTCTATACGCCCTATAAGAACAAATGGCACGAAAAGCCCCTGCCCACCCCCGCTGACTGTCTCCCTGCACCAAAAACACTCCCCCCCTTACCAGTCAAGATCGAATCGGACAGGCTGCCAGAAAGTGAACCGGTTCCTGGTTTCATGGGCACTGCCAAAGAAGCCCAACAACGCCTGACCGAATTTGCGAAACACAATATCCGCCAATACCAATCTTTGCGTAACCGTTTAGACCTGAACGGCACATCGCGGCTTTCACCCTATCTTCGCTTTGGATTGATATCCGCCCGGGAGGCCTTTGGCAATGCCCAAATCGCCTCCCTCCAGGCCAGGGAAGATAAACCACGCCATGAGATCCGCACCTGGATAAATGAACTTGTCTGGCGGGATTTTTTCACAACCATCCTGT
Organism: Anaerolineaceae bacterium; assembly: GCA_003563055.1. Taxonomy (GTDB): domain Bacteria; phylum Chloroflexota; class Anaerolineae; order Anaerolineales; family Anaerolineaceae; genus Brevifilum. The sequence goes on along the minus strand of PWSY01000074.1, from coordinate 9,793 downwards.
ATCATTTCCCCTTTGTTGTGAATGCCCCTTTTCGTGAGGACTATCAGCATATTCAATGGCGCCAATCAGCAGAGGATCTTCAAGCCTGGCAACAGGGCCAGACCGGTTATCCTGTTGTGGATGCTTGCATGCGTCAGCTCTCACACACAGGCTGGATGCATAACCGGGGTCGAATGATCGTCGCCTCTTTTCTTGTTAAAGACTTGCTGATCAATTGGCAATCCGGTGAAGATTGGTTCATGAAAAACCTTATCGATGGCGACCCGGCCGCCAACAACGGTGGTTGGCAATGGTCGGCTGGCACCGGCACGGATGCTGCCCCTTACTTCCGCATCTTCAACCCTGTCATCCAGAGCCATAAATTCGACCCCGATGGCGCCTTTATCGCCCAATGGGTTCCCGAATTAAGCGCTTTGCCCACCGCATATCGCCATGAACCCTGGAAACTTTCAAAAAAAGAGGCGGAAAAATACGCCTTCAAGCTGGGAACCGATTATCCCCATCGGATCGTAGACCACGCTTTTGCCCGCCAACGCACCCTGGATGCTTATAAAACTGCTCGTGAGACCACTTCGGAGACATGAATCGATCAAGAGCATACCTTTAGGCTTTTTACGTCACCACTTGTGGTGCTACACCAGAGTCATGCAGCAGTACTAAAGGGCCGCAGAGTTTTGCAAGGTGGCTGGTTACAGTCAATATTATCTCATCCCATCCAGAATCAAATATGAAAAAATGTGGTTCATCCGGGTTGCCTGTGTAGTTTTTGATCTGCAGGCTTGCCCAGCAGATATCTTCCCGACTGGTGAGCGTCGCCTGCCAGGCACAATCGGCAATGAGGTAATTTGTACGAAGTCCTGGGATGCCTTCAATCACCTTGCGAATTTCGGAAGGCGTCGGGTACCGTCCAGGTGGCAATTCCCCTGGCAGGGCGATGTTGGTATGCACAAGCCAGGCCAATGTGGCAGGATCCTGCATGCAATCATATAAAGTCACAACCGAATAAAGCTTTTGCCCGTACATCTGTGATATTATACCGAATCATATCAACCAGTATTTAATTCGCTGAAATTGAAACAGGAAAACCAGCACCGCAAATTTCTTCAGAAAGCGGTCCTTGACTAATACTTGACCAGGCAAAGCCAACGCAATGCCCATCAAGCTAACCACCTGAGAACCATACTTGGTCCCATGATCGTATACCGCGCACTGCCATAGTCTTATTGACTCCTTCAAACCCGTCTCTCATCCATCAATAAGCTTCATTAAAGAAACCCTGACAAATTTATTCCCAGCCATTACGGCATAATGGGTTTTTTATATCAGTCGCTTCAACAAAGTCTCAAATCGATTCGGTTCCAGCGATTATTCCCTGCTATAATGTCATCATACTTCGCTAGCCAAGGATAAGCATGTCACTGAGAGATTATTTTAAAAAACTTGATCAACAAGGCTGCTTGAAAAGTATCTACAAACCGGTTTCCAAGCATTATCAACTGGCAGGCGTTTTACACGCCCTGGAACCTGACCCGGTTATCTGCAAAAAAGTGGTTGAATCGTCCTTTCCAGTGATGGGCAATCTGTTTTGCACCAAGGAGTCCTTTGCCCGCTACCTGGGCATAGCGATTGATGACATCATCCCTACCCTCTCAAATGCCATTGAGGGGTATTCACCGCCAAAAACAATAAATGATGCCCCCTGCCAAGAAGTGATCGTTAAAAAACCAGACCTTGACGAACTGCCGATTCTATTCCACTGTCAAGGCGACGGCGGCAATTACATCAGCTCTGCTGTGATGATCGCCGGGCACCCCCAACATGGTCAGAATATGGATTTTCACCGCTGTATGCAATTCAGCAAGACCGAGATGGCCGTGCGGGTTGTCAAGACCCGAAATTTCGATAGTTTCCTTCAAGACCAGGGGGCCGTTGATGTTGCGTTGTGTATTGGCGTCGCGCCCAACATCCTGGTCGCGGCAGCAACTTCTGTCGAGATCGGAATAAACGAACTCGAAATTGCCAATGCCCTTGAACCCGTAGCAGTCGTACAAGCAACAACATCCAATTTATTAATCCCGGCTGAGGCAGAATTTGTTATCGAGGGGACTGTTTACAGAGACCGCCGACATGCTGAGGGCCCTTTTGTAGACTTGACAGAAACCCAGGATGTCATCCGCCAGGAGCCTGTGCTCGAAGTCAAATGCATCACCCATCGACGGGATGCCATCTGGCATGCCCTGTTACCTGGCGGGCTGGAGCACAAACTCTTGATGGGGATGCCCCGGGAGCCAACCATATTTCGCGAGGTAAACCAGGTTGTGAAATGCCTGGATGTTAATATCAATCCAGGTGGGTGTTCCTGGCTGCATGCCATCATAAAAATTCGCAAAGAAAGGGAGGACGATGGCCAAAAAGCCATCCAAGCAGCATCCCGCGGCCATCACTCTTGCAAACATATATTCGTGGTTGATGAAGATATCGACATTTATGATCCCCTTTCCGTTGAATGGGCCATGGCCACCCGTTTCCAGGCGGATCGGGACCTGGTCATGTTGGGTCGGGAACGTGGCTCCTCCCTTGATCCCAGCGCCGCACCCGGCACATACAAAACGACCAAAGTCGGTTTTGACCTGACCGCCCCGCTGGAAACAGGCGGCAAAACTTTCGCGAAAGTGGCCTTTCCTAAAGTAAACCTGGAAGAATTAATCGATTAGGAATGGTATTTATACAGTAGCCCGAACCTGAAATTTTCTTGACTTCCCATCAACCTCAGTGAATGTATAATCCACATCCTGCACGTCAGCACTGATTGGGCCCTTGCGCAGATCAGCTAAGAACCCATTCAGGTCATCCTGATGCCCCTCTGCGGTAACTTCTACACTACCATCACGGCGATTGCGAACCCAACCAGTAATATCACGGTCTTGGGCAACCTGAAAAACAAAATAGCGAAACCCCACTCCCTGGACACGGCCCTTAATAAATGCATGCATTCGAATTATCTGTTTCTCACTCATTCTATGTCTTTCGTGTCATGTTTATTTGATTCTACCAAACTCAATAATGCCACGCCAAATGTAATTGACATAACTTAAAAACTCAACCCGATTACAGGGTGATCCCTGACCAGATTCTAAATTTCGAAAGAAAGGTGAAATTACTTCGGCGTTACTCAATATCCTGATCTTCATCCAACCAAGCATCCAGATCATCGTCTTCAATATACAACATATCAAAGAGGTTGACCTGTTCTGTGAAGTTCAGATTGTCAAGGGCTTCCTCAAGGAATCGGATCTCTTCGAGGTCTTCCGTTTCCTCCAGGTTCATTTCGATAAGCGATCGAACACCATGCCCGCCAATCTTGCTGAGCGACCAGATGGCGGCATAATAGATGTCGTCATCATCTGTGCCCTCTTCCAGCAGGTCAAAAATCAGCTCTCGTGCTTCTTCTGCTTCCAGTTCGCCTGCTGCACGAATCGCCTCATACCGTACGAGGGAATCGGGATGGTCAAACATTCGCAGGACTTGTTTCGTCCAGCGACGGTCATAAGAGCGGCCCATGGCAAACAAGGCGCTTTGCAGCCATTCCTCGTTATTGGAATTATAGGCACGCCGGATAAAATCTGGAATTTCAGGATGGCTGGTATACCCTAAAGATTCCAGGGCGCGCCTGCGCACCAACATGTCGTCCGTACCCAGATAAACGTTAATCAGGCAGTTCAACACATCTTTATAAGTTGCCTGTTTAATTTCTTCTAATTCACCAAGATAAACGAAAATGCCCAGGCCCGTTGCAGCAGCGGCCCTGACAATCGATTCAGGATCATTTTTTAAAAGCCTGATGAACATCGGCACTAATTCTTCCTTATGTGATTGCCACAAGAGACGAATGGCTGTAGCTCTGGCAACAGGATCTTGATCTTCCAAGCACATGATGGCCACATGATCGAAAAATAGCAGCGTGTCACCTTCCGCCAGGCTTTCCATGTCTTCCAACAGTCCCCGACGACGTTCTATCCACACATCTGGCCACACCACTTCTAACCGACTCAGGTCTTTCCGGCTAATATCTGAGAAGTAATACATCATGGCCGTTGGAAAAGGCGCATCTGCGTTTAAAAGCGCTTGCTTAACTTCTTCAAACTCAAAATCTTTATGATATTCCGGTGAATCCATCATGAATACCTCTTCATAAATTTATCTTGGTATGACGATCGGACTCGTGAAGTCAAGGACGGTGATGACAACCATCAGGACAATCAACAACAGAAAACTAACGGTGTTAACAGCATTTTCCCATTCCTGTGGAATCCGCTTACCAAAGATCAACTCAGGCAGTGTGAATAATATCCGCCCCCCATCTAAGGCAGGGATGGGTAACAGGTTGGTAATTCCTAATGCCAGTGAAATATTGGCGATGATGGACAATGTGAAAACAGGGATAGGCTCAGCAGTGGGCAGATCCATTTCCTGATCCATCTCAACCGCCTGACTGTAGATATCATAAATGCCTTTATAACCTACCGGTCGTGCCAGCGCAGGGTCGATACTGCCGCTGATCAACCTGGCAGGTAAAAGAACTGTTTCACGGATAATAAAACCAGTGGCTTCAAAAGCATAACCGATGGATTTGTGGATGGGGGTCGGCTTGAGCGGATTGCTTAACCCCACACCCATAGCACCCTGACCCTCGGGTGGGTTCTCCCGGGGGACGATGGTCACGGTTGAGACCGCGCCTTCGCGTTCGACAATCAAACTGATTTCTTTGCCCGTATTGTCATTCACCATCTCAATTAAGTGGTTAATATCCTCAATTTCCTGATTATCAACTGCTAGGATAATATCCCCGGACTGCAAACCAACATCCATGGCAGGAGACCCTGGTGCAACCTGGGTGACCATGGCCTGGTCAGAGGCGGGCGAACCAATCGAGTTATATATCAGCACCAATATCAGGATACCGATGAGAAAATTCATCACTGGCCCTGAAAGCGCGATCACCAGTCGTTTCCATGCTGGCGCGGCCGCCATCCCTCCTTCAATCGTTTCGTCTGCCTCGCCTTTTGGCCGTACAAAACCGCCAAAGGGAATCCAGTTCAGAGAAATGACTGTGCCCTGCCATTCACCAAGCTTTACCAGCCGTGGTGGGTAACCAAAGCCAAATTCTTCAATAGGCACACCTACAGAACGTGCTGCCAGAAAGTGGCCCAATTCATGGAAGAATATCAACACACCGATAACAAATATCACCTGTAAAATCAGTAAAACAACATTCATTTTTTTAACCTTTTTGCTTAATCTGCCCGAGTTTCCTTTGGGAAGAGGGACTCTTATAGAAATTTAGAGGTTAATTATACCCTCGCAAGCTAAGCCTGGTAGCCAGAGCTCAACAAACGGGCTGGCCCGGCAGGAACCCCCTTGAGAATATCAATCACAGCCGGAAATTGATTTAAACGCACAAGAACTTCACCCACATCCGTCTGGGTGGCGATCACATGTACATTTGGGCCCGCATCCAGCGTATAAGTCACTTCGAGCCCATCCTTTTGCCATTCCTTGACCGCTTTCATGATCTCCAGAGATTGAGGGTGCCAGTAGAAAAGAGGCGGCTCAGATGTCATCATCACCGCGTGCATCATGTTGCTGTCAAGTTCGGTGACTTTGGCCAGGGTATCAAAATCCCGTGTCAAAATGGCAGTCCGGCATAAATCCAAACGACGTTCAGAATCCATAACCCTGGCTTGCTGTAACGGGCTTGTCCCGGCTGTACGCATACCATCTTCCGAGCCAACGGATTTATGATCTTCACTCAATACCACAATACAATCCACCAGTTTCCAGTGGTTTGCAGGGGCAATCGAATGGGCAAATGATTTACCCGTCCGTGCTTCCGTTTGCCATTCAACAAATCCTCCCGGGATCGATCGGCAAGCGGAGCCAGAACCAAAGCGGGCCAGGCTGGAAAGTTGATCTTCAGAAAGCGCCAACCCCAATGCGGCTGTGCCGGCCAACGCCAAAGCTGCAAATCCTGAGGCAGAGGAAGCCACACCCGTACCGACAGGAAAATTGTTTTCGCTTTCCACATATGCAAAGACAGCTTTTTGAGCCATCTGCCGAATGCGATTCAGAAATTGCTGAACACGAAACAATCCCCGGCCAGTGACAGCCTCACCATTTAACACAAACCTGTCTTCCTTGAAACTCTGAGAATACTCAACCGCCGTCTTGGTAGATAAACACCCGATATTCATTGAGATCGATCCATTTGCTGGAATCCTGTCATGCTCATCACGAAACCCCCAGTATTTAACGAAGGCTATGTTGGGGTGCGCCAGTGCCGTAGCTTTCATGACCATAAGAAGATAAATCCAGATCGAAATTAAGACATACCGACTATTCCCAACTTTCGGCCTTGGCAATCCTTGCATTGAGGGGAGGATGGCTGTAGAACAGCCACACCACCCAGGGTTCCGGATCGACTTCTCCCAGGTTCTGGTTTGCCAGACGTGTGAAGGCGGAAACATAGGCTTGTGGTTTATCAGTTGCCTCAAGGGCATAGTCATCTGCCAGCTCTTCACGCCAGCGAGAGAATGCATTCTCAATTGGCATGGTAACAAGCTGGTACAGGGTCAATAAGATGATCAATGCTGGTAACCCGGCCGGGTCTGCAACCCCCATCAGATCAAAGGTGCCAATGGCCCAATTCATGGCGAGTGAAACAAGGTACAATCCCACAGCTGTGATCAGGGTGCCAAAACCAATCAGCCAGGGAATATCATGGTGAACGTGATGTCCCAGTTCATGGGCCAGGACGGTTTCAATCTCATCGGCAGAGAAATTCTCAATAACTGTATCGCCCAGAACAATACGGCGGGTATTGCCTATTCCCATCAAAGCTGCGTTTGCTTCACGGGTTCGCCGTGACATGTCCATTTTAAAAACACCTTTGACTTTGGTGTTGGCCTTTTCTGCCAGCGCAATCAACCGCTCAGCCAGATCAGCATGCTCCTCGCTCAGAGGTGTAAATTTATTGAACAGAGGCATTATCAATATCGGTGCCAGGTTACCCAATAACACGCTGAAGATCAGCATCCCACCTGTGACCCACAGCCACCAGGATTCACCTGTCATTCTAAGCGCAAAATACACCATTTCGATCAGAAACAAGCCCAGTACGGCACCGATTGCCAGTCCCTTGGCTTGATCTATCAGCCAATCTTTAAGGGATTGCGTAGAAAGCTCAAACCGGTGGGGTAGAATAAAACCCGCGAAGTAATTAATGGGTAAATTGATCAGAAAATACCCACCACCAAAAATCACCGCAAACACACCGATAATTAACCACTCGCTGTTCATGGTGCCATCCAGCCAGGCCCGCAGTGATGTTGACCAGCCAGTGACCAACCACAGCAGGGCATACAGCAGGCTGAAAGCCTGGTCTACCAGCCAAATGCGGCGTTTTTTCCGTGCGTAAGTCTTAGCTTTCTTTTGGCGTTCGGGGTCAAGTTTTGCCACTGATTTGCTCCTTCTTTGATAATCACCTCATTTTTATGATCTGATAATGATCAAAAACCACCACACCAAACCGCCTAATTACCTTCCAGACTAAGCAGTTACTTTATGGATATCTAAAATCTATGGTGTAGGATATCCCTTCGACATTGCCGTTGAGGGCTTCCATTTTTATCGGGATAAAATTTTCTTGCGTAAACGAATCAACGACAGCCATCCCGGAAAGCGACGCGGGTGAACCTGGTGCTACCTCCGCTGTCACTACCATGCCATCAGGGCCCTCGAAAGAAATTTTCATCCGGCCGCTTTCTACAGAAAATAAGGCGTCTATGTCAACCAGGTCACCTTCCTGATAGAATTCGGTTTCAATTTTATGGGTATAGATGCCGGATAATCTGTTATAGCTGCCAACACAGGTGCCCGTGCCGCTGACGACCTGGCATGATTCTCGTGAACCGGTCACTGAACCGCCGGTGCCACCGCCGCAAGCAATCACAGCCAACAACAATAGCAAAACAATTATCAAAAACCTTCTCTTCATCATAACCTGCCTTTCATTACATATTAAAGAAATGGCCGCTATTTGATTATAGCACGCACGAATTTATCTCTCAAACGCGGTAGCAGTTAATAAAATGAAGGCCCCAGATATGAGGCCAGAAAACCCAGGAGAGGCTAGTATCACCCTGCTAAATAAAGCAACCTGCAAGGGATTAAAGAATCTTCATGTCTCGATGGAAATCCATTGTTTGCTGGAAAATAACTACCGGATGAAAAAAGCTTTACTGAAATTGGGTGGGGAAACCATCTGACAGAGCCGGGAATATCTAAGGTTCATCCTTTAAACCTGTCTGGTCGGATTTACTATTCTCCCCACGATTGGTAAAAATCATTCTCAATACCCACGCGGGCCAGCATACGGGCCACAGTCGTGGTCACCATACTGTCAATCGAATCAGGTTTATGATAAAACGAGGGGACTGGGGGGAAAATAATCGCCCCAGACTGGGCTGCCAGGGTCATCAACTGCAGATGCCCGCGGTGCAGGGGTGTCTCTCGGACTGCCAGCAGGAGCGGCCGGCCTTCTTTGAGACACACGTCAGCCGCCCGCTCGACCAGATTATCAGCGTAACTGGTGGCAATCCCCGACAGGGTCTTTATTGAACATGGAATCACCAACATCCCGCAGGTATTAAATGAACCGGAAGCGATTGGGGCGCTGAGGTCTTCTGGATGGTAATAATAGTCTGCTTTCGCAAGCAGGTCGTCCGTGGATAGGGCTAATTCCTGTGCGATCACCTGGGTACCAACCTGGCTCAAGAGAAGATGGACTTCGTAATCAAGGGAACTGAGCATTTCCAGAGCCCTGAACCCATAGATGGCACCACTGGCACCTGTTATTGCGAGGATAATACGTTTACGGTCTTTCATGGTGAAATTATACTGTTAAATATGAGCTTGCCTTTATGATAATTATTAGTAACTGCTCAGTCTGCAAGGTAAATGGGGGGGGTGATATGACGACTTCGATTGATTAGCCCAATATTTTGTAAATTTCCCGTTCAATTTCTCACTGAATTTGAGACTGGAAACCACTTTTTATGACATCTTATCTTGACCTTTACAAATTTATCAGATAGACTCATAAATCACACTGCATGGGAATACGGTTGCAATAAAAGTCTTGCGTTTAGAGTAAGGCTTTGGTATAATCGTGCAGTCTTATGGCGCTTTGCAGTTTAACAAATGAGTTTTTGCCGATGTAGCTCAATGGTAGAGCAATCGCCTTGTAAGTGATAGGTTATGGGTTCGATTCCCATCATCGGCTCAGGTTGCACGTTGGCGATCGGGATTGATTTTAGATAAAGAATCCCGGTCTCGAGCGGGTAACAAACTCGCTTGATCCAGGACGGTTACCCAAGTGGACAACGGGGACTGACTGTAAATCAGTTGGCACTAGCCTTCGTTGGTTCGAATCCAACACCGTCCATTTCTGGCAGCCCTGGCTTCCAGTCGGATCGGCTGCCCTCATAGCTCAGTCGGCAGAGCGCATTCTTGGTAAGAATGAGGTCATGGGTTCAAATCCCATTGAGGGCTTTCTGCCGAAATTTTATTTATCGATAATTAAGAACGAGGCTTTTAACTAAGGAGATAATTTATATGGCCAAGGAGAAATTTGATCGCTCAAAGCCGCACCTTAACGTGGGCACAATGGGGCATATTGACCATGGAAAAACCACGCTGACAGCGGCGATAACAAAAGTGCAGGGTCTCAAGGGAT